>NZ_AGUD01000297.1 GCF_000240225.1 Patulibacter medicamentivorans
CTTGGCCGCGAGCGATCGAGGGCGTACCGCACCCCCGCGGACCACAGCCGCCACCCCAGCTGAGTCCGCCACTCCCGCCGACCCCGCGATCGATCGAGGGCGCACCGCACCCCGCAGACCACATCCGCCACCCCGCGAACCAACGCTCGTCCTGGGCCACCCCCGAAACGAAGCGCCCGGCCCGACCTCGTAGACTCGATGGCCCTGCCCGGCGAGCCGCTCACCGCTCGCCAGCGCCCTCGCGTCGTGCCGTCTCGACCGGCCCCGCGCTCGCTGAACCACCGCCGCCCCGCCTGCCTGCATGTCCTCCCTGCGCCCGCTGCTTCGCCACCTCGCCGACGAGCCGACCGGGGCGCGGATCGCCCGGGACGGCGGGCGGGCCTTCGTGTCGACCTCGCTGCGGCCCTACGTGATCGCGGCCGCGCTGGATGGGGTCGACGGGGCGATCGGGCTCGGGCGGCCCGGGCTGGTGGTGGCCGGCGACGACAAGCAGGCTCGCGAGCTGGCCCGTGACCTGCGCGCCTGGCTGCACCCGCGACCGGTCCGCTTCTATCCCTCGCGCGGCGTCGCCTACGAGTCGCACCTGGCCCCGCCGCCGCACCTGGTCGGCCAGCGGGTCGCCGCCCTCGACGCGCTCCTGGCCCACGAGGACGGCAGCGCGACCGACGAGCCGCCGGTCGTCGTCGCCTCGGCCGTCGCGCTCTCGGAGACCGTCCCCGACCCGGCCCTGCGACCGCACGGCTTCGCGATCGAGGTCGGCGAGCTGCTCGACCTGGACGAGTGCGCTCGCGACCTGGTCAGCGCCGGCTACGAGCGGGTCGACCAGGTCGCCGACCGCGGCCAGTTCGCGATCCGCGGCGGCATCCTCGACGTCTTCCCCGGCACCGAGGACAACCCCGTCCGCGTCGACCTCTTCGACGTCGAAGTCGAGTCGATCCGGGCGTTCTCGGTCTTCACCCAGCGCTCGCTCGACGAGCTGCAGGAGGTCTTCGTCGCGCCCGCCGCGGAGCTGGCCGCCGAGTACCGCGAGTCGGCCGAGATCGCCGCGATGCTCGCCGACCGGAAGTCGCGCTCGGGGCCCGGCGGCGAGGACGCCGACCAGCGCGTCGACGTCGCCGAGCTGCTGCCCGTCGACCGCTTCGGTAGCTTCCTCGACCTGGTCCCCGCCGACGCGGTCGTGGTGCTGGCCGCCGACGAGGAGATCGAGCCGGCGCTGCGCGACCAGTGGGACGACGTCTGCGCGGCGTTCCACGACGAGGACGCCGGCCACCTCTACGTCAAGCCGGAGACGGTCCTGGGCGAGCTCGAGCGCCGGGCCGAGCTGCGGATCAACAGCCTGCTCCAGGACCAGGACCTGCAGCTGCACGCCCAGTCGGGCGACCTCTCGGCCCGGACGCTGACCGCCGCCGAGACGGAGCTGGAGAAGCTCCTGCGCTCCGGCTACCGGACCGTCGTCACCTGGCGCCGGCACGGCGACGGCGACCGCGCCGCCTACAACCTCAGCCGCGTCCGCGCCCAGTGGATCGGCGAGGCGGGGACCGAGCAGGGCGGTGCCCGCCGCGGGGGCGACCCGGCGGGATTCGACCCCTCGCGCGCGGGGTTCGTCGTCGCCGACCTGCGCTACGGCTTCATCGCGCCCGGCCTGCAGCTGGCCGTCCTGCCCGACCACCGGCTGCTGCGGCGGCGCAAGACCGAGCGCGACGACGAGCAGCGCCGCCGCTCGAGCCGCCGCGGCGCGCTGCGCAGCTTCGCCGACCTCCGGACCGGCGACCACGTCGTCCACGAGGACCACGGGATCGCCCGCTTCGACGGCTTCGACACCAAGACCGTCGCCGGCGTCACCCGCGACTACCTGAAGCTCCAGTACGCCGGCGAGGACAAGGTCTTCGTCCCCGTCGACCAGCTGGCCAAGATCACCCGCTACGTCTCCGGCGGCGGGGCCGGGCCGACGCTCTCGAAGCTCGGCGGCAAGGGCTGGGAGGCGATCAAGACCCGTGCCCGCAAGGCCGCCCACGAGATGGCCGGCGAGCTGCTGAACCTCTACGCCGAGCGCCGTCGTCGCCGTGGCCACGCGTTCCCGGCCGACGGCGAGCTGATCGAGGACTTCGAGGCCCGGTTCCCCTACAAGGAGACGGCCGATCAGCTGGACGCGATCGACGCCGTCAAGGCCGACATGGAGTCCGAGCGGCCGATGGACCGGCTGATCTGCGGCGACGTCGGCTTCGGCAAGACCGAGGTCGCGCTGCGGGCCGCGGTCAAGTCGGCCGCCGACGGCAAGCAGGTGCTGATCCTGGCCCCGACGACGATCCTTGCCCAGCAGCACTACGGGACCTTCGCCGAGCGCCTGCGCGACCTGCCGATCACCGTCGACCACGTCTCGCGCTTCCGCACCGCCGCCGAGCAGCGCGAGGTCGTCCAGGCGTTCAACGCCGGCCAGGTCGACGTCCTGATCGGCACCCACCGGATCCTCGGGCGCGACGTCCGCGGTAAGGACCTGGGCCTGATCGTCGTCGACGAGGAGCAGCGCTTCGGCGTCAAGCAGAAGGAGCTGCTGCGCCAGCTGAAGCTGAAGGTCGACGTGATCGCGATGTCGGCGACGCCGATCCCGCGCACGCTGCAGATGTCGCTGGCCGGCCTGCGCGACATCTCCACGATCGAGACGCCGCCCGAGGGCCGTCGCCCGGTCAAGACCTACGTCGGCGAGTACGACGACCAGCTGGTCCGCCAGTCGCTGCTGCGCGAGAAGGCCCGCGGCGGCCAGTCGTTCTTCCTCCACAACCGCGTCGAGACGATCGACGAGACCGCGGCCCGGCTGCGCGGGCTCTGCCCCGACCTGGACTTCGAGGTCGCCCACGGCCAGATGACCGACCAGCAGCTGGAGGACCACATGATGCGGTTCCTCCGCGGCGAGGCCGACGTGCTGGTGTCGACGTCGATCATCGAGTCCGGGATCGACATCCCGCAGGCCAACACCCTGATCGTCGACCGCTCCGACCTCTTCGGGCTCAGCCAGCTGTACCAGATCCGCGGCCGCGTCGGCCGCGGCAAGGAGCGCGGCTACGCCTACCTCCTGTACCCCTCGGCGGCGGCGCTGACCGAGGACGCGATGCACCGCCTGACCGCGCTCGCCGACCACACCGAGCTCGGCTCCGGGTTCCAGATCGCGATGCGCGACCTGGAGCTGCGCGGCGCCGGCAACCTGCTCGGCGACGAGCAGTCCGGCCACGTCGCGGCGCTCGGCTTCGAGCTCTACCTGTCGATGCTGGAGGAGGCCGTCGCCGAGCGCGAGGCGGCCGACGGCGGCGGCGACGACGCCGACGCGGACGAACGCGAGCCGGTCCGGCTCGACGCCCAGGTCACGGCCTACGTCCCGGCCGACTACGTGCCCTACGAGCAGGCCAAGGTCGAGGTCCACCGGCGGATCGCCGGCGCCCGCGACGTCGCCGAGCTGGAGGAGCTGCGGACCGAGCTGGAGGATCGCTTCGGCGCCCCGCCCGAGCCGCTCCAGAACCTGGTCGAGCTGCAGCGCGCGCGGATCCGCTTCGGCGAGGCCGGCTGCCGGGTGGTCTCGCTGCGCGGCACCAAGCTGACCGCGAGCCCGGTCGAGCTGGACGAGAGCGGGCTCGAGCGGCTGCGCGAGGAGTGGGGCGGTCGCGGCGGCGGCATGCGCTACGAGGGCGGTCGCTCGCAGATCTCGGTCGCCGTCCCGAAGGACGGGTTCCAGCGGCTCGAGGCGGTCGTCGCAGCCGCCGAGGCGGTGCGCGCGGCGGCCCTCAGCGTGGCGCCCGCGTAGCGTCGCGGCGCATCGGGCGAATCCCCAGTGCTGCTCGGCGGGGACGATTGTTTCTGATCCGCTACCGAGCGTAAAGACGCGCCTTATCCACGCCCGCTAGGCTCCCGCGGATGCTGCGCCACAATCGAACCTCGTTGGCCGTCTGCGCCGTCGGAATCCCGGTCGCCGTCGTGCTCGCCGGGTGCGGCGGCGGGCTGTCGGCCGATTCCGTCGCCAAGATCGACGGCAAGGACATCACGAAAGCCCAGTACGAGAAGAGCTTCAAGTACGCCACCTACAAGGCGAACACGGCTCAGGTCCTCGCGGGCAAGAACCCGAAGATGATCGTCCCGGACTCGCCGACCTTCAAGAACTGCATCGCGCAGCTGAAGGCCCAGACGCCGAAGCCGCCGAAGGGGCAGCCGGCGCCGAGTGACGCGCAGTTCAAGGCGAACTGCAAGAACGGCTACGACCAGATCAAGCAGATGGCGATCTTCGATCCGCTGCTGACCGAGGTGCTCCGCAAGGAGGCCGAGGACAACGACATCAAGATCTCGCAGGCCGAGCTGGACAAGGGCTGGGCCAACTACCTGGCGCAGCCGACCGCGATCGGCGGCAAGCAGAACCTCGCCAAGTTCACCAAGCTCACCGGCCTCGGGGTCGACGTCCTGAAGCAGGATCAGCGCAACCAGCTGATCCTCCAGAAGCTCCAGGCGAAGATCACCAAGGAGAAGGGCAAGGTCACGGACAAGGACGTCCAGGCCTACTACAACAAGAACAAGGCCCAGTTCACGCAGCCGGAGACCCGCGGCCTGCACGTCGTCCTGACGAAGACCGAGGCCAAGGCGAAGGCCGCCAAGGCGGAGCTCGACAAGGGCGCGAAGTTCGCGACCGTCGCCAAGAAGTACTCGGTCGACCAGGTCACCCGCAACGCCGGCGGCAAGCTCTCCGGCGTCGCCAAGGGCCAGCAGGAGCGCGGCCTCGAGACCGCCGCCTTCGGCGCCAAGAAGGACGAGCTGGTCGGCCCCGTGAAGACCGAGTCGGGCTGGTACATCGTCCGCGTCGACAACATCACGCCGGCCAAGGTCACGCCGTTCGACAAGGTCAAGGACCTGCTCAAGCAGCAGGTCACCGCCCAGAAGCAGCAGACGGCCTTCACCGACTGGCAGAAGCAGATCATCAAGGACTGGCAGGGCAAGACGGAGTGCCGCAAGGGCTACGTGGCCCAGTTCTGCAAGGGCTACAAGGAGCCCAAGCAGCCGACGACCGCGGCCGGCGCCGCGGGCGGTGGCCAGCAGGCCCCGGCGACCCCCGCCGGCTGACCCGCGCGACCCGCGCGGCCGGCTGACCCCGGCCGCACGGGTCGCTACCGTCCGGGGCGTGCCCCGCGACGAGATCACCCACGCCCTCGGCGCGCTCGACGACCTCACCCGCCGGCTGCGCGTCGAGTGCCCCTGGGACCGCGAGCAGGACGAGCGGACGATCGTCCCGCACACGCTCGAGGAGGCCTACGAGCTGGCCGACGCCGCCAACCAGGGCGACGACGGCAAGCTGCTCGACGAGCTGGGGGACGTGCTCTTCCAGGTCCACTTCCTCTCGCTGCTGCTCGAGGAGCGCGGCGCCGGCGACCTCGGCCAGGTCGCCGAGCACTGCCGCCAGAAGCTGATCAGCCGCCACCCGCACGTCTTCGGCGACGTCGAGGTCGCGGACGCCGGCGAGGTCCTGCGCAACTGGGACCGGCTCAAGCAGGACGAGCCCGGGCGCGAGCGCGGGATCTTCGGCGAGGTGCCGGACAACCTGCCGTCGCTGCTGTTCGCCCGCAAGGTCCAGCGGCGGGCGGCCTCGAGCGGCTTCGATCCGACCGACGTCGAGACGGCGCTGGACGCCGCCCGCGCGCAGCTCGACGCGCTCGCCGCGGCGCTGCGGCAGGGCGCCCGCCACGAGACCTTCGCGGCGCTCGGCGACGCCCTCTTCGCGGTCGTCAACGTCGCCCGCAAGGCGAAGGCCGATCCCGAGATCGCGCTCCGCTCCTCCAGCGCCCGGTTCCGCGAGCGGGTGCTGGTAGCCGAGCGGCTGGCCGCCGAGGAGGGCCTCCGCTGGACCGAGCTGCCCGAGGACGACCGGCTGGCCTACTACGCGCGGGCCGTGCTGGCCGAGCAGCAGGGCGGCGGCGACGTGGCCGCCGACTGAGCTCAGGCGGCGAGCCGCAGCGCCGCCGGTCGCGGCGCGGTGCGGGTCAGCAGCAGGTCGACCGTCCGCGAACCGGCGACGCCATCGGCCGGCAGCTCGTTGATCCGCTGGAAGTCGGCGACGGCGTCGGCCGTCGCACGGTCCCAGCGGCCGCTGACCGCGGTCAGGTCGAGCAGGCCGACGGCGACCAGCATCCGCTGGACGTCCACCGCCTGACCCACCGGGACGACGTCACCCGCTTCATCGGCCGCCCAGAGCACGGCGGCGGCCCGCCGCAGACCGGCAGCGAGCCCGCGGTCGCGACGAGGGAGATCGCGATCGGGCTGAGGGAGGAGCTGCAGGTGGCGGCGGGCGGTCAGGGTGGTCATCGTCTCGGTGGGTCGGTGTGGTGCGAGCATCCTGTCGTCCGCCGGCGCGGACGACCATGGGGGATTCCCCCCGATCGACCCCGGGGTTTGCCCCGGTTCGTCAGGAGGATCGCCTCGACGATGAGCTCCGTCGGTCGGAGGACGCGGGGAGCACGCTGAGCGCTCGCCGAGGGACACCGCGCCGGCTGCCGCTCTGCGGCAGACTTCCGGGCTCTATGAGCCAGATCGAGAGCGTCCACGGTCGTCAGATCCTCGACAGCCGGGGCAACCCGACGGTCGAGGTCGAGGTGACGCTGGCCTCCGGGGCCCGCGGCCGCGCCGCGGTGCCCTCGGGCGCGTCCACCGGCGAGTTCGAGGCGACCGAGCTGCGCGACGGCGGCGACGCCTACCTCGGCAAGGGCGTGACCCAGGCCGTCGCCAACGCAAACGGCGAGATCGCCGCGGCCGTCAAGGGCCGCGACGCCGACGACCAGGCCGGGCTCGACCAGGCGCTGATCGACCTCGACGGCACGCCGAACAAGTCGCGGCTGGGGGCGAACGCGATCCTCGGCGTCTCGCTCGCCGTCGCGCGCGCGGCCGCCGTCGACGCCGGGGTCCCGCTCTGGAAGCACCTGAAGGTCGACGCCGACGGCGCCGGCGTGACGCTGCCCGTTCCGATGATGAACGTGCTCAACGGCGGGTCGCACGCCGACAACTCGGTCGACTTCCAGGAGTTCATGATCGTCCCGTTCGGGTTCGAGACGTTCTCCGAGGGCCTGCGCGTCGGCGCCGAGATCTTCCACCACCTCAAGGCGCTGCTGCACGGCCGCGGCCTGGCGACGTCGGTCGGCGACGAGGGCGGCTTCGCGCCGGACCTGTCGTCCAACGAGGAGGCGCTCCAGGTCCTCGTCGACGGGATCGAGAAGGCCGGCTACCGCCCCGGCGAGCAGGTCGGGATCGCGCTCGACCCCGCCACCTCGGAGATCTTCGAGGGCGGGAGCTACGTGCTGCAGCACGAGAACCGCTCGCTGAGCGCCCAGGAGCTCGCCGCGTACTGGGCCGACAAGGCCGGCAAGTACCCGATCCTCTCGATCGAGGACGGCATGGACGAGGAGGACTGGGCCGGCTGGAAGACGCTGACCGAGACCCTCGGCGACACGGTCCAGCTGGTCGGCGACGACCTCTTCGTCACCAACCCGGAGCGGCTGAAGCGCGGCATCGACAGCGGCACGGCGAACTCGATCCTGATCAAGGTCAACCAGATCGGCACGCTGACCGAGACCCTCGAGGCGATCCGGATGGCCCGTGCCGCCGGCTACACCGCCGTCATGTCGCACCGCTCGGGCGAGACCGAGGACACGACGATCGCCGACCTGGCCGTCGCCACCGGCTGCGGCCAGATCAAGACCGGCGCCCCGTCGCGCTCCGATCGCGTCGCCAAGTACAACCAGCTGCTGCGGATCGAGGAGGCGCTCGGCGCCGCCGCGATCTACCCGGGGCGCTCGGTGTTCCGGGCGGCTTGACGCGCGCGTAGACGCTGCGGATCGCGGGTCGGGCGACACGTACCTCGCATCCACCCGGGGGGGATAGCCTGCCGGGCATGGCCGACGAGGCGCGTGTGCCCGACGACGAGCCGGCGCCGCCGCCCGCGGTGCCGGCGGCCGGGTCGCTCGCGCTGCGCGCCTCCGACCGCGAGCGGGAGCGGGCCGCGGAGCTGCTGCGGCACGCGATGGGCGAGGGACGCCTGACCGTCGACGAGCTCGACGAGCGCCTGACGTCGGCCTTCGGCGCGCGCACGCGCGTCGAGCTGGAGCGGCTGCTGGCCGACGTCCTGGTCCCGGCGGACGGCCCGCACCCGCTCGACGTGGCGCCCAGCACTCGCAGCCCGCTGCCGGTCCGACCGGGGGCGCAGGACGAGCACATCCGGATCTGGGCGGTGATGGGCGGCAGCGACCGCTCGGGACGCTGGCGGGTCCCGCGGCGGGTGAGCGTGGTCAACGTGATGGGCGGCAGCGACCTGGACCTGAGCGAGGCCGAGCTTGCCGGTCACGTGGTCGAGATCACGGTGGTCTCGATCATGGGCGGCAGCAACATCCGGATCCCCGAGGGCGTCAACGTGGAGGTCTCGGAGACCTCGATCATGGGCGGCAACGACGTCCACCAGGCGGCCGCGCCCGCCTCGCCCGAGGCCCCGACGGTGCGCCTGCGGCTGATCTCGATCATGAGTGGCAACAGCGTCCGCCGCGGTCGCAGGAAGCGCCGCCGGCGGGGTCGCGAGATCGAGCGCGGGGACGACGAGCGACGGCTCGGATCGTGAGCCCGCGGCGACCTCGGGCGCGGCGATCGCGAACGCCTGCTCGCCGCTGACACGGCCTGAAACGCCAGTGGGGAACGGGTGTTCGCGTCCCGTGCAAGGGATCTTGCACCCCGTCCGGCGCCCTCGCTGCAAGCCGCCGTGCGTCGCGAGGAGCCGGTCGCGCCGGGGCGAACACCCGGGGCGTGAGCAGCGCCACGACCACCGCCCCCCGCAGCCGGTCCGCCGGTCGCGGCCCCTCGCGCTCCGCGAGCGGCCGTCGGCCGAGCCCGTCCCGCTCCGCCGGGGTCGAGCTGGCGTGGCCCCGCATCCGACGAGCCGCCCTCGTGCTGGTGCTGATCCTGCTGGCGTCCAGCTACGTACGACCGGTCCTGGACTGGTTCGGCGCACGTGACGACGCCGCGCAGCAGTCGCACCAGCTGCAGCAGCTGACCCGCACCGAGAACCGCCTGAAGGCCGAGAAGGCGCGGTTGACCACCGAGCGCGGCCTGGCCGTCTCGGCGCGGAACCTCGGCATGGTGCGCGAGGGCGAGCGGGTCTACGTCGTGAGCGGGCTGCCGAAGGACTGACGCGGACGACCGCCGACCGTCAGGCGACCGGGAGACCGGTCGCGGGCGGGCGGCGAGCGCTGCGTCGACGCCGGCGCGCGGGCGTGGGGTCGGTCGGGAGGATCGACCACGACGCCGTGCGGCCGGAACCGGCTGGGGCTGGCGGGCCGCGGGAGGCGGCCCGCTAGCCTCACCCGAGCGATGCGGGTGATGCTGGCGATCGATCAGTGGCGGGCCGGGGATCGGTACCTCGCCGGACTGGAGGGCCTCGTGGCGCAGCGCGCGCTGCTGGTGGCCGAGGAGACCTACGACGAGCTGCGGCGACGGCTCGGCGGGGCGTTCACCGTCGACGAGCTGGTGGCGCTCTACGAGTCCGGCACCAGCTGGGGCCTGGACCTGGCGGCGCGGCTGGTGCCCGAGGACCCCGACGCCTGGGACCCGCGGATCGTCGACGCGGCGTTCCACCGCTACCTGGGGCAGGCCCAGGACTGGGGTGGGGGACGGCTGAAGGTGCGCGGCGACGAGTGAGGCCGCGCTCCGCCGGCCACAGGCCGGCGGCGTCGCTCAGGGGCGCCGACGACCGTCGGCGCCGCCCGGGCTACTCGTCGTCGCCGGCGTCGGCGGACTCGCCGGCGCGACGGATGATGATCTGGTCGGCCTCGATCGTGACCTCGATCGGGCGATGGCCGGCCCAGTGCTCGGCGTAGATGCCGGAGTCGGCGACGGCCGGGTCGAGCCACAGCCCGTAGCCCTCCTCGCCGTGGTCGAACGTGCCCTCGAAGGCGTTCGTCGACGAGCCACCGCGACGGCGGCGGCGACCACCGCGACGGCGGCGCTTGGGCTTGCCGTCCTCGTCCTCGTCCTCGTCGTCCTCGTCCTCGCCGGCAGCGGCGCGGGCGGCCTTCTCGGCGGCGCGGGCGGCGGCCTTCTCGGCCTCCTCGGCGGCCTTGCGCTCCTCCTCGGCCTTGCGCTCGGCCTCGGCGGCCTCGAGCTCGGCGGCGATCTGCGCGTCGTCCTCGGCCCGCAGGTCGACGTCCTCGGGAGCGACGACCGCCAGCGGATCGTCGGGAGCGGCGGCGGCCAGCTCGTTCTCCGCCTTGAACGCGGCGATCTGCTGTCCGGTGACCTCCAGCTGGTGCGCGATCCAGGCGTCGGTGCGACCCTGGCGCACCCACGTACGGATCTGGTTCAGGTGGGGTCGAAGCGATCGGCGAGCCATGGTACGCAGGCAAATCTAGCGTCGATCCACCCTCCCGCGCGTGGCGGTCCGCTCGCGGCCCGGACGCGAGGGTCCGCGCGGCGAGCGAGCCGGGCGTCGCTGCGGCGACGTACTCGCGCGCGAGAAGCCACGCCGCGGCGTGGACGCCGGCGTCCGTCGTCGGCCCGGGACGCGCCCCCGGCAGCGGGATGTCGCGCCGCGCTGCGGATCAGGCGAAGACGAGGCTCAGGACCCGGAACATGACCAGGGTGACCAGCACCGCGGTCAGGATCAGGACCGAGACCAGGGCCAGGTAGCGCAGCGTGCGGCGGCGCTTGACCTGGTCGAAGCGGCGCTCTGCCTCGCGTCGCTGGGCCGCGCGCAGCGTCTTGTCGCGCTGACGCTGGGCGAGCTCCGTCTCCCGCGCGAGGCGGCGCTCCAGCTCGTCGAGCGAGCCACGGGAACGTGGGCGGGGCGAGGTCACCGAGGGCAGCGTAGAGCATCTCGACACCCCCTCAGCACGCCGACCAGAGCCCGCTTCCGCGTCGACGGGCCCGTCGCTGCAGCCGTTCCAGCGTCGCCGCGGTGCTCCCGTTGGGGGCGATCGTGAGGACCCGCGCGTAGCCCTCGGCGACCAACCGCTCGCTGACGCTGCGCTGCCAGCCGTCCGGCACGACGGCCGCCAGCAGCCGGCCGTAGGGGTCGATCGACTGACGGTCGAACCGCAGCCGCACCCGCCGTCCCGCGACCCAGCGGTGGTTGGCCCGCGAGGCGGCGGGACCGAAGCACTGGACCGGCTTGCGGGGGTGGACCGACTCGGGCGCGTCGACCCCGAGGTAGCGGATCGTGACCTGGGCGCGACCCCGCCGATCGCCGAACGCGACCCGCACGGTGTCGCCGTCGAGGACCTCGGTCACGCGCGCCCTCGCCCCGGCGCGCGAGAGCGCCGCGACCGCGCGCCCCGGCCCGGCGGCGACCACGGGGCCCGGCGCGGGGGCGAGTCGGATCGACGCCCAGCCGCCGGCCGCGGCGGCGACCAGCAGCAGCGGCAGCGGCAGCGCGCCGACCGCCTGCGCGACGCGGCTCGCGACCGGGGCGGGAGGGTGGGGCATCGTCCCGGTCTAGCGCGCAACGGCCCGTCCTCGGCCGGGCGGCACGCGATCGGCACGGAATGGTCGCGAGGCCGTACCACAACGGATGAGTCCCGTCACGCCGGGTCCTAGTACCATGCGGCGCCTCCGGCACGGCTTGCCGCCCGTCGTGCCGCCGCCCCCCGGAGCGATCCGGGGCCGGACGGGCTGGTCCCGCCGGGCGGGTGGGATCGCGTGCCGTCGCGTGGCACGAGACGAGATCGCACATCACCGGGCGACCGGGATCGAACACCAACTCCGAAGGAACGACATGGCTGTCCAGACCGCATCGTCGATCGACCGCGTGACCGAGCTGCTCGGCGACGAGGCCGAGTCCCTCCTGGGCCACCGGTCCACCACCGTCGACGCCTCGACGCTGCACCTTCCCGGCCCCGACTTCGTCGACCGGATCTACGCGCAGACCGACCGCAACAACCAGGTCCTGCGCAACCTCCAGGGCCTCTTCGACCACGGTCGCCTGGGCGGCACGGGCTACGTCTCGATCCTGCCGGTCGACCAGGGCATCGAGCACTCCGCCGGCGCCAGCTTCGCGCCCAACCCGCGCTACTTCGATCCCGAGAACATCGTCGAGCTGGCGCACGAGGGCGGCTGCAACGCCGTCGCATCGACGCTCGGCGTCCTCGGTGCCGTGAGCCGCAAGTGGGCCCACAAGATCCCCTTCATCGTCAAGATCAACCACAACGAGCTGCTGCGCCTGCCGAACCAGTTCGACCAGGTCGAGTTCTCCTCGGTCAAGCGCGCCTGGGAGCTGGGCGCCACCGGCGTCGGCGCCACGATCTACTTCGGCAGCGAGCAGTCGACCCGCCAGCTGGTCGAGATCGCGCGCGCGTTCGAGGAGGCCCACCGCCTCGGCATGTACACGGTGCTGTGGTGCTACCTGCGCAACTCGGGCTTCAAGAAGGACGGGGTCGACTACCACGTCGCCGCCGACCTGACCGCGCAGGCCAACCACCTCGGCGTCACGATCGAGGCGGACATCATCAAGCAGAAGCTGCCCGAGAACAACGGCGGCTACACCGCGATCGGCGGCGGCTACGGCAAGACCCACAAGCTGGTCTACGAGCAGCTGACCACCGATCACCCGATCGACCTGACCCGCTACCAGGTCCTCAACTGCTACTCCGGCCGCGCCGGCCTGATCAACTCTGGCGGTGCCTCGTCGGGCGCCAGCGACCTGGCCGAGGCGGTCAAGACCGCGGTCATCAACAAGCGCGCGGGCGGCACCGGCCTGATCTCCGGCCGCAAGGCGTTCCAGCGTCCGGTCGAGGAGGGCGTCGCGCTCCTCAACGCGATCCAGGACGTCTACCTGGACCCGCAGATCACGATCGCCTGAGGTCGAATCGACCGGCCGGAGGCCCTCGGCGGCGGCGCTGCCGAGGGCGCGGGCGACGGTTCGTCGCCAACCGGCCACGCACTCCGCGCCAGCCGTCCTACAATCGGTGTGATGGCGGGCGCGGCAGAGCTCTTCACGGTGTGCCGCAGCTGCGGGCAGCAGGTCTCGACCTTCGTGACCGAATGCCCGTACTGCGGGACCCGGCTGCGCCGTCGTGCCCCGCGACTGGAGCGCAAGGACGGCGATCTCGAGGCGCTGCTGCGCGAGCCGGCGATCGACGAGCCGGAGATGCCGGCCGATCCCGACGACGACGTCGTGGTGCCGCTGCGCAAGCTCCGCCGGCGGCCGAAGGCGGGCCCCTCGGGCCGCTCACGGGTGCCGAAGCGGGGCCGCCGGCCGCAGCGCCGGACCCGCGCCCACGACGCGATCGTCGACCGGCGTCCGTGGGTCACGATCGTCCTGGTCGCGATCTCGCTGATCGGCGTCCCGACGCTGAGGATCGTCGGCCGCGAGGACCTGCTGCTGTTCCCCGGCCTCGGCGACCTGGAGCCCTGGCGCTACGCCACGGCCCCGTTCGCCTACGTCGACACCTGGCACGCGCTGGCGGTGATCGGGACCTTCGGGATCTTCGGCTGGCTGTGGGAGCGCCGCGCCGGGCTGGTCGGCAGCGTCGTCGTGCTGCTGAGCTTCCTGGTCGCTGGCGTCGGCGGGCTGGCGCTCGCCGCCCAGGCCGACGGGGCCGAGATCTACGCCGGTGCCGGCGGCGCGGCGACGGCGCTGGCGACCGCCTGGATCGTCGCCGAGCTGCGCGCCCGTCAGCGCAAGGACGCGCTCGACGGCGACCTGCTGGGCGCGGCCACGATGCTGGTCGTGACGCTCGCCGCCTGCGGCGTCGCGATCGCCGGGGCGCCGCTGGCGGCCGTGATCGGCGTCGTCCTCGGCGTGCCGGTCGGCCTGGCGCTCGCCGCGGCGCGCAAGTAGCGGCACCCGCGGCGGGCCGGCGAATCGCCTTCTCGGTGGGCGGTTCGGGGTGAGGTGGCGATCGGGCGTCGCCGGGCCGTCACCTCGACGTCTCGTCGCGGGTGCTCCGCGAGACGACGATCCTGCGGGCGGTGCGCCTCGTATCCACCCGCAGGTGGACGGCACACCCGTATGCTCAACCTGGTGCCCGACGCTCCCTACACCGCGGACGAGGTCGACGCCGCCGTGCGCGCGATCAGCGACCCGCAGCGACTGCGGCGAGCCGAGCAGATCGTCACCCATGCGGTCCCCGGCCTGCAGCGGATCATCGACGGCGCGCTGCAGGACGGCGGCTGGTTCAGCCAGGGCCACGAGCAACAGGTCGAGTCCGCCGCCGCCGAGCCCGATCCGGAGCAGCGGACCGCCCGCCTGCACCAGCTGCTGGCCGACGAGTCGCGGTTGGCGATGCTGGTCGGGGTGACCGTCGGCTTCGAGCTCGCCAGCGAGCTGGCCCGTCAGCGCACCGCCCCATCCGCCAACGACCCCTCCGACGAGGAACCGCGCCCATGACCAAGCTCACCTTCCTCGGCCAGTCCGCCGTCCTGCTGGAGGCCGGCGGCACGTCGGTCCTGGTCGATCCGTTCCTGACCGGCAACCCGAAGGCCGTCACCCCGGCCGACGAGCTGTCGCCGGACGTGATCGTCCTGAGCCACGGCCACGGCGACCACTACGGCGACGCGGTGCCGATCGCCAAGCGGACGGGCGCCAAGGTGATCGCGATCGTCGAGATCGCCAACGAGCTGGCCGAGCAGGGCCTGGACGTCGCCGATCCGAACCTGGGCGGCACCGTCGCCTTCGACGGCGGCTGGGTGCGGCTGGTCCCGGCCTGGCACACGAACACGACGCCGAGCGGCACCGTCGCCGTGGCGGCCGGGCTGGTGCTGAACGTCGGCGACCGCACGATCTACCACCTGGGCGACACCGCGCTCTTCAGCGACCTGGCGCTGCCGGGGCGCCGCGACAGCCTCGACGCGGCGCTGATCCCGATCGGCGGCCACTACACGATGGATCGCCACGACGCCGTCGAAGCGGCCCGCCTGGTCGGCGCGCCGATCGTCGTCCCGGTCCACTACGACACCTTCCCGCCGATCGAGACCGACGCCCAGGCCTACAAGCAGGACGTCGAGGCGGCGGGCATCGCCCGCGTCGAGGTCCTGGCCCCGGGCACCTCGATCGAGATCTAGGCCCGACCGCCCGAACGAGCACGGAGACGACGAGATGGCAGTCGCAACGGCGATCGTGCTGGTCCAGGCCAACCGGGTCGCGCTCGGCGACCTCGGCGAGCGGCTGGCCGAGGTCGACGGGGTCGGCGAGGCCTACTCGGTGACCGGCGACTGGGACTTCGTGGCGATCGTCCGCGTGCCCCAGCACGAGCAGCTGGCCGAGGTCGTCACCGGACGGATCTCGAAGCTCGAGGGCGTCGAGCGGACCCAGACGCTGGTCGCGTTCGAGGCATTCAGCCGCCACGATCTCGACGCGCTCTTCGACGTCGGCGGCTGACCGCGGCGGCACCGCGCCAGGCCGCGCCCCGGCGCCGGCCCGGCCGGGCGGTCGGTACCCTCGCCTGCGTGCCGATCGCCCGTCCCGAGTTCGGACCGTCCCTGGTCGACGTCGTCGCGCCGCGGGCGCGGCGGGTCTCGCGGCGGTCGTGGATCGTGGCCGGCACCCTGGTCGCGCTGCTGCTGGCGGCGATCGCCGCGGTCCTGATCGCCCGCTCCCGGCCCGAGACGCAGGTGATCATCCGCGGGCCGCTGACCTTCAACACCCGCTTCGACGACCGCACGCAGCGGCTGCCGGCCGAGCCCGGCGAGCTGCTGCGGCTGCACGTCTCGGCCGTCCAGGGCGCCGGCGGGGCCCTCAAGCGCGGCGAGGAGACCCTGGTCTTCCGCGACGGCGGCCCGCCGCCGACCCGCTCCGAGCCGGCCGGCGCGCCGATCGCTCAGCTGAGCCTGCGGATGGTCGGCATCATGCGCAAGGTCCGTGCCGAGCTCGCGGCGATCCCCGGATCCGACTTCCAGCTGCGCGGCGAGGGTCGCGTCAAGATCGGCAAGGACAACGCCGGCTGGCTGGTGCGCTACCAGTACCGCAGCGGTCCCGCCAACCAGAAGCGGATCTACTACGGCGTGCGGCTGCTGCTGCTGCCCGACGTGATCGGCACGCGCGAGCGGGTGCTCGACATGTCGCTGCGGACCGAGAGCTCGCCGGTGGTGCCGAACATCCGCCTGGCCGGCTCGAACGGGCCGATGCGGACGCCCTTCTACGGGATCGCGTTCGGCACCGAGGCGCCGTAGGGGCGCTGGCGCTCGCGGTCGGCTGACCCGCTCAGCGGCCGGTGCGGGGCGCGACGGCGATCCGGAAGCTGGCGGCGCGGCGGCTGAGCCGCAGCGTCGCGCGGGGGCGGGAGCGCGCGGCGCGGCGCGGTCGCGCCTGCAGCTCCGGCGCGGCCAGCTGACCGCTGGCCCCCGGGGTCGGCGTCGGGGCGGGCGTGGCGCCGGTGCCGGTCGTGCTGGCGCCGGTGCCGGTCGTCGCCTCGGCCGGCGGCGCGGTCGTGGTCGTGCCGGGCTTCTTCTTCGGCGGCTTCGGCGTCGCCGGCTTGGTCGTCACCGTCGGCAGGGTCACGGTCTGCTCGCCGCTGTCGACCGGCGGCGGCGCCGTGGTGGTGGTCGGCGCGGTGGTGGTGCCGATGGTGGTCGGCGGGGTCGTGATCGCGGTCGTCGTGGCGGCGGTCGTCGTCGTCGCGGTGGTCGTCGTGGCGGTCGTCGTCGTCGTCGTGCCGCGGGCCGCGGCGGCGTCGCCGGTGACGGTGGCGGCGGCCGCCAGCACCGCGTCCGAGGGCGTCGCCGCGGGCGACCGCCGGTGGGTCGTCGTCGCCGGGGTCGTCGGCACGTGGACGGCGGGCAACGCGGCCGGAGCCTGGGCCCGGACCGGGGCCTCGACCTGGATCGCGGCCGAGGTCTGGCTGAGGTTGCGGGCGTGGTCGACCTCGACCGCGCCGGCGGTCACGAGCGCGGCCGCGGCCAGGCCGGCGGCGGTCTTGGTCGCGAGCGCCGAGACGCCGGTGGTGATCAGGCCGCCGGTGACCGAGCCCGCGGCCGCCCCGCCGACCGCGGCCCCGCCGGACGCGCCGGCGCCGGCGGTGAGGTGGGCCAGCAGCTTCTTGGCGAGGACCAGCGGGCCGATCGGGAAGATCGCCTGCAGCGCGCGGTTGTTCGCCTTCAGGTGGGTCTGGAAGGCGGAGCAGCGGTCGCACTCCTTGAGGTGCCGGCGGACCGGCGGGCTGATCCGGCGCAGCGACTCGGCGACCTCGCCGAGCTCGTCGCGGACCTCCTCGCAGGTCAGGTTGCGGGCCTCGGACGCCTCGGCCAGCGCGACGCGGGCGCGGACCAGCAGCGACTTGACGCTGGGCACCGTGGTGTCCATCGCCTCGGCGATCTGGTCGTAGGCGAGGGCGTCGATCTCGCGCAGCAGCAGCGCGGTCCGCTGCGTCTCGGGCAGCGCCCGGACGTCGCCGAGCAGCTCGCGGAACTCCTCGCGGCGGTGGGCGGTGTCGGCGGCCGAGATGCCGTTGTCGGCGATCCGGTCGTCCATCGTGTCGACGCCGATCGGCTGGATCTTCCGCAGGTGGTTGAGGCACCGGTTGCGGGCGATCCGGTAGAGCCAGGGGCGGACGTTGATCGCCCGGTCGTCGCCGATGATCGCGTTGAAGGCGTTGGCGAAGACCTCCTGCAGGACGTCCTCGGCGTCCTCGCGGCTGCCGAGCATGTGGCGGCAGAACGCCAGCAGACGCGACTGGTAGCGCTGGACCAGGACCTCGTACGCCGACTGGTTGCCGCGACGCGTCAGCGCGACGAGCCGCTCGTCGCCCTGCAGGCGCAGCAGCGTCGAGGGGCCGCGCAGGGCTGGGGCGGTATCGAGGGCGGAGACTTCCACGATCAATCGGGGGATCGCCGGGGTTCCCGGGGGTCCGCGGGGTCGTAACACGCCACCTCGGCGAAGGTTGCGGTCGGCGCGGACGCCGCAGGCGATCGTCCACCACTGCCGGCCGCTCGCGGCGCCGAACTGGCCACGACCCGTCGTTGCACTACGGTAGCGACTCGTGAGCGAGCCCACGAAGGTCGCCGTGCGGCTGCAACCGCGCGGCGGCCGCGACGCGATCCTCGGCTGGCGCGAGGACCGGCTGCTGGTGCGGGTCTCGGCGCCGCCGGTCGACGGGCGCGCGAACGTCGCCCTCTGCAAGCTGCTGGCGCGGCAGCTCGGCGTCGCCCGCGGCCGCGTCGAGCTGCTCCAGGGCCACCAGTCGCGCGACAAGCTGGTCGCGATCGAGGGGCTCGATCCGGCGGCGGTCGCCGCGGCGCTGCCCCCGCGCGAGGCGTAGACGATCGAACGGGAGTTCGATCGCGCGCCGGCGATCCTGGGACAATCGGTCCGTGCCCCGGCGCCCGCTGCACGAGCTCTACCGTCGTCTCGGCGCCCGCTATCCGTTCGTCGCGGTGCTGCTCGTGGTGGCCCAGGCGCACGTGGTCGTGCTCTGCGGCCTGCTGGTGCTGGCGCGCTACGTGAGCCTGTCGCTCGCGGACTGGCTGATCATCTTCGCCGTCGCCCAGGGCTTCACGCTGGTCGAGAACGTGGCCGTGCTGCGCGCGTCGCGGTCGACGCTGGACGTCACGGCACGCTGGCACGCGGCCGACGAGCACGCCGAGCAGGACGCGATCGCGGCCTGGCGCGCGCTGACCGGGATGCCGCTGCGGATGGTGGCGGCCGGCGCCGCGATCCGGACGCTGATCTGGGCGACGCTGACGATCGTCGTGATCTGCTGGGTCGCGGGCCTGCCGGCGTTCCCCGGCGGCTTCGCGCTCGGCCTGGCGGCGACGGTCGTGATCAGCGCCGGCATCCTCGTGCGCTTCCTCGAGCTGGAGCTGGTCCTGCGCCCGGTGGTCGAGGCGATCACGCCCGACCTGCCCGACACCGCGTACCTGGACGCGACGCTCTCGCTGCGCTGGCGGCTGCTGGTCGGCGTCCCGCTGATCACCGTCGTGACGGGCGGGATCGTCGCCGGGTTCAGCAGCGGCGACGCCGGGCTTTCGGCCTTCGGGCTCGGGGTGGCGGTGGCGCTGGCGGCGAGCGCGACGATCGCGCTCGGGCTCTCGTCGCTGCTGGCCCGCAGCTTCATCGCGCCGATCCGGGCCCTGCAGGAGACGACCGAGCGGGTCGCGGCGGGTGACCTGCGGACCCGCGCCCCGGTCCTCGGCGGCGACGAGATCGGGCGGCTGGCGCGCTCGTTCAACGTCGCGCTGGAGGGCCTGCGCGAGCGCGATCGGCTGCACGAGGCGCTCGACGCCTACGTCGACCCGGTCGTCGCCGAGCGGCTGCTGGACGAGGGCCCGCGGCTCGAGGGCGAGCTGCGCGAGGTGACCGTCGCCTTCATCGACATCCGCGGCTTCACGGCCTTCGCCGAGCAGGCGACCGCGCACGAGGTCTTCTCGCTCCTGAACGAGTTCTACGGGGTCGTCGTGCCGGTGCTGGAGCGCTACGGCGGCAGCGCCAACGCCTTCCAGGGGGACGGGCTGCTGGCCGTCTTCGGAGCGCCGGTGGCGCTGACCGACCATGCCGACGCGGCCGTCACCGCCGCGATCGAGGTCGCCCGCGCGGTCCGCCAGCGGTTCGGGCAGCGGCTCCAGGTCGGGATCGGCGTCAACAGCGGGACGGTCGTCGCCGGCACGATCGGCGGCGGCAACCGGGTCACGTTCACCGTCATCGGCGACGCGGTCAACACCGCCCACCGGGTCGAGGCGATCACCCGTCAGACCGGCGACGTGGTCCTGTTCACCGAGGAGACCCGTCGTCGCCTGCGGCGCGACCACGGCACGATCTCGGGCCGGCCGCCGGCGCCGGTCAGGGGCAAGCGCACCGCGGTCCGGCTGCACGCCCCGATGCTGGCGGGCCGGGTCGAGGAGGGCATCGGCGAGCTGGAGCAGCGGCTGGGGGAGCTCGCGCACGAGCGCGACGCCGGGCCCGGCGTCGGCGCGTAGGACGGCCCCGGCCGGTCGCCCCTGGCTCCCACCGCACCCCCGCGGATAGGGTCGCCCCATGACGAACGACGCGACCTCCGGCGGCGAGCCGGAGCGCTTCCACGGCGGCCGGCTGATCGCGCGCCGGTTGAAGGCGAGCGGGATCGACACGCTCTTCACGCTCTCGGGCGGGCACCTGTTCTCGATCTACGACGGCTGCCGCAGCGAGGGCATCCGGCTGGTCGACACCCGCCACGAGCAGACCGCCGCGTTCGCCGCCGAGGGCTGGTCCAAGGTCACCCGCACGCCCGGCGTTGCGGCGCTGACCGCCGGTCCCGGGATCACCAACGGGATGAGCGCGATGGGCTCGGCCCAGGAGAACCAGTCGCCGCTGGTGGTGCTCGGCGGCCGCGCGCCGGCGCTGCGGTGGGGGATGGGCTCGCTGCAGGAGATGGACCACGTCCCGTTCGTGCGCCCGCTGACCCGCTTCGCCGCCACCGCCGAGGCACCGGGCGAGATCCCGGGGCTGGTCGACGACGCGCTGCAGGCCGCCTGCGGGGCGCCGTCGGGGGCAACCTTCGTCGATTTCCCGATGGACCACGTCTTCAGCGAGGCCGAGGATCCGGGGACGCCGGGCGCGCTGGCGGGAACGCCCTACGGCGGCGCGGGGGCCGAGGCGACCGGCCCGGCGCCCGACGGGGCGGCGCTGGACCGCGCGGTGGCGCTGCTGCGCGACGCCGAGCGGCCGGTGATCATGGCCGGCACCAACGTCTGGTGGGGCCACGGCGAGGTCGCGCTGCTGCGGCTGGCCGAGACGCTGCGGATCCCGGTCTTCATGAACGGGATGGCCCGCGGCGTGGTCCCGGCCGACCACGAGCTGGCGTTCGCGCGCACGCGCGGGAAGGCCCTCGGCGGCGCCGACGTGGCGGTGGTGGTCGGGGTGCCGATGGACTTCCGGCTCGGGTTCGGGGCGGCGTTCGGGCCCGAGACCGAGCTGATCGTCGTCGACCGGATCGAGCCCGAGCGCGACCACCCGCGGCCGGTGGCGGCCGAGCTGTACGGCGGGCTGCCGGCGATCCTCGACGCGCTGGCCGGGGCGGGGGATCCGACGGTCGGCGGGCGCGTGGCGGCGCGCGCGGCCTGGATCGACGGGCTGCGGGCCGACGAGACGGAGAAGCGCGCCGGCGAGCGCGCCGAGCTGGCGGACGAGCGGGCGCCGCTGCACCCGATGCGGCTGTACGGCGAGCTGGCCCAGATGCTCGACCGGGACGCGATCGTGGTGATCGACGGCGGCGACTTCGGCAGCTACGCCGGGCGCGTGATCGACAGCTTCGTGCCTGGCGCGTGGCTCGATCCCGGGCCGTTCGGCTGCCTGGGGTCGGGGCCGGGCTACGCGCTGGCGGCGAAGCTGGCGCACCCCGACCGGCAGGTCGTGCTGCTGCAGGGCGACGGCGCGTTCGGCTTCAGCGGGATGGAGTACGACACGCTCGCGCGGCACGGCGTCAACGTCGTCTCGGTGATGGGCAACAACGGGATCTGGGCGCTGGAGAAGCACCCGATGGAGTTCCTCTACGGGTACTCGGTCGTCGCCGACCTGCGGCCGGGCACGCGCTACGACCAGGTGGTGCAGGCGCTCGGCGGCCACGGCGAGCTGGTCGAGCGGCCCGAGCAGCTGCGGCCGGCGCTGGAGCGCGCGTTCGCGTCCGGCCTGCCGTCGCTGGTCAACGTGCTGACCGATCCGGCGGTCGCCTACCCGCGCAAGTCGAACCTGGCCTGAGGACGGCGCGCCACGGGCCGGCGCCGCGCGCCGTCGCCGTCGAAGCCGGGCTCAGAGGTCGCCGGTCGCGGCGGCGATCACCGCGCCGCGCAGGATGTCGTGCTCGGAGACCTCGCAGGCGCGCGCGTCGAACAGCCGCAGGGCGTTGGACAGCAGCACGCAGCCGGCGACGATCGTGGGGGCGCGGTCGGGCTGCAGGCCGGCGACGCGGCGGCGCTCGGACTCCTCCATCTGGGCCAGGCGGGCGAGCAGCTGCTCGATCTCGGCCAGCGTCAGGCGGTAGCCGTGGACGCGGTCGGGGTCGTAGGGGTCCAGCTCCTGGGCCATCGCCGCGCACGAGGTGGCGGTGCCGGCGACGGCGATCACGCTGTCGACGCCGGCACGGACCTCGTCGGGGACGGCCTCGGCGAAGATCGTGCGGACGTCGTCGGCCATCTCGATCAGCTCGTCGTTGTGGGGCGGGTCGTGCTCGACGTGGCGCTCGCTCTGGCGGACGACGCCGGCCTGGACCGAGACGCTGAAGTCGACCTCGCGGCCGCGGCCGACCACGAACTCGGTGCTGCCGCCGCCGACGTCGACGACGGCGATCCGCTCGTCGCTCGGCTCGCGGCCGCTGGTGGCGCCGAGGAAGGTCAGGGCGGCCTCCTGCTCGCCGGGGATCGTGCGGGCGTCGATCCCGAACTCGTCGCGGACGCGGGCGGTGAACTCGGGCCCGTTGTCGGCGTCGCGGACGGCGCTGGTCAGGACGCCGACGGCGCGCTCGACGTGGTGGTCGTCGAGCAGCCGGCGGACGACCATCAGCTCGTCGGTGACCCGGGTGATCGCGACCGGGTCCAGGCTGCCGGTGCGGTCGACGCCCTGGCCCAGGCGGGTGACGGTGGCGCGCCGCTCCAGCTCGGTCAGCCGCCCCTCGTCGTCCAGGTCGGCGATCAGCAGGCGGGTGGAGTTCGACCCCAGGTCGACGGCGGCCAAGCGCATGGGCCCAGGCTATCCGCAGCGGGCCGGCCGGTCGGGCCGGGCGCGGCGGATGGGCGGCGGCCGACCCGGCGACGCAGGTGGACGGCGTACCGACGACGGGCGTCGCGGAATCCGGTCAGGTGCAGGCGTTCGTCGGCGGTGCGCCGGCCCCCACCGACTCGGGGTGTTTCGTGTCCCGGCGCCACGGAGGCGGCCGGTACTGGCGGTAGGGTGTGCAGACGTTCTCCCCCGATGCGGGCCCGGCGCGACGCGCCGAGCGCCCGCGTCACCGACGCATGGCCATGCCCAAACCGACTCGCTCCGCCTCGCTCCCGAAGACCGCCAAGACCGCCGGCAAGGCGGTGGCGAAGGCGGGCAAGGCCGCGAGCCGCGCGGCCGCCAGCGCCTCGCGCGGGTCGCGACCGCGGGCCGCCCACCTGGGGCCCGAGCGGCGCCGCCCGATGATCCTCGACGCCGCGTTCGAGGTCTTCCTGGAGCGCGGCTACGAGGGCGCGTCGATGGAGGCGATCGCCCGTCGCGCGGGCGTGTCGAAGCCGGTGGTCTACAGCAGCTTCCCGGGCAAGGAGGCGCTGTTCGGCGAGCTGCTGCGGCGCGAGGAGGAGCGGATCCTCGAGGCGATCGCGGGCGCGCTGCCCGAGCGGCTGGAGACGGGGGAGATCGAGCCCCTGATCGCGGATGCGCTGACGGCGTTCCTCCAGGCCGTCGTCGACTCGCCGGCGGCGTTCCAGGTCATCTTCCTGGGAGCGGGCGGGACCGACGCCGCGATCAACCGCCGCGTGCAGCGCGGGCGCGAGAAGCAGATCGAGACGATCGGCGCCCTCGCCCAGGCGTGGCTGGCGAGCCAGGGCGTGGGCGACGCCGAGGCCCAGGGCCGGTTGCTCGGGTACGTGGTCGTGGGCCTGGGAGAGAGCGCCGCGCGCGCCCTCCTGGCCGAGCCCGACGTCTGGACGCCACGGCAGCTGGGCGACCAGATGGCGCACCTGGTGATGCGCGGGCGCGGCGGCATCGGCGTCCCCGCCTGAGCGCCGTCGGCGGGCCGCCGAGCGGGCCGTCCGCGGCCCGATTCGAGCGGCCTTCGGGGTCTTGAGGCGGGTGACGCCCGCGTGAACGCGGTGCTATAGTCCCTCGCCGCAACACACCGTCGCGGGGTGGAGCAGTCAGGTAGCTCGTCGGGCTCATAACCCGAAGGTCGCAGGTTCGAATCCTGCCCCCGCTACTCACCGAAAGGCCCGGATCTCCGGGCCTTTCGTCGTTCCGGGGCCAGCACCGCCGGCGCCCCCGGCCTCGGGGTCCTCGCGAACGAGGTTCGGGGTCGCGTTCCGATTGACGGTGCTCGGCGGCGGGGCGAGGCTCCCCGGCCGTGGCCGTCCGCTCGACCTCCGTCCTGCTCGCGACCGTTCTCGTCGGGACGTTGCTCGCGTTCCTCGCCGCGGGGGTGATCGGGACGCCGTCGGCAGCGGCGCACTGCGGACCGCCGCCGCACACGGGCCCGGGAATCCACAAGCCCGCGGGGGCCCCCGGGTGCCCGATCATCCCCCCGGACCCGCTGCCCGATCCCGATCCGGAGCTGCCGGTCGAGCTGGGGCCCGGGAGCCGGAGCATGAAGGTGACCTGGAAGCAGACCGGCGTCCCGCGCCAGGTCCGGTTCAAGCTCGTGGCGGTCCTCGAGATCGGTCCCGGCATCAGCTTCCCCGTCGCGGTCGGCACCAAGTTCACCGGCGGGGGCCTGTTCCTCACCGGCACCGGCCTGCCGTCGAGCTCCCCCGAGATGACGATCACGGCCGTCGACCACCAGCGGGGCGACTTCACCGCCGAGGCCGAGGTCACGCACACCTACGGCGGGGACGAGACCCGCTTCCCGGCCTCCTGGGGCCTCCCGGCGCCGCCGGCGGACGGCGCCGGACGAACACGCTTCGACCGGGGACACATCAACAACGGCGTCGATCCCGACGGCCCCCCGATGCCCGCCACCGTGAGGACCGTGGTCGACCTCTCCGTCCCCGAGAGCCCGGAGAGCCTGCTGCCACCGGTGGTCAAGTGCCGGCTGCGCACGGTCTGCCAGTTCGGGCCGCGGGTGAAGGGCCCGGTCGACGGGTTGCGCTTCCGCCTCGCCACGCCGGCCGAGCTGGGGCAGTCCGGGTCGCGCGAGTTCGCGCATCCGGGACCGCCGCAGGCGACCCACGCGGCGACCGTCGATCCCGAGACAGGTGTCTTCAGCTGGAACACGACCGGTGCGCAGCGACGGTCCGCCGGGCGGTCGTTCTACTCGACCCAGATCGTGATCGAGCGGAAGAACGCGGCCGGCGACGTGGTCGTCGCGTCGTCGGCGGACTTCGTGATCGAGCTGACGGACGAGGCGTCGGGGTGCGTGGACACCGACGACGACGGGTCCAGCGACGACGACCAGGACGGGCTCTGCGACAGCTGGGAGACCACGGGCATCGACGTCGACGACGACGGCGAGGTCGACCTGAAGCTCTACGACGGCAACCGCGACGGCACGATCTCCGCGTCCGAGCGCGGCGACCCGGATGTGCCCGACGTCTTCGTCGAGGTCGACTACATGCCGCTGTTGCGGCCCTCGCCGACGGCGCTGGACGCGGTGGTCCGCGCCTTCGCGGCCGCGCCCCGGCCGATCCGGCTGCACTACGTCGTCGACGACATGATCCCGTTCGCCGAGAACACGATCTTCACCGGCTGCCCCGCCGACTGCCCGGCCGGCGCGGTCGACTTCAACGACCGCAAGGCGGAGTTCTTCGGAACCGCCGGCGAGCGCGCCGGGACCCACAGCGACAAGGTTCTCGAAAGCAAGCGGCTGGCGTTCCACTACGCCCAGTGGATCCACGGTCTGGCGGGCTACGGAACGACGTCCGGCCGATCCGAGGTCGGCGGCAACGACCTCGTCGTCTCGCTCGGCCGATGGGGCCTTCTCTTCGGCCGCCGGGGTGGAACCGCCGACGACCAAGCGGGCACGTTCATGCACGAGCTCGGGCACAACTTCGGGCTGCGGCACGGTGGCGGGGACAACGTGCAGTGCAAGCCGAACTACCTCTCGGTCATGAACTACGCCCGTCAGTTCGAGGGCGGAATGACGCCCCACCGGCGCCTGGACTACTCCCGCGCCGCGCTCCCGACCCTCGACGAGGCGGCGCTCGTCGAGGCGAACGGCATCGGCGTCGCCGGACCGAGCGACGAGGTCGTGGCCCACGGCCCCGGGCGCATCCGCGTGTCGCCGGTCGCCGGCCCGATCGACTGGGACGACGGGCAGCCCGAGGGTCCGGACGTCCCGGTCTCCGCGGACATCAACGACCTCGGGAACCCCAGCTGCGTCGGCGCGGGCACCATGCTGACCGGCTACGACGACTGGGCGAACCTCGACCTCCGCTTCCATGACTCCCCGGACTTCGCCGACGGGGCCGGAACGACGGTCGACGAGCAGTCCGAGGAGCTCACGTACGACGCGCTCGCCGCGATCTCGCCCGATGATGACGACGACGGCGTCCGCGACATCGACGACCTCTGCCGGGGCCGGGCCGACCCCGGCCAGGAGGATCGCGACGGCGACGGCGTCGGCGACCGCTGCCAGCCCCAGGCCCGTGACGACCGCTTCGCGGCGCCGGGCGGGCGGCTGATCGCACCACGACCGGGAATCCTGGCCAACGACACCCTCGGTGGCGCGCTGCTCACCCGGCAGACCGTCACCACCGCCAACGGCGGCCGGGCGACGATCAAGGCCGACGGCTCGGTCGACTACGCCGCCGCGGCCGGCTTCACCGGCACCGACAGCTTCGAGTACGTGCTCGAGAACTCCCCGGCGGCCTCGACCGCCACCGCGCGCATCGATGTCGCGGCGGCCGGCGCGCCCCAGGTCGATCCGCCGTCCGGACCGGGCGCCGCGGGTGACGGACCCCCACCCGCGCCACCCGGCCGCAGCGCGACGATCGGGAAGATCACCGCGACCGCCAAGGCCGGCGGCAAGATCCGGCTCCGCATCGCCACGACCGGCGCCGGGGCGCTCCAGGCGGTCGCCACGATCCGCCGCCGCGCCACCCCGAAGCGCGGTGGCAAGCCGGTGAAGACCGTCACCGTGCGCTACGGGTCGGCCAGGCGGACGCTCCGATCCGGCGGCACCGTCACCGTCACCATCGCACCGGGCACGAGTCTGCTGCGGACGCTCCGGAAGACCAAGCGGCTGCCCGTCGCGCTCGCCGTCACCCTCGCTCCCGGCCGGGGAGCGACGACCGTCACGAGGCGCGCCCGCGTGACGGCGCGCCTGCGCTAGATGCGCCGCGAAGCGTCGATGGTGGTCCTCGCCGGTGCGGCGATCGTGCTCGGCGGGTGCGCGGACCACGACCGCGCGGCCGACCGGTCGGGACCGCCGGCGGCCAGGCCGCCGGCGCCACGATCGCCGCTGACCGAGGATCCGCGGGCGTTCCCGCCGTTGACCGCCGCCCAGGCGGTCCGGATCGCCAGGCGCGTCGCGCTGGTCCGTGCCGGACGCTCGACCGTCGTCGAGGGCGCCCCGGGGACGCCGTTCACGCGGACCGCGTTCACCGCCCAGGTGGTGCTCAAGGGGCGGCTCCCGCGGCGGTTCGTCGTGCGCGTCATCGGCGGCCGGCTTGGCAACCAGCAGGTCGATCCGATCATCGCGCCGTTCGTTCCCGGGCAGCGGTACATCCTGTTCTTCGGGCCGGACGGCCCGGCGGGGCCGACGATCGTCGCGCAGGCACGGTACGCGGTCTCCGACGCGGGGCTCGTCACTCCGGCGCTGACGGGCATCCCGCCACTGGCCGCCGACTCCGCGCGGCCGGCGCGCGTCGCCGCCGGACAGCGTCTGGACGACGTCCTGCGCGCGATCCGCCGGTACGTCCACCACCACTCGCAGAGGGCTTCATGATCGTTCGCCGCACCGCGCTCCTCGTGGGCCTGCTGTTGATCCTGGTCGCCGGCTCCCCGGCGGCCGCCTACGAACTGAACTCCGTCAAACGGGGCGCCGCGCAGCTGCCGGCGCGCTGGACGACCCTGCCGATCGACGTCATCACCGACCACGGGCCGACCGACCTCACGAGCGAGACCATCGCGGCGATGGAGACCTGGAACAACGTCCGGACGGCGCGTGACGTGTTCGGGCTCGCGACGACGGCGACGGAGGACTTCACGGGCGCGAACTACGGCACGGCATGGGGCAAGCTGACCGGCGACGGGCGGCACGAGATCGTCGTCGACGAGGACTTCTCGGCGGTCGCGGCAGTCGGGTTCGCCCCGGAGACCGTCAACGGCGTCACGCTGAACCACACCACCGTCGTCGACGGCGTCGCGGTCACCGACGACACCTGGGCGATCGTGACCCTGCGCGGGGATCGGCGCTCGACGCTGCTCCACGAGCTTGGTCACGCGATCAACATCGCCCACTCGTCGATGGGCGCCTACCTCGGCGCCCGGGCCAATCTCGCGTCGATCACGGACGACGACCTGCCGACGATGAACTTCTTCACCGATTCCTCCCGCCGGGGGAACGCGCTGTCGGCCGACGACGCTGCGGCGATCTCGGACGCCTATCCCGACGACGCGGCGGCCAGCGAGTTGGGCACGATCCGCGGGAAGGTGACGCGGTGCGACAGTGGTGAGCCGGTGCTCGGCGCGAACGTCCGGGCCGTGAACGTCAACGACCGCTCCGTCCAGCTGGCGCGGGTCACGGGGTTCGACGGGCGGGACGACGGCTCCTACGTGATCCACGGCGTGCCGCCCGGTCGCTATGAGGTGCTGGTGGAGCCGCTGACGGCCGACCTGCCGATCCGGAGGTCGCTCAGCCTGCATACGCGCGTCGACTCCGACTTCGCGCAGGAGTTCCACACCGGAGCCGTCGAGAGCGACTGCGGTCTCGATGCGGACCCATCCGCCAAGGAGCCGGTCGACGTCCAGGCGGGGGGCTCGGTCACGGCGCCCGTCGAGGTCGATCCGGTCGAGCTGGCGCTGGTGGTCGACACGACGAAGAGCATGGAGGACGAGCTGCTGGCGACAGTGATCGGGCTGCACTTCGCGCTCGACGACATCGCGGCGGACGCGGAGGCCAAGGGCAAGCCGTTCCCGCGGACGGCGATCGTCTCGTTCAAGGACACGCCCAAGGTCGAGCTGATCAGCCGCGACAGGGAAGCGCTCAAGACCGCGCTCGGCGGGTTGACCGCCGACGGCGGCGGGCCCTGTCCGGAGGCCTCGAACGCCGCCCTGCTGGCAGCCGGCCGGATGATGGCCAAGAACGGACGCGCGATCCTGGCGACCGACGCGGACAGCTTGCCGGACGGGCCGTCGGCGGAGACGGTCGCGCAGCTGTTCACGAGCAAGGGCATGCGGATCTCGGCCGTTCTCGCGGGCACCTGCGCGGTCGCCGGCCTCGGCGAGGACCGCCGCCTAGGGGACCAGCAGCGGAGCGGTGCGGAGCGAGCCGGGGGACGACGCTCGGACATCGCCGGGCCGGCGTCGGCCAGCGTCGAGCCGGTCGACGAGCTCGGCGCCGTCGACGCGGTGCCGCTGTTCAGCTCGCTCGCCGCCGCGACGGGCGGGTCGTTCGTGTCGGCGTTCCCGCGTCCGGGCTCCGGGCCGGAGCCGGACGCGTCTCGGGCGTTCGCGGACGCGGTGTCGAACGCACTGGTCAGCGGGGTGATGCCGGCGGTGACGACGGCGGCGCCGTCGACGCTGCCGCAGGATTCGCGGGTGACGGTGGAGTTGGCGGGGGCGCTGACGAACTTCGGCCCCTCCAGCACGGTGTCGGTCACGGGAACCGGCGTGCAGGTGGTGTCGCGAGAGGTGCGCTCGCCGACGCGGATGCTCGTGACGCTGGCGGTCGCTCCGGACGCGGAGGTGGGCTCCCGGGACGTGATGGTGCAGACCGACGTCGGCGGCGCTCCGGAGCTGGCGCGGGGGCGGGGGGCGCTGCGGATCGCGGAGCCGCCGGTCGGCCCGACGGTCGTCGGGGCGGCGCCGGCGCAGGGCCGCGTCGGCGAGACCCTGGACGTGACGGTCTCGGCGACCGGGTCGGGGTTCGTGGACGGCCAGAGCGGCGCGAGCTTCGGGTCGGGGGTGACCGTGAACCGCACGCGCGTGACGTCGCCGACCTCGGCCGTGGTGAACGTGACCATCGGCCCCGGCGCGAAGCTGGGCTTCCACGACGTGTCGGTCACGACCGGCGGCGAGACCGCGGACGAGCAGGTCACCGGCCCGTTCCTCGTCGTCCCGCAACCGCCGTCGATCCCGATGCTGCGGGGCGCGACGACCCCGGCGGCGCGCGGCGACGTCGTCGACGTCGCGCTGACGGGGGTGCGGACGAGCTTCGCGGCGGACGCGTCGGTCGCCGAGGTGCTCGGCGGCGGCGTGCAGGTTCTCTCGACCACCGTTCACGACGCCACGCACGCCACGGCCCGGGTGCGGGTGGACCCGGACGCGGCGCTGGGCCTCCGGGACCTGACGATCAGCACCGGCGCGGAGGTCGCCACGCTGCTCGACGGGCTGTCGATCGCCGCGGTCGCTGGTCGGCCGGGCTGGCCGGTGGACCCCGGCCCGTTCGTGCCGTCGCCGCCGCCCGCCGGGCCGGGGACCGCCGGCGGCCCGGGCCCGACGCCGACCGCGAAGGCGAAGGCGACGATCGCCAAGCGGTTGCGCTTCGACCGCCGCCGACGGCTGCTGGCCGACGTCCGCTGCGCGCCGGGCGGCCCCGCCTGCCGCGGCCGGCTGACCGTCGCGGTCCGCGTCGGTCGCGGGAGCCACGTCTTCGCCGTCACCAAGCTCCGCCTGCGCGCCGGCCGGACGCAGCGCCTCCGTCTGACGGGCGCCCGCACCACGCTCCGCCGAGCCGCCGGCGGGCGACGTCTGGTCACGGTCGCCGTGCGGCTCGACGACGGCGCTCGGACGACGCTGAGTCGGCGGCTGCGGTTTCCGAAGCCGCGCTGAGGCGTCGTCGACGATCGGGGCCGCGGTCGGATGCGTCGACCGCCGCGCGCACCGCCGGCCGCCGGTACGGGAGATCGCCGGCTGCGCCGGACCCGTTTCGCCACGAGGTCTACCGCGACGGCGGCTACCTCGCCCTGGGGGGGGATCGCCGGCGAGCGGGAGGTCTCGTCGTACGGCTCTGGCTCCCGGCGGGGAACGGAGCTCATCGCGAGCGCCCGTGGTTTCGCCGATGCGGCCCGGCGGCCGTCGCGGATAATGATCCGATGCCCTCCGCCCGGTTCCTCCCGATCGCGCTCGCCGCCGCTGCCTTGGCTGGTGCGGTGGCTCGCCCAGCAGGGGCCACCCAGGTCGCCTACGTCGACGGCGACCAGGTGTGGGTGTCGACGCTCGACGGTACCCAGAAGCGGTCGCTGTCCGGCCCGTCGCCGGACGAGAAGCAGTGGCGCGAGGTCACGCAGGGCGACGACGGGTCGGTCCTCGGCGTCCGGCGGGAGAGCGGCAAGATGGGGACGATCAACGCGACGCGGCTGTGGGGACCGGATGGGACGCTTCGCGGCGAGGGCGCGCTGACCGCGCCCAGCGGCCGCACCAGCTACGCCTTTCCGGTCACGCTCGACCTGACGCCCGACGGCAAGACGGTCGTCTACGGCTACGCGAATTGGACCGGCTTCGGCCTCAGCACCCAGTACGAGTTCGGCACCTACGCCGAGGGGTCGTCCGGCTGGTACGTGGCGCCGTTCGACATCACGGACGCGCGGGCCGGCACGCTCGTCGGCCGGCGCGTGGTCGCGAACGACAGCACGACGGTCCTGCTCCAGGACGACGGCTCGTCGGTGCCGCACAGCAACGACTTCCATCCCTGGTTCACGGGCGCCGGGGCGGGGGAGAGCGTCTCGCGCGTCGACGTCGCCGCCAACGGCAAGCTGGCGGCGGTCGAGACCTGGCCGAACGGCTCGGGCACGAACGGCCGCAAGGTCGCGATGGTGCCGTTCGCCAGCCTCGGCGCGCCGCCGCCGAGCGACGGCTCGGACTGCTACCTGCCGGCGCAGGGCGAGCCGTCGTACGTGTCGATCTCCCAGGACGGCACGCGGATGGCCTGGCACGACGATCGCGGCGTCGTCGTCGCCGGGACCCCGGTCTGGTTCCCGTCCGCGGCCGCCTCCACCTGCAACCTCTCCTCGCCGCCGGTCGTCATCTCGGCCAGCGGGACGATGCCGTCGCTCGGCCCGTCGACCGCCGCGACGCCAGCGGCGGGACCGGGGCCGGGATCGGGCGGCGGGACGCCGGGCGGCGGCTCCTCGGGCGGCGCCGCGGCGGCGCCGAAGGTCTCGCTCTCCAAGACGCTCAGGGCCGCGGCGCTCAAGGCGGGCGTCTCGCTGAAGGTGACCGTCGCGAAGGCCGGCAAGGTCACGGCGACCGCGAAGGTGGGCAAGAAGACCGTCGCCACCGGCAAGGCGACGGCCAAGCGCGCGGGCACGGTGGAGGTCAAGCTGAAGGCGACCAAGGCCTATCGCAAGCGGCTGTCGTCGCTGCGGCGCAAGGTCCTGGCGATCGCCGTCAAGGCCGGGGGCCGCACCGTCACGGTCAAGCGCACGCTGCGCTGAGGTGGCGGTGACGCGGGGTCGCGCGCGAAAGGTCGGTCGTCGCGTGGCGTCGGCCGCGCCGCTCCCCTCGGAACCTCGTGCCCCAGCGCCTCGAGCGTCGCCTCGATCTCGGAGGTGAGGAGGTACAGCTCTGTGCCGGTCGGCTCGTCGGGGTCGAAGGGGTGGAAGCCGAGGCGCTCCCACCAAGCGCGTGCACGCTCGTGGAGGGCATCCACGACGATCGCGCGGCAGGCGGCCTTGGCGTTGAGCTCGACCGCAGTGGCCAGGACGTGCGCGACGAGGGCGGTGCCAACGCCGAGCCCGCTGGAGCGGCGATCGACCGCGAGGCGACCGAGCAGGAGGGCGGGGACCGGGTCCGGGGCGCGCTTCGCCACCAGGTCCGGCGCGGCGCTGCGGTCGATGGCAGTCATCGCGAGGCTGGCGTACGCGACGACGCGGTCCTCCGGAGTGGCGATGACCCAGGTCGCGGCGGTGTCGCCGCGACGGTTCTGCCCGGCGTAGCGACGCAGCCAGTCGTCGAGGGCCAGCTCGCCGGAGTCGAAGCCGCCGCGATCGTGTCGCGACGGATCCAACGGCTCGGGGCGGCGGAGGTCAGTCAACCCAACGGAACCGGCGAGGACGCCCGAGTGCTGAGGCCAGCCGCTCGTTCACCTGCGCCGGGTGAGCGAGTGCGTCGTCGAACGCCCGCGCGGCCTCCGGCGCCAGGTCGATGATCGGACGCTGGGCGAGGACCTGCTCGGCGTGCTGGGATGCGGCCTGGAGCACGAAGGCGGAGAGGTTCAGGTGCGCCGCGTCGGCCGCGCGCTCCAGCAGCCGCTTGCGCTGTGGATCGACGCGAATCTGCAGCCGATCGTCCTTGATCGTCGCCATGTACTCACTATGGCAGTACGTGGTCGTTGGGGTCAAGGGCGAGGCCGGGCCTCACCCGAACCGCCCACGGGCCCGGGCGGCAGTCGTCGGACGATCCGCCTGGCACCAGACCGGCACTCATCCGGCACTGTTCCGCGGCCGTCCCGGTGGGACATTGCGCGTCGCCTTGGAATCGACCTATGGGGGACAGGCAATGGGTGGACGACGGATCACGCTGGTGGCGGTCGGGGTGGCCGTGCTCGCGACGCCGACGATCGCGTCGGCGGTGGAGCTGGAACCGGGCCGGATGGTGGTCTACGAGGCGGGGCGGTCGGTCCCGCAGTCGCAGCTGGTCGATCTGGGCGACCCGGAGGACCTGGGCGGCACGGTGCTCTCGGGCGACCCGCGGATCGCGGCGCGCGTCGACCACCAGCGCGACGGGGTCACGGCCGGCGTCTTCCAGGCGACCCGGGGCAGGATCCGGATCCACTTCCCGTTCACCGAGCACGCGACGATCACCGTCGGCTCGGTCACCCTGACCGACGAGAGCGGCCAGCGGCGCACCCTGCGGCCGGGCGACAGCTACCTGATCCGCCAGGGCAGCACGATCCTCTGGGACGTCCGCGGCGCGCGGGTCCAGAAGAGCTTCTTCAACCGCGTCGAGGCGGCTGACCGGCCCGGCCCGATGCGGGTCTACGACGCCCACGACGAGCTGCCGCAGTCGCAGCTGACCGACCTCGGGGACCCCGCCGACCTGGGCGGCACCGTGCTCTCGGGCGACCCGCGGATCGCCGCCCGGGTCGACGACGTGAGCGGGCCGTTCACCGCCGGCGTCTTCCAGGCCACGCGGGGCGACATCCAGATCGCGTTCCCCTTCACCGAGCATGCGACCGTCCTCAGCCGGTCGGTCACGCTCAGCGACCAGACCGGGGCGCGGCGGCGGCTCGGCGTCGGGGACTCGTACCTGATCCGGCGGGCCTCGTCGATCCTCTGGCAGGTGCGCCAGCCGCGGGTCCAGAAGTCGTTCTTCAACGTCGTCGAGCAGCCCTAGCCGGCCGGGGCCCGGCGCCGCGGCGCCGGGCCCCGCCGCCACGGCCGCGGGCCCTGCGAAACCCACCCGATACCGCCCTGAAACCAGCGGCACCTAGCTTCTTCCCGGTACCCGTCCCCGCCGCGAAGGAGCACCAACATGACCGCGACGCCCGCCGCCGTCCAAGCAACCGGCCTCGTCAAGACCTTCGGCGACTTCCACGCCGTCGACCGGATCGACCTGCACGTGGAGCAGGGCGAGATCTTCGGGGTCCTCGGTCCCAACGGAGCCGGCAAGACCACGATGCTCAAGATGCTCGCCACGCTGCTGAGCATCGATGCCGGCAAGGCCGAGATCTTCGGGGTCGACGTCCACCGCGAGCCGCACCGGATCCGGCAGCTGCTCGGCGTCACCGGGCAGTACGCCTCGGTCGACGAGAACCTCACCGCGACCGAGAACCTGTGGCTGTTCGGGCGCCTGCAGGGGCTCCGCTCGGCCGACGCCAAGGCGACGGCCAGGCGCCTGCTCGGGCAGTTCGCCCTCGAGGAGGCCGCCGACAAGCCGATCTCGCAGTTCTCCGGCGGCATGCGTCGCCGGCTCGACCTGGCCGCGTCCCTGATCACCCGGCCGCCGCTGATCTTCCTCGACGAGCCGACCACCGGCCTCGACCCCCGCACCCGCGGGCAGATGTGGGACACGATCCGCGAGCTCGTCGCCGACGGCTGCACCGTCCTGCTGACCACCCAGTACCTGGACGAGGCCGATCAGCTGGCCGACCGGGTCGCGGTCATCGATCGCGGACGCAAGGTCGCCGAGGGCACGCCCGACGAGCTGAAGTCCTCGGTCGGCGACTCGACCCTGCAGCTCCAGCTGGCGGCCGGCGCCGACCAGGACCTGGCCCGCGACGTCGTCCGCCGCGTCCTCGGCGAGGACCCCGTCCTGACCCCCGAGTCCGGCCGGATGAACGTCGCCCTGGACATCGCCGACCGCGCGGCCGACGTGCTGATCGGCCTGCGCCAGGCCGGTGTCGGGATCACCTCGGTCAGCGTCGCCAAGCCGACCCTGGACGAGGTCTTCCTGGCCATCACCGGCCACGACACCAACCAGGACCAGGACCCCACCACCAGCCCCACCGACGAGCCCGCCCTGGAGGTGGCCCGATGAGCACGATCCTCAACACCCTCAACCCGCCGTCCGCGACGCCGCTGCCGGCGGTCGACCCCGCCGCGGCAGTCGCTCGCGCACGCGCCCGAAACAGCCTGGCCGAGACGATCAGCCAGACGCTGTCGATGGCCTGGCGCGCGCTCAAGAAGATGCGCCGCAACCCCGAGCAGTTCTTCGACGTCACGATCCAGCCGCTGCTGTTCACCGCGATGTTCGCCTACGTCTTCGGCGGCGCGATCTCCGGCGACGTGGCCAGCTACCTGCCGATGATGATCCCCGGGATCGTCGCCCAGACCGTCCTGACGACCTGCATGGCGACCGGCGTGCAGCTGCGCGAGGACATGGACAAGGGGGTCTTCGACCGCTTCAAGTCGCTGCCGATCGCGCGGATCGCGCCGCTCGCCGGCCCGATGGTCGCTGACATGGTCCGCTACCTGATCGCCGCGTCGCTGACCTTCGGCACCGGCATGCTGATGGGCTACAGCCCCGACGGCGGCGTGCTCGGCGTGCTCGCGGCGATCCTGCTGGCGATCTTCGTCGGCTGGTCGATGGCCTGGATCTTCACCTTCATCGGCACCCTCGCCCGCAGCGCCCAGAGCGTCCAGGGGATGTCGATGCTGATCCTCTTCCCGCTGACGTTCCTGTCCAACGCCTTCGTCCCCGTCGACACGCTGCCGGGCTGGCTGGAGAGCTTCGTCAACGTCAACCCGGTCTCGCACCTGGTCTCCGCCACCCGAGACCTGGCCAACCACGCGACGATCAGCGGCGAGGTCGGCTGGACCCTGCTCGCCGGCCTGGTCGTGATCGCGATCTTCGCGCCGCTGTCGGTCCGCAGCTACAAGCGGCACCTGTAGCGCCGGGTCGGGCCGCCGGCCCATCAGCCCCCGAGCCGCTCGACCAGGCCCCGCGCCTCGACGAGCAGCTCGGGGGCGCGCCGCTCCCCGAGCGCCGCTCGCGCCGCGTCGATCCGGCCCGGCGCGCGCTCCTCGGCCCGCGGGGCGATCCGCTCCCAGGCCATCGTCGGGATCATGCGGTTGTAGGCGAACCGCTCGGCCAGCACCAGCAGCGTGACCGCGTCGTCGACCGCGATCGCGTCGCGCAGCAGCCCCCAGCTGCCGAGCGCGAACAGCAGCATCCCCGCCACCGGATAGTCCAGGTGCGGGTCGTCCGGGTTCAGCGCCAGCACCGTCCCGCCGCGGCAGCTGCGGAACAGCGTCCGCCCGGCCTCGTCGTCCTCCGGCCCGCCGTGCTGTGCGATCGCGGCCAGCGCCGTCGCCTCGCCGAACAGCGTCCACGGCTCGAGGCCGGTCGTCGCCACCCCCGGGAACGGCATCTGCCGCATCCGGGCGGCCGCGTCCTGGTAGGCCCGCAGGCCGGCCGCGCGGTCGCCCTGCGCCAGCAGCAGCTCCGCCCTGCCGATCAGGGTCACGATGCCGCCGCCGAAGGTCGTCTCGAGATCCTCGATCCCGTCGATCAGGTCGATCTCGGCCTCGGCGTCGGCCGGGCGGCCCTCGGCGATCGCCGTCAGCGCCAGCAGCGACCGCAGCTGGATCTCGTCGTCGCGGGCTCCGAGCCGCTGCAGCACCGGCAGTGCCGCGCGCGCGTAGCCGGTCGCGGCCTCGCGGTCGCCCAGCGGCATCGTCAGCTGCGCCAGCTGGGTGCGCAGGATCGCCGCCACCCACGGGCCGTCCTCGTCGCGGGCCAGGGCCAGCGCCTGCGCCGCGGCGTCGACCGCCGCGGTCGGGTCGCCGGCGTTCTCGCGCGTGTGGCTCAGCCACTGGAGCGCGAACTGCGCGACGTGGCGATCGGGATCGCGCGCGAGCGCCTCGAGCCGCGCCGGGAACTCGCGGGCGTCGGCCGGGTCGTAGGCCAGCATCACCCGCGCCGTCGCCGCCAGCCGCCGGTTGCCGTCCTCCGCCCCGATCCGCTGGAGCAGCGCGCGCAGCGGGCCGGTGTGGTCGGTCGACGCGATCATCGAGTTGCTCAACGTCACCGCCATCGCGGCCCGGGTCTGGTCCAGCAGGTGCTCCGGAGGCGACCAGTCGCGGACGACGTCGGCGATCGCCTCGGTGAGCGCGATCAGCCGCCCGTGGTTGCCGCGGATCGACCAGAAGAAGCCGAGCACCGCCAGCAGCTGGATGGCCGCTTCGACGTCGCGATCGGCCACGGCGTCCCGCAGCTCGTCGGCCAGGTTGCTCTCCTCGGCCGCGAGCGCGTCGATCGCGGCGAACTGGTCGGCGCCGGCCAGCCGATCGCCGTTGCGCCAGGCGTAGCCGGTCGCCCAGCGGCGCTGCGCCGCGCGTGCCTCGTCCTGCTCGCCGACCGCGCGCAGCTGCATCCGCCCGAACTCGCGGACCGTCTCGAGCATCCGGTAGCGGACCCCGGCGGCGGACTCGTGGACGCTCAGCAGCGACTGGTCGACCAGGTTCTGGACCGCGTCGAATGCCCCGTCGCCGAGCACCTCGCCGGCGGCGTCGAGGGTGAAGCCGTCGTGGAACAGCGCCAGCCGTCGCAGCGCGCGCCGCTCGGACTCGCCCAGCAGGTTCCACGACCAGTCGATCACCGCCAGCAGGGTCCGGTGGCGGTCGGGAGCGCTGCGGTCGCCCCCGCGCAGGAGCGCGAAGCGATCCTCGAGCCGGCGGTCGATCTCCTCGACGGCCATCACCCGGACCTTGGCCGCCGCCAGCTCGATCGCCAGCGGCAGGCCGTCGAGCCGGACGACGATCCGCCGCACGACCTGGTCGTCGAGCTTGACCGCGGGCCGGGCGGCGACCGCGCGCTGGCGGAACAGCTCGACGGCGTCGGTCGGCTGCAGCTCGCCCAGCTGATAGACCCGCTCGGCGCCGATCGCCAGCGGGGCGCGGGTGGTGGTCAGGACGCGCAGGTCGGCGGTGGTCGAGACGAGGAACGCGACCAGCTCGGCGACCGCGGCCACCAGGTGCTCGCAGTTGTCGAGGATCAGCAGGCTCGGCGCCTGCCCCAGGCGCTGGGCGACGCGGGCGCGGACGTCGGCCCGCTGCTCGGGCGTCAGCGTCCTGCGGCTGCTGACCGAGTCGCGGACGCCGAGCACCGAGCCGACCTCGCCGACCAGGTCCTCGGGCGCGGTCACGCCGACCAGCTCGACGACGTGGACCGCCGGCTCGGTCGCGTCGCGGGCCAGGACGTGCGCCAGCCGCGTCTTGCCGAGCCCGCCGGGCCCGAGGATCGAGACCACCCGCGCGCTCGACAGCAGCGCCCGCAGCCGCTCGACGTCCTGGTCGCGGCCGAGCAGCGCGGTCGCGTCGTAGCGGACGCCGCTGCGGACCGGGCGATCGAGCGCCAGCAGGTCGCGGTGGACGCGCTGCAGCGCCTCGCCGGGGCTCGCGCCGAGCCGGTCGCGGACGTCGCGGCGGTAGCGCTCGAACCGCTCCAGCGCCGCGCCCGGCCCGCGCACGACCGCCTCGCTGCGCAGCAGGTCGGCCAGCAGCGACTCGTCGTCGGGGTGCGCGGCGTGGGCGGCCTCGAGCGCCGGCAGCGCGTCGCCGTGGGCGCCGGTCCGGCTCGATGCCTGGGCCAGCAGCAGCCGCGCGCGATCGACGTCGCCGACGGCGTCCCGCCGCAGGTCCGCCAGCGGTCCCCGCTCGTCGTCGCCGATGGTCGCCAGGCCGTTGGCCAGCGCCAGCGCCTGGCGGGCCAGCTCGGCGGCCGCGACCGGGTCGTCCGCGATCGCCCGGCCGGCGTCGGCGACCAGGGCCGCGAGCCGCGAGCTGTCGACCCGGGCCGGGTCCACGCCCAGCCGGTAGCCGTCGCCCTCGCGCACGATCGCCTCGGGACCGCAGGCGGTGCGCGTGCGCGAGACGACGACCTGCAGGCCCTTGCTGGCGTTGGCCAGCGGCTCCTCGCCCCAGATCAGGTCGACCAGCCGCTCGGCCCGGACCGCCCGCCCGCGACCCGCGGCCAGCGCGGCCAGCAGGGCCCGCGACCGGTCGCCGACGACCTCGGCGCCGTCGAAGCGCACGCCGTCGAGGAGGGTCAGGCTGGCGGGCACGTGGGTCAGTGTAGGTGCGGGGCGCCGGCGGTCTCGCGGCCTGGCGCGGTCAGGGTCGCGGACGAACCGCTTCGGCTCCTCCGCCGCTCGGTCCAGGGTCGGTTCCCGATTGTGGGCCGGGGTGCCCTGCGGTGGGATCCACGGCTTGATCCACAGGAGCCTTCCCATGTCGTACACGACCTCCGCGCGCCGCACCGTCGGCGTGCTCGCATCCGCCGCGGCGCTGGCCGCCGTCGCCCCGGCCGCCGCCGATGCCGCGTCGCTGACCTTCGACCGCGCCTGCCAGTTGCAGACGCAGATGGTCACCGCCACGCTGACCGGGTTCTCGCCCAATGCCTCGGTGGTGCTGGCGAGCACCAACTCCTACGGCGGGACGATCTACGAGATCGTGTCGACGGACGCCAGCGGTAACGGCACCGTCTCGTTCCCGTCCCCGGTGCCCCAGCTCGACGCTCCCGGTTCGCGCGAGCTGCCGTTCCAGGCGACCGACGCGGTCGACGCCGGGATCACGGCTGCGGGGGCGTTCCGGACCTCGACCGGCACGTTCACGGTCTCCGGGCGCGACCGGCCGACGACCGCCAAGCGCACCTGGACGATGTCGGGCTTCCAGGACGGCCGTACCGTCTACGGCCACTTCGTGCACCGCGGCAAGCTGCGCGGGACCTACGCGTTCGGCGTCGCCCGCGGCGTCTGCGGCGAGCTCGTTGCCCGGGCCGCGGCGATCCCGCTGAAGTTCAAGTCGATCAGGGTCAAGGGCAAGAAGCGCAAGGCGAAGATCCCGACCGGCGAGTGGCGGGTGCAGCTGGACCACAGCAAGCGCTACTCGCCGTCCGCCAGCCCGCGGATGATCGGGACCCTCACGGTGTCGGGCTCGCAGCGGACCTGAGCGATCGGGGCGGCGACCGGCGTTCGCGTCGGCGCCGGTGCCGTCCAAATCGTTCCCGCCACCCACCCGATCCCGACTAGGCTGCGACCGTGCTGAGGGGGATCGTGGGGTTGGCCGCGACCGTGGCGACGTTCGGGCTGCTCGTGCCCGGCGCCGACGCGCGGGTGAGTCGGGCCGAGGGGGTGCTGCCGCCAGGCCAGAGCGGCTACGTGTCGTTGACCGGGCTGCTGTCGGGAAGCGGGTCGCCGCACCTGTACGACCAGCAGCCGCTGTTCGTGAACTTCCAGCGCAAGCCGTTCATGCTCGACCAGCCCGGCGGCACGACCGAGCAGCCGAAGCAGGGCGTGACGATCGTCCGCGACGCCTACGGGGTGCCGTCGATCACCGGCGACAGCGACCTGAACGCCTGGTGGGGCGCCGGCTACGCGGTCGCGCAGGACCGGCTCTTCCAGCTCGAGGCGTTCCGTCACGCGACCAAGGGCCGGCTGGCCGAGCTGACGGGCAAGGACGCGCTCGAGGACGACCTGATCTCGCGTCGCGACTACTACACCGCCGACGAGCGGGCCCAGATGCTGGCGCGGATGCCGGCCGAGTCGCGCGCGCGGCTGGAGGCCTACCGCGACGGCGTCAACCGCTGGATCCGGCACGTCAACCTGGACCTGCTGGACCCGGTCGGGGTGCTCGACCTGCCGGCGGAGTACGTCGCGACCCTGACCCCGGTCGAGCCGTGGACGCTGGACGACAGCGTCGCGATCGGGATCTTCCTCGGCCGCACGATCCCCAGCGGCGACGGCTCCGAGCTGCGCAACCTGCGCGTCGCCCAGAAGAGCGGGCGCGCCGCGCTCGAGGCGCTGGTGCCGCTGCGGTTGCGCGGCCAGCTGTCGACGATCCCCAAGAGCGAGGGGCGCTTCCCGCAGGGCCCCGAGTTGACGCCCGCCCAGGAGCGGGCCGCCCTCGACCGCTCGCTGGAGCTGGCGTCGAAGCTGCCGGCCGCGTCGCGCGCCGCCGTCGCCGGGGCCGCGGCGAAGAACGACCTGGCGGCCGGGCGGATCGGTCGCGTCGGCGGCTCGTCGATGTTCACCGTTCGCAAGCCCGGCGGCGGGGCGCTGCTCTTCAACGGTCCTCAGCTGGGCTTCTCCGCGCCCGAGCTGTTCGTCGAGCTCGAGGTCCACGCGCCCGGGATCGACGTCCGCGGGGTCACGGCCCCGGGGCTGCCGATCATCGGCACCGGCCACAACGAGAACGTCGCCTGGGGGATCACCAGCGGCCTCAGCGACGAGGACGACCTGTACGCCGAGAAGCTGGTCCCCGGCCAGCCCGAGAAGTACTGGTACAAGGGCCAGATCCGGCAGATGGACTGCCGCGACGAGACCTTCCGGTACAAGGAGGGCGTCAGCGCGCTGCTCGACGGTCGGGTCCCCGAGCTCGGCAGCACGACGCAGCGGATCTGCCGCACGGTCCACGGTCCGGTCCAGGAGCGCGAGGGCAACGTCGCCTACGCCCGCCGCTACGCGATCTGGAAGCGCGAGACCGAGACGCTGCCGGCGATGGAGCAGGTCAACCGCGCCAAGGACATCCAGGACGTCGACCGCGCCAGCCGCCAGCTGACCTGGAACGAGAACCTGATGGCGGCCGACTCGAAGGGCAACATCGGCTACTGGCACCCCGGCCTGTTCCAGCAGCGCCCGGCCGACTACGACCAGCGGCTGCCGCTGCCGGGCACCGGCGAGGCGGAATGGCCGGGGCTGATCGACCGCGCCAGCCTGCCGCGCGTGATCAACCCCGCGCAGGGCTGGCTGGCGAACTGGAACAACGTTCCCTCGCAGGGCTGGACGACCGGCGACAGCACCGCCGACGAGCGGCTCGGCGGCCAGTTCCACCGCGTCGGCTGGCTGATGTGGCTGGTCCGCTCGCTGGCCAAGGCCCCGACCTGGGAGGGCGCCGAGCGGACGATCCGCCAGGAGGGCAGCGTCGCCCAGCAGCGTCCGCTCGCCGGCCGCCGGCTGCGGCTGGCCGCCGCGGGCGCGAGCGGCAAGGCGGCTCGGGTGCTCGCGGTCCTGCGCGCCTGGAACGGCGACTACACCCGCACCGACGCCGCCGGCACCGTCGACCCGGGCGTCGCGACCTGGGACGCGTTCAAGCAGCAGGCCGACCGGATCGCGACCGCGCCGCTCGGGCCCGTCGAGGGCTTCGCCGCGAAGCCGTCGAGCACCCACCAGTTCGACGCCACCGACCGCCAGGCCTACGCGCTGCGGACGCTCGACGCGGACGGCTACCGGCGTGCGGCCGCCGCGGCCTTCGACGCGCTGAAGGCCCGCTTCGGCAGCGACGATCCGGCCCGCTGGCGCGAGCCGCGGCGCGACATCGCGGTGCCGGCCCAGGGCGCGGCGCAGGCCCCGCGCCAGCCGTTCTTCGACCGCGGCACGTGGGAGCAGCTGATCGAGCTGGAGCCGTAGGGGCCGGCTCGGGACGGCCGGGTTCGAAAATGGCCGCCGCGGCCGGGCCAGCGGATAGCGTCCCGGCATGAGCTTCGACGACCCGCCGACGCGCCGCCTGCCCCAGGACCCGCGGCCGCGGTCGCCGATCCCGCCGCGGGGGTCGGGCCCCGACGAGGAGCAGCAGGTCGCGATCCTCGGCGAGCGGGTGCGGACCCTCGGCACCTCGCTCGCGATCCTGGCGGTGGTCGCGGTCGCGGCGCTGGGGATCGCCTTCTGGGCGCTGCTGGACGGCGGCGACAGCACGCCGGCGCCGTCCTCCGGCGACGCCAGCGGGACGCTGCTCCAGCGGGTCCAGGACCTGGAGCAGCGGGTCGACGCCCGCGCCACCGACGGCGACCTGAAGAAGCTGCGCGCCCAGGTCGAGACGCTCAAGACCAAGGTCGACGAGGCGGCGGCGTCCTCCTCGGGCGACGGCGGCGGCAGCGGCACGACGACCAGCGACCAGACGACCCAGCTCGACGACCTGAGCAGCAAGCTGGACGACCTGACGACGCGGGTCGACCAGCTGGAGAGCCAGGCGTCCGGCGGCACGACCTCGACGCCCTGATGACGGGCGGTGCGAGGTTGCGGTCGCTCAGCGACCGCAACGCCACCCATGACCGCGCGCGACCGTCGGCCGCAGCGAGTCGGCCGTTCGTCCGCCGTCGGCCCGCCGGCGCCGCCGACCATCCGTGGAGGCTCACACAGCCGAGGACGCCGTCATCGGTACCCTCGCCGCCATGCCGCGTCCCGTCGCCGAGGGGGTCCCTGCGCCCGCCGACGGGCTGATCGGTCGCCGACGGGAGCAGCGGCGGCTGGCCGAGCTGATCGAGGGCGTCCGGCAGGGACGGGGCGGCAGCCTGCTGATCGAGGGCCCACCAGGGGTCGGCAAGACCGCGCTGCTGCGCGACGCCTCCGACGACGGCGTCCGAGCGCTGCTGGCGATCGGAGTCGAGCGCGAGGTCGACCTGCCGTTCGCCGCGCTCGCCGACCTGCTGGAGCCGGTGCTGGAGCTGGCCGAGGAGCTGCCCGCGCCGCAACGGGACGCGATCCGCGGAGCGCTCGCCGCCGCCGACCCCGGTGGCCACGACCGGGTGCAGGTCCTGCACGCCACCGTCGCGCTGCTGCGGCTCGCCGCCGAACGCGAGCCGCTGGTCGTCGCGGTCGACGACGTCCAGTGGCTCGACCCGTCGTCGCGCGGCGCGGTCGCGTTTGTCGCCCGGCGGGCGGATCGGATCGGGGCGGCGGTGCTCGTCGTCCGCTCGCTGCGCGGCGAGCCGGCCGAGCCGTGGCCCGACGTCCCGACCCTGACGCTCGACGAGCTGGGCCGCGGCGACGCGCTGCTGCTGGCACGCCGCCAGGGGGTCAGCGCGCCCGTGGCGGAGGCCCTGGTCGACGTGCTCGGCGGCAACCCGCTGGCGCTCACCGAGGCGCCGGTGCAGCTGACCGACGACCAGCGGCGGGGGCGGACGAGCCTGCCGGCGGCGCTGCCGACCGGCGAGCGGCTGACCCGGGGCTACCAGCGGCGGATCGCGGCCCTGCCCGAGTCCGCTCGCCGGGCGCTGCTGCTGGTCGCGGCCGGCGGCGGCGAGCACCCGCGGGCGCTGGCCGCTGCGCTGGCGAC
>NZ_AGUD01000296.1 GCF_000240225.1 Patulibacter medicamentivorans
GCCGGCCGCCGCTCGCGAGCTGCGCGCAACCGCCGACGCCGTCGCCCGGGTCGACGCGCTGCTGGGCGAGGCGCCCGGCCGAGGGGGCACGGCGGACGTGGCGGCGCTGCCCGCCGCGACCGTGGTGCTGGACGGCGTGACCGTGCGCCGTGGCCCGCGGACCGTGCTGCGCGACGCGACCCTGCGGATCGGCGACGGCGAGCGGGTCGCGCTCGTCGGCCCGAGCGGATCCGGCAAGAGCACCATCGGCGAGCTGCTGGTCGACCTGCTGCCGGTCGGCGCCGTGCACGGAGCCGCCACGATCGACGGCCGCCCCCTCGACGAGGTCGACCCCCACGTCCTGCGCCGGACCATCCTCCACGTGCCCCAGGACCCGTACCTGTTCGACGCCGACGTCCGCGCCAACCTGCGCCTGGCGCTGCCGGACGCCGACGACGACGCGCTCCGCCAGGCCCTCCGCGACGCCGGTGCCGGAGCATGGCTGGACGGCCTCCGCGACGGGCTCGACACCCCGGTCGGCGAGCGAGGAGGCCACCTGTCCGGCGGCGAGCGGCAGCGGATCGGCGTCGCCCGGGCCCTGCTCGCGGGCCGCCGTCCCGACGGCGGGCCTCGCCTGCTGGTGCTCGACGAGCCGGTCAGCCAGCTGCCGCCGGAGGAGGGCGTCGCGCTGCTGCGGCGGCTGCTCGACGCCGATTCCTCCCGTGGGGCGCTGCTGATCGCCCACCGCGACGCCGAGGCCGCCCTGGCCGACCGCTGCGTGACGGTCTCGGCCCAGGGGCGCCTGGCCTGAGCGGGAGCGCGTCGGGCCGCCGGGTCAGGCGACCGAGCGCAGCGGCGGGACCGCCGCCCGCGCCGCCGACTGGTCGCGCGTCGCGGACCGCACCTGGTCGACGAAGCCGAGGACGTGCGGCCGCCGATCGTCGCGGCGACGGACGAGGAACAGCGGCCGGAACCGGGCCGGGGCCAGTGGCCGGGCGACCAGGCCGAGCGACTGCGCCCGCGCGACGTTCGAGGCGTAGGCGATCGTCAGCGCGTCGCCACGCGCGGCGACCTCCTCGATCATCGCGTCGATGTCCGGACGCAGCGCGACCGCGCGCGACGGCACCGACGCCTCCTCGCCCCACAGCTCGCGCACGGTGTGGGGCGTGCAGAGCTCGTCCTCCCCGGAGAAGAAGACGACCGGCTCGCGCCGAAACCGCTCGACGGGCACCGTGGCCGCGGCGGCCAGCGGATGGCCGGCCGGCAGGACCGCCAGCAGCTCCTCCTGGAGCACGACCTCGGTCCGCAGGTGCTCGTCGGCGTCATCCGGCAGCCCGCGGACGAAGGCGACGTCGGCGCGGTGCTCGAGGACCGCCCGGATCGCCGGCCCCGTCTTGCTGCGGTCGACCGCGACCGTCAGGGCCGGGAACCGCGCGCGCAGGCCGGAGAGCGCGGCGACCGGCACGCTTCCGTCGCGGTTGCGGCTGAGGACCACGCGCAGCTCGCGCGCGGCGTCGATGTCGGCGGCCTCGCGCGCGGCCCGGACCCCGGCCTCGGCGCTCGCGATCGCCGTGCGCGCGTGGTCGAGCAGCGCCTCGCCGGCGGCGGTCAGCTCGGTGCTGCGGGTCGTCCGCCGGAGGACCGCGACGCCCAGCTGCCGCTCGAGCTGGACGATCCGGCGGCTGAGCGCCGGCTGCGTGACGGTGAGCCTTCGCGCGGCCGCGGTGAACGTGCCCTCCTCGGCGACGGCCACGAACGCGGCCAGCAGGCGAAGCTCGACACTCATGCATCCCGATCATAGACGGGCCGCGATCGGCATTTCCGTCGTCGGCCGCCGGAGCGCAGACTCGATCGCATGTCCCACGCCCAGCCCAGGCCGATCGAGGACCGCCTGACCGTCGCCGCGGCCGCGATCGGCTTCTTCCTCGTGATCCTCGACTCGACGGCGGTCAACGTCGCGCTGCCGAGCATCCGCAGCGCGCTGGGCACCTCGCTGCAGGGGCTGCAGTGGACGGTCGACGGGTACCTCGTCGCGCTCGCCGGCGGGCTGCTCGCCGCCGGCGCGATCAGCGACCGGATCGGCGCCCGGCGGGCGTTCCGGCTCGGCATGGCCGGGTTCGTCGCGACCTCGCTGCTCTGCGCCGTCGCACCGACCGCCGAGGCGCTGATCGGGTTCCGGGTGCTCCAGGGGCTCGCCGCGGCGCTCGCGCTGCCCGCGTCGCTGGCCCTCGTCCGTCACTCCCAGGCGAGCGAGCTGGCACGCGGGCGCGCGATCGCCGCCTGGTCGGCCGTCGCGTCGCTGGGGATCGCGTTCGGGCCGCTGATCGGCGGGGCCCTGACCAGCGGCCTGAGCTGGCGCTGGGTCTTCGTCGCCAACGTCCTGCCGGGCGCATTCGCGCTCTGGGCGACCCTGCGGATGCGCGAGACGCCGCGCACCGCGGCGCCGATCCACCTCGGGGGCCAGGTGCTGGCGACGCTCGCCGGCGCGTTCCTGACGGTGGCGATCATCGAGGCCGGCCACGGCGGCCCGACGCAGGCCGTGGCGCTCGTCCCGGCCGCCCTGGCGCTGCTGGCGGCGACGGCGTTCGGCGCGCTCGAGCGACGCGGCCGCTCGGCGGTGCTCCCCCGGCCGCTGCTCGCCAGCCGCCTGGCGCTGGCCGTGCTCGCGGCGGGCATGGTCTTCAGCGTCGCGATCTACGGCAGCTTGTTCGCGATCGGCCTGCTCTTCCAGCAGCAGCACGGGCTCTCGCCGCTGATGGCCGGCGTCGCGTTCCTGCCGTTCGCGCTCGGCGCACCGCTCGGCAACGTCACCTTCGGACGGATGATGGGACGCCGCGCACCGGCTCGGCTGATGGTGCTGGGCGTCGCCGCGACGGCCGCCGGCCTGGCGCTCCAGCTGAGCGTCGCGCCGGGAGTCCCGGTCTGGGCGACCGCGCTGCTGATGGCGCCGGCCGGCTACTGCTCCGGGTTCGCGGCGTCGTCGATGCCGGTGGTGCTGATGTCGGTCACGCCGCCGTCGGTGACCGGCGCCGCGGCCGGGCTGCAGAACGCGACCCGCCAGCTGGGGAGCGCCCTCGGCGTCGCCGGGTTCGGCGCGTTGGTGGCCGGCGGCGGCTTCTATCCGGGGCTGCGGCTGGCCGTCGGGCTCGCCACGGCGCTGCTGCTGGCCACCGCGGTCGGGGCGCTCCTGGCCGGCCGCGGGCGCTCCGCCGACGTCGCGCCGGCCGCGGCCCAGGCCGGTTGCCGACCCGCGTGACGACGCGCTCGCGGCTGCCGGTGCCCTACCGTTGCCGCCGCATGCGCGTGCCGCCGCTGGCCCTCCTCGTCGTCCTGCTCGGGTCGCTGCTGACCGCGACGCCGGCCGCCGCCCTCGACAAGGGCCTGCAGGACGACGGGATGCTCCATGCCGCCGATCCGACCGTGCGGGCCGCGTTCTGGCGCGACGTCCGCTCGGCGCGGGTCCGGACCGTGCGAACGCTGGTGCGCTGGGACACGCGGACGCGAGCGATCGACCCGGTGACGTCGGCGGTGCTGCGGACCGCGGGCGAGGACGCGCGCCGCTCGGGGGCGCGGCTGATGGTCGGGATCTACTCCCCGATCGCCCGCAGCAAGCCGGCCAGCTGGCGACTCAGCGCGACCGGGGCGCGCCGCTACCGGACCTTCATGCGCTCGCTCGCCGCCAGCCTGCGCGAGGGCGACGTGCCGCTGGCCGCGGTGATGACCTTCAACGAGCCGAACTTCCGCTCGATGTGGCCGCAGCGCCGCGCCCGCGACTGGGTCCGCCTGTCCAACAGCGGCTACGCGGCGATCAAGGCCGAGCTGCCCGACGTGCCGGTGCTCGTCGGCGAGACCTCCTCCCAGGCCAGCGCCGGCGGCGGCTCGACGATGCCGGGGCTGTTCCTGCGGCGCGCGCTCTGCGTCGACCAGCGGGGCCGTTCGCTGACCGCCACCGCCGGCTGCCGCACGCGGCTGCGGGCCGACGGCTTCGCGGTCCACGCCTACGACTTCCTGCGTCCCGATCCCCGGACGCCGGTCGCCGATCCCGACGAGTGGACGATCGGCAACCTGGCGGCGGTCGGCCGCCAGCTGCGGATGCTGGCGCGGGCGGGCCGGATCACGCCCGCCGCCGCCCGCAACCTGCACGTGACCGAGTACGCGCTGCGGACCTCGGGCGCCCGCGACGTCCCCCGCGCCGCGGCGGCGCGGTACCTGCGGTCGGCGTGGGCCGCCGCCCGCCGGGCGGGCGTCCGGACCTTCGTCTGGTACCAGCTGCGCGACCCGGCCGGCGACCACCGCTGGATGTCCGGGCTGCGCGGGGCCGGCGGCACCGCCCGCCCGGCCTGGGACGCCTTCCGCGGCCTGCGCTGAGCGCCGCCGGCCGGAGGCGCGCCCGCGTCGGTCAGGCCGGCACCGGGCGCGCCCGCGAGGCCAGCCACGCCTGGAGGTCGGCGATCGCCACCCGCAGATCGGGCGTGTCGCCGTCCTCGAGCCACTCCAGGACCAGGCCCTGCAGCGCCGCCACGGTCAGCACCGTCAGCGGGCCGACCGCCATCCGCAGCCGCAGCCCCCGCGCCTCGGCCGAGCGGGCGGCCTCGGCGACCAGCTCGTGCAGGCGGTCGTTGAGGAACCCGGCCGAGGCCCGCAGCCGGCGATCGGTGATCGCCTCGGCTCGCAGCCCGAGCCACGCCACCAGCAGCGCGCGATCGGTGGTCAGGCTGCGCCACAGCCGGTCGAAGCCGACCTGCAGGCGCTGCTCCGGATCGTCGATCCCGGCGGTGGCCGCCTGGACGCTGGCGACGAGCCGGTCGCCGACGCGCTGCACGACCCGCTCGATCAGCTGCTCGCGGGTCTCGTGGTAGTAGAGGACCAGCCGCTTGTCGATCCCGGCCTCGCGGGCGACGCTGGCGATCGAGGTCGCCGCGTAGCCGTCGCGGGCCAGGCAGCGCAGGCAGGCCTCGACGATCCGATCCGCCTTCTCGGTCCGACGATCGCTGCTGGCCCGTTCCCCCATCGCCACCAGCATAGGCCCATCGGTGGCGAATTTCACCGATCGGGGAAACATGCTGTACGTTGCCGGGATGACGTCGTCGAGCCCCGGGATCCCCGCCGCGCCGGTGACCGAGCCGCCGCCGTTCGCCCACCGCCGGGCCGGCCACTGCGGCTCGGGCGCGCTGCGGGACCTGCTCGAGTTCCACGGGCTCGACCACGGCCGCGGCCCGCTCAGCGAGGCGATGGTCTTCGGCCTCTCCGGCGGGCTCGGGTTCCTCTACCTCGACGAGGTCCCGGCGCCGGCGCCGCCCGTCTACCTGGTCGGCCGCACCGCCGACCTGGAGCGCGACATCGCCCCGCAGCTCGGACGCGTTCCCGGGACCGAACCGCCACGCGACCTTCGTCTACCGCTGGCCGGCGCGACTGCCACCGCTGGCGCCGGCGGTCCGCGCCGCCGCCGCGCTCGTCGTGCGCAACATGCGCCACGCCGGCAACCCGCTGGCCGGCCTGCCCGGCGGCACCGGCCTGGAGGGCGTCGCGCACCTGACGCGCTCGTACGGTGACTGGCCCGCGCGCTTCGGCGACGACCTGCCGGACGCGCTCGGCGGGCTGCGCGTGTTCATCGTCAAGGCCGGGACCGGCGGGGCGATGTTCCGCTCGCTCCAGGCCGGGTTCCTGGAGGAGGCCGCGGCGCAGCTCGAGGACGGCGCCGTCGCCGAGGCCGGCCGCCGCTACCGCGTCCTCTCCGACGCCTGGATCGCGCTCGCCGACGCCGCCGGGGCCGGCGATCACGGCGCCGGAATCGAGCCGGTCGCGGCGATCGCCCGGCTCGAGGGCGAGGCCGTCGCGGCGCTGGAGGCGTGCGCATGATCCGCGAGGACGGCTTCCTGGAGCACCACCCGAACTGCCTCGGCTGCGGCAGCGAGAACCCGGCCGGGATGGGCCTGCGGATGCGGGCCGCCGAGGACCGGATCGTGGCCAGCGTCCGCTTCGACCGCCGCCAGGAGGGCGCGCCGGGGATCGCCCACGGCGGCGCCGTCGCGACCGTCCTCGACGACGCGCTCGGCAGCGTGCTGATGCTCCTGCGTCGGCCCGCGGTCACCGCCAACCTCAACATCGACTACCGCCAGCCGGCCTACCTCGGCCGCGAGCTGCAGGTCGAGGCATCGTGCACCGGCATCGACGGCCGCAAGATCCACCTGCACGGCGTCGTCCGCGACGGCGAGACGACGATCGCCGAGGCGCGGGCGCTGTTCCTCGGCGTCGACCTGGAGCACTTCCGCCGCAGCGGCGAGCCGCTGCCCGAGACCTGGGAGGGCTGGCCGGAGGCCCGATCGGCCCCCGCCGAGCGCTAGCGGCGCCGCCGCGCCGGCCGTGGCTCGCTAGGGTCGCCGACCATGACCGTCACCGTCGTCGGGTCGATCGCGTTCGATGCCGTCTCGACCCCCACCGACAGCCGCGACCGGATCCACGGTGGCGCGGCGTTCCACTTCGCCCAGGCGGCGTCGTTCTTCACCGATGTCCGCGTGGTCGGGCCGGTCGGGGACGACTACAGAGACGAGGACGTCGCGCTGCTCGGCACCCGCGGCACGAACACCGACGACGTCGAGCGGGTCGCCGGTGGCAAGACCTTCTTCTGGAAGGGCCATTACCACGAGGATCTGAACACCCGCGACACGATCACCACCGAGCTGGGCGTGTTCGAGACCTTCGAGCCGAAGCTCTCCCCCGCCAGCGCCGAGGCGGACGTCCTCTTCCTGGCCAACATCGTCCCGGCGATCCAGCGCGCGGTCCGCGCCCAGGCTACGAAGGCCCGCTGGGTCGCCCTGGACTCGATGAACCTCTGGATCGACATCGCCCGCGACGACCTCGTCGCCGCGATCGGCGAGGTCGACTGCCTGATCCTCAACGACGAGGAGCTGGCCCAGCTGACCGGCGCCCGCACGACCTACAGCGCGGCGCAGGCGATCTTCGGCTGGGATCAGGCGCCGAGCTCGATCATCGCCAAGCAGGGCAGCTACGGCGCTCAGCTGTTCACGGCCGATGGCGGTGGCTTCACCGTCCCGGTCTTCCCGCTCGAGTCGGTGGTCGACCCGACCGGTGCCGGCGACACCTTCGCCGGCGGCGTCGTCGGCTACGTCGCGGCGCGGCTGGCCGCCGACCCGTCGCTGATCGTCGACCGCGACGTGCTCGCCGCGGCCCTGGTCTACGGCACCGCGACCGCGTCGCACAACGTCGAGGGCTTCGGCGCCGAGCGGCTGTTCGAGCTGACCGGCGACGCCCTGCTGGAGCGCGTCGCCAAGCTCGACTCGCTGATCAGCTTCACCGACGTGACGGTCCCGCTGCGGGGCTGAGCCCGCGGCACCCGGCCGGCCGCGCCACCCGCGGCCGGCCACGCGCCGGGCCGTCCTACTTGCTCGGCAGGACCGGCTTGATCGGCTGCAGCCGCGGGTACTGGCCCTTCTTGCCACCCGGCGGCGCGTACGGGCCCTGCTGGACGCACGGCTGGTTTCCCGAGGCCCCCAGCAGCAGCGTCAGCAGGCCGGCCGGGTTCGACGTGTTGCGGCACGAGAACGACGGTGCGCGGCCCGTGCCGTGCAGGTCGAGCGTCCCCGGCAGCGGGTAGGGGTTGGAGCGGTTGGTCGGCAGCGGCCTGGTGTTGCCCAGCAGCAGCTCGTCGTTGATCGGGAGCGTCTGGCGCAGCACGCTGCGGCGGACGCCCTTCAGGTCGGGCAGCTTGGACTCGATCGCGGCCGCGCTGTTGGCGAACACGATCGGGATCTCGCGGCGGTAGGCCCTCAGGTACTGCGCGACCGGCAGCAGGTCCTGGCTGACCGGCGACAGGATGTCCATCAGCGGCCCCGTCGAGTCGAGGATCCGCCGCAGGGCCGGCAGCCCCGTCGTGACCTGCGACAGCACCGGCCGGATCTCGATCAGCGTCTTCTCGAGCTGCGGCGCCACGACCGCCAGGTCCTGCAGCGCCGGGCGGATCAGCGGCGTCACCGGCCGCAGCGCCGCCAGCGCGGGCTTGGCGTCCCGCGCCGCGCCGCGGGCGACCGCCAGCGTCTTGCGGGTCTCGTCGAGGAACGTCGGCAGGATGTGGACCGTGTCGCGCAGCGGCCCCGTGATCTGCGAGGTCGTGTCGACGATCTCGCGACCCGACCGCGTCAGCTCCTGGACCGCGCCCGCGCGCCGCCCGACCGCTTGGAACGTCTGCCCCAGATCGCGGGTCCCGGACTGGATCTCCGCCGACTGCCGGTTCAGCAGGCTCAGCAGGCTGTCGGCCGCCTCGAGCGTCTGCGGGAACTGGCCGGTCGCGGTGTTGAAGTCCTTGCCGCGACCGTCGAGGCCCTTGGCCAGCGACGTCAGCAGGCCCCGCAGGTCCTTGCGCGTGCGATCGTCGAACGCGTCGAGGATCTGGTCGAGCTCCGCCGTCGGCTGGACCTGCTTGCCGGGGAGGTTCCCGCCCTCCTCGATGAACGACCCGGGCTTGTGCGCGGCCGCGGCCCGCCGCGACCCGAACGAGAGATCGACGAACGTCTCTCCCAGCAGCGTCTTGGTCCGCAGCGTCGCCCGCGTGTCGCGCGGCAGCGGCGCGAACTTCGGCTCGATCTGCAGGGTCACCTTGGCCGAGCCCTGCAGCTTCTCGATCTTCACGACCTTGCCGACCGTCACGCCGCTGACGCGCACGTCGGCGTAGCTGGCCAGCTGCGAGCCGCTCTGGAACTCGGTCGTGACCTGGTAGGCCTTCGGCCGCAGCGGCACCGGGCCGCCGAAGCTCGTCCAGAGGAACAGCAGCAGCCCGAAGCACGACAGCGCGAACGCCACCATCACCACGATCTGCCCGAAGCTCGGTCCCTGCTTGTTCATTTGCAGAGCCCCAATGCGTCGAGGACGCCCGCGATCGGTCCGAGCGCGGCGTCGGAGGAGAACGAGCTGCAGCTGAGGATCAGCTGGCCCCGCCAGCCGACCCCGTGCGCGTCCTGGGTCGAGAAGATCGAGTTCGCGTTGTGCGCGAACCAGGCCAGGTAGTACGAGTAGGGCTTGGGCGCGCCCGGCGCGTCGTAGCCGAGCACGTTGACCACGTGCTGCAGGACCTTGGCGCTGTCGTCCAGGTCCTGCAGCTGCGGTCGCAGCGCCTCGACGGTCGCACGCAGGTTGCGGACGGCCGGCAGGCCCTGGGTCGCGAGCGTCTTGACCGGTCGCAGGTCGCCGGGCAGCTCGCGCAGCAGCGGCTCGATCTTCGGCAGCGCCTTGGTCGTGTCGCGCAGCGCCGGCCGCAGCGCCCGCGACGTCGGGCCGAGCTCGTCGGCGAACCTGCCGGCGTCGTCGAGCGTGTCGCCCGTCAGCCGCAGCGTGCTCGGGAACAGCGCCAGCGCCTGCTTCAGCTCCTGGTCGCGGCCGGCGAAGGTCTTGAGCGTGACCGCGGCCCGATCGAGCGTGTCGCCGACCGCCTGGTCGTGGTCGACCAGCGCGTCCGACAGCCGGCCCAGGCGGGTGACGACGCCCTTCAGCGCCGCTCGCCGCTCGCCGATCACGCTCAGCACCGCGTGCGTCTGCTTGGCGGTCGGGGTGCCGACCCGCAGGATCTCGCGGAGGACCTTCTCGTTGCCGTTGAAGCCCTTCGCGGTCGCCTGCAGCAGCTGCTGGAAGTAGGCCCGCGAATCGGAGTCCAGGGATGCGAGCGCCTCGTCGAGCTGCACCTGCGAGATCGCCTGGGCCTCGGGGATCGTGTCCCCGGCATGGAGCGCGGGGGCCTTGCTCGAGCCGGGGTCCAGCTCGATCGTCATGTCCTGGAGACCGGTCCGCGGACGGAGCATCACGGTCGCGTCGCGGCGGATGCTCGGCAGCTTGTCGCGCTCGATCCGCAGCGTCACGGTCGCGTGGCCGTCCTGCAGCTTGACGTCGCTGATCTCGCCGACGCTGACGCCGGCGACCGCGACCGCCTGCCCCTGGCCCGGCGTCACGGCCTGGCCGGACGCGAAGTCGGCCTTGACCTCGTAGACGTTGTCCCACGGCAGCGGCAGCCGCTGCTTCTCCAGCAGGTAGCCGGCGACGACCAGCGAGGCGACCATCGCCACCACGATCACCGCGACCGCCCACCAGTACTGGCGGAGCGCCATCCGGATCGTCTTCATCGACCGACCCCCTGCTGCGCGGCGGCCTGCGACGCCTGGGACGCGTCGCTCGCGCCCGTGGCGGCACCGCTCGCGCCGTCGGCCTTCGCGGCCGGATCGCCGAGCGTCGACTGCAGCTGCTGCTCGAGCTGCTTGATCTTGGCCGGGGTCATCGACTTGGCCGTCCGCAGCAGGCTCTCCATCGTCGACGACAGCTTGCCGCGGTCGATCGGGTCGGTGGTCTGTTTGCCGACGTAGGCGTGCGGCGTCGCGCGCAGGCTCGGGACCGGCTGGCTCTCGCACGGGACGTCGCCGCGGAAGGGCGGCGGCGAGACCGGCGTCGGGGTCGAGCCGGCGATCGGCTGGTCGGCGCGGGCCTGGAGGTCGCGCGAGCCGCCGCCGAACGACAGCAGCTGGTTCCCGAGGCCGACGATGTAGCGGGTCCAGGGGCCGTTGGCGTCGAAGTTCGAGGTCGAGGAGCCGAGCCCGATGAGGCTCGAGAGCAGCTCGCGGTAGACCGGCATCCCGGTCGACAGGGCACCGTCCGGGACCGGGGCGTTGAGGACCGGCAGCGCGTTCTTCCAGAGGCAGGTCGAGACCGGCCGCAGGTCGTCCATCACCGTGCCGAGCGGATCGGCGGTGACGCTGAGGCTGCGGAGCGTCGGGCGCAGCTCGGCGAGCAGGCCCTGGACCTTGCCCGAGCGGGCGAGCGACAGCAGCGCGTTGAGCGCCGGGTTGGCCAGGTCGAGGGTCGCCGGCAGGCGGCGCACCAGCGGCCGCGCGTCGCGGACGAGGGCGCGGGCCTCGGGGATCACGGCGTTGAGCTTCGCCAGCGCCGGCATCGCGCGGGCGGTCGTCCGATCGAGCTCCGCGAAGGTCGCGCGCAGGTCAGCCTGGCTGTCGGCGAAGGCCTGGAAGGTCCGGCGCCCGTCGTGCAGGACGCCGCGCAGGCTCGCCTCGTGCTGGTCGAAGACGTGCAGCAGGTCGCCGGTCGAGCGGACCAGCCGGCGGAGGTCGCCGGGGCGCTCGCCGCGGGTGGCCTCGCTGACGACGGCGAAGTCGCCGAGGGCCGGCGGGCTGGCGCGGATCAGCTCGCCCAGCGACTCGCCGCCGCCGTTCTTGAGCGACTCGCCGAAGCCCTTGAGGGCCTGCTTGAAGTTGTCGCGGGCGTTGCCGTCGAAGGCGCTGAAGACCTCGTCGAAGGCGACGTGGATCGTCGTCGCGCCCGGCGGGATCGGGTTGTCGCCGAGCGGCGGCGCTCCCGGGGAGCCGGGGTTGATGTCGAGGAAGAAGTTGCCCTCGAGGAACAGCCGCGGACGGATCTTGACCGTCGCGTCGCGCCGGATCACCGGCGTGTCGTCCTTCAACTCGACGGTGATCTCCGACAGCCCCGGGTGGTCCTCGACGGCCTTGATGTCGCTGACGCTGCCGACGTCGACGCCGCCGATCCGGACCTTGGTCGCCGGGCCGACACGAAGGGCTCCGGCGTCGCGGGTCACGACGTGGACCTCGCGCGCTCCGCCGCCCGGCAGCGGGCCGCCGAAGACCAGGTAGACGACGGCGAGGGCGAAGAGGACGGTGGCCAGGCCCCAGCGGACGTTGGAGCGCACGATCTGGCCGACCGAGCGCTGATGGACCGGCTTGCGACCGCGGCGACTCATCGGGGCCCCTTCGCCGAGCCGGCCGGCGCCGTCGTGTGCGGGTTGGTGGTCGGACCGCCGCCGACCGGGCCGAGCCGCCGGCCGGGCAGGTAGCGCTCGTTGCCCAGCTCGCAGGTGCCCTTGTCGGCGTCCGGGTAGACGTTGTAGTGCAGGTCCGGGTCCGGCGTCGCGGCCTTGCCGAGCATCTGGGCGGGCGACAGCAGCAGGATCAGGCGGAACCAGTTGCCGTTGCGGTCGCCCTCGCCGACCACGTCGCCGGCGTTGCGGGCGAAGAGCCCGACGTAGTTGCAGCGCGTCTGCGCCGGGACGACCGTCCGCAGCGTCGGCAGCAGCTCCTCGGCGATCGGCTTGAGCATCACCAGCGAGGCGGTCGTCGACTCCTGGGAGAGGTTCTTGTCGAGCGTCTTCAGGGTCGCCTCGAGCTCCTTGCCGAGCACCGGCGCGCGCCGCAGGACCGGCACGCCGTGGACGGTGACGCCGTGCAGCGCCTTGACCGTCGCCGGCAGCTGCTCGGTGCCCGGGCGCAGCTCGCGGGCCAGGGCGGCCGCGTCGCGCAGGACCGGCGTCAGCTCGCGCGAGGCGCGCTGGGCCTCGGTCAGGGTCCCGGGCGTGAGCTGGAGGACCTGGGCCAGCGCCGGGCTCTCGGCGGCCAGCGCCTCGAAGGTGATCCGGGCCCCGACGAACAGGCGCCCGAGGTCGCTCGTGACCGGCAGCACCGCCTGGGTCGTCGCGTCGGCGCCGCGGATCAGGCCGCCGAGATCGGTGCGGGGATCGGCGACCGTCCGCAGGAAGCGGCTGGCCTTCTCCAGCACGTCGGGCAGGATCGCCAGCGCCTGGTTGAAGGCGGCTCCCCGGCCGGCGACGCCGTTGGACGCCTCCTTGACGACCCCGCGGAACGACTGCCGCAGGCCGGAGTCGAAGAGGCCGGTGACCTCGTCGAGATCGACCGAGGCGCTGGTGTGGTCCTCCTGGATCACCCCGCCGATCGGGATCGTCTTCTTGCTCGTGCCCGGGATCAGCTCGACGTACTTGGCGCCGATGACGCTCTTCGGGCGGATCCGCAGCTTGGTGTCGGCCGGCAGCTCCGCGACGGTCTGGTCCAGCTTCAGGTCGAGCTGGGCGTAGAAGCTCTTGTGGTCCTTCGTCGCCTCGGCCGTGATCCCGTTGATCTGGCCGACCCGCTTGCCGCCGATCCGGACGTCGACGCCGGTCGTCAGCTTCTTGGCGTCGGCGACCCGCGCGGTGATGTCGTAGGTCTGGATGAAGGGCAGGCCGGAGTTGGCGTTGTACGACAGCAGGATCGCGACCAGCGCGACCAGGATCGTCGCGGCGCCGACGAGCACCGGGCTGCCGGCCAGGGAGGTCCGCCGGCGGTTCATCGTCCCGCCCCCGCGGCGGCGGCGGCCCGCTGGGCCGCGTTGGTGTCGCGCGCGCCCTGCGGCGCCGTGCGGCCGGCGGTGGAGCCGGCCGAGCGGGTCGTCGAGCCAGCGGTCGAGGCGCTGCCGCTCGGCGCCCGGCGGGTGGCGGCGCGACCGGTGGCCCCCGGCGGCGTGCTCGACAGCTGGCGGACCGCGTGGCCGGTGGCGGCCGGGGTGCCCTCGTCGGCGAACTTCGCCGAGCAGCCGGCCTGCGGCTGCGACGAGACCGCGATGCAGGTCCCGCCCAGGTTCACGTGCGCCGGCAGGATGTGCGAGACGCTGTCGAAGCGGGCGGTGGCCATCGAGACGTTGAAGACGAACAGGGAGAGCAGCTCGGGGACGCCGTTGTCGCTGAGGCTGCGGTTGAGGTCGCCGGCCAGCGGCGCGATCGGCGCCAGCGAGGCGACGACCTGCCGCAGGCGCTCGAGCTGCGGCGCGGCGCGCTGGAGGACCGGCACGCCGACCCGGGCGGCCTTGGCCAGGCTGCGCAGCGCCGGGCGGGCGGCGTCGGAGAGCGGCTCGAGGTCGCCGGCCAGCTGGCGCAGCGACGGCGACGCCCGCCGCAGCGAGGCCAGGGTCGGGGTGGCGTCGCGGGTCAGGTCGCGCAGCGACTGCAGCGCCGGGCGCAGGTCGCGCAGCGTCGGCGGAAGCTCCTTCAGCGCGCGGTCGAGCGCGGCGCGGTAGTCGGAGGAGACCTTCAGCACCTTCGAGCTGGCCTCGAAGGTCCCGGCCAGGTCGTCCTTGCGCCGGTCGAGCTCGCCGAGGATCTCGTCGGTGGCCTCGATCACGCGACCGAGCGCCGCCTTGTCGGCTCCGAGCACGTCGAGCGTCTGGCGCGCGTACTTGAGGGTCGGGTTGGCCCGGCGGATCGCCGCCGAGAGGTCCTCGCCGCGGCCGGCGAGGCCGGCGCCGAACTCGTTGGTCAGCAGCTGGAAGCGGACGTTGGTCGGCTGGCCGAGCATCGCGACGACGAGGTCGAGGTCGACCGGGCTGGAGTTGTTGTCCAGCGGCACGGTCGGCGCCGGATCGCTGCCCTTGACCAGCTCGGGCTGGTCGGGCCGGCCCGGGTCGCACTCGACGAACTTCTCACCGATCAGCGACTGCGGCAGGATCGTGCAGTCGGCGTTCGCGCGGAAGGGCGTGAACTTCTTGTCGATGTTCATCGAGATCCGCGCCCGGCGGTCCCCGGTCAGCGTGACGTCGGAGACCTTGCCGACGTTGGCCCCGGCCACGCGCACGTCCTGGCCGGTGCCGACGAACGAGGCGTTGTCGAAGATCGCGTCGATCCGCACGGTGCCGTCGCTGCCGCCCGAGCCGCCGCAGGCGCTCAGGACTGGCGCGAGCGCGGCGACGGCCGCCACCGTCAGCAGCTGGCGACGCCCGATCACGGGGTCCCTCCGCCCAGGTTGACCTGCTTCGGGTCGCAGGTCCCCGCGAACCCTTCCGGCCACGGGTTCGAGCCGTCGGCGGCGGCCTGCGTGGCCGAGCCCGGGCAGCGGTTGACGACGTGCGTCTGCGGGGCGCTGATGCCCGACCCGAGCAGCGGCGCCAGCGTGTCGACGAGCCCGCCGAGCAGCGGCCGCAGCAGATCCGGCAGCGCGCCGTCGCTGATCGTCAGGCCGATCCGGCCGTAGTGGCCGTTGGCGTCGTAGTAGCCGGCGGACTTGCCGCCGAAGCTCGTCGAGAGGCCGGCGACGACGTCCGGCGCGTAGCGGCGGACCTCGGTCACGATCGGCTTGGCCCCGACCAGCGCACGGGTCAGCTCGGTCAGCGACGGGACGGTCTGGTCGGCCAGCTTCGGCGTCCGCCGCAGCACGTCGGAGAGGTCCGGGATCGCGGCCCGCACGTCCCGCAGCAGCGGCTTGGTCTGGGCGGCCAGCGGCTGGACGATCCGCAGCGTCTTGGCCAGCTTCGGCGCCAGCGGGCGGGTCTCGCGCAGCAGCGGCCGCGCCTCGTTCAGCAGCGTCCGGCTGCCTGCGAAGGTCGAGTTCGCCCGCCGCAGGAAGGCCGGGCCGCGCTCGATCGTCCGCCGCAGCGCGTCGCGCTCGTCGGCGGTCGCCCGCAGCGTCGCCGCGGCGGCCACGAGGCCCTGCTCGAGGTCGTCCTTGCTCGAGGCGAAGGTCGAGGAGACCGCCGCGCTGCTGGCGATCAGCCGCTGCAGGGCGGGCTCGTCGCTCGTCAGCTCCTCGAGCGTCAGGCGCGTCTGGCCGAGCGCCGGCGAGAGCCGCTCCAGCAGCTGGTTGGTCGCCGCCTCGGAGCCGACGAAGGCGGTCGCGCCACCGCGGACGACGTCCTGCAGGTACTGGCGGCCCTTGGTGTCGACCGCGTTGAGGACCTGGTCGACGTCGGTCGCCGAGCGGGTGTCGATCGCCGGGATCAGGCCCTGGTCCTTCAGCTCCGGCGCGTTGTTCGGGCCCGGCTCCAGGACGACGATGCGACCGGCGACGCTCGACAGCGAGCTGTTGCGGAGCACCGCCCGGGTGCCCTTGTGCAGCGGCTTGAACTCGCCATCGTCGATCTTGAGGACGATCTCGGCCTGGCCGTTGTCGCCCAGGCGGACGTCGCCGACGGTGCCGATCGTCGCGCCGCCGACCTTGACCAGGTTGCCCTTGACCAGCTGGCCGGCGTCCTGGAACTGGGCGATCACCGAGTAGGAGCTGCCGCTCCCGAGCGTCAGGACGACGACGAGCACCGCGACAACGGCCACGACTGCAGCGACGACGATCCGGGTGATTTGCGCTCCCACAGAAACCCCAACGAGCGGCGACGGACACCAATGCCGTCACGAACGCTCTCCTCGGCGCGGCATCCTACGTTTGTGGAGGGATGTCACGCAACCCGGTACCAGCCGGCGAACGGGGCCTTGCGCGGGATTTGCGACCGGCGGTACGGCCTGCATCTCGCTGGGACGCCATTTCCGGCCCGTCGGTTGGGAATCGGTTATGCCGCTCGCGATCTCCCCGGATGCCCGCGGTGCGGCGTCGACACCGCACACTGCGGGAGACCATCTAGGCTTTCGCCATGCCCGTGATGTCCGACGCGTCGATCCGCCAGCTGATCGCCGACGAGCGCCTGCGGATCACCCCATGGAACGACGGGATGGTGCAGCCGGCCTCGGTCGACCTGCGGCTGGGCAACTCGTTCCGGGTCTTCCACAACCACCGGGTGACATCGATCGACCTCGCCGATCCGCCGGCCAACCTGACCGAGCAGGTCGTGGTCGAGGACGACGAGCCGTTCGTGATCCACCCCGGCGAGTTCGTGCTCGGTCGGACCGAGGAGTGGGTCGAGCTGGCCGACGACCTGGTCGCGCGGATCGAGGGCAAGAGCTCGCTCGGCCGCCTCGGCCTGATCGTGCACGCGACGGCCGGCTTCTGCGACCCGGGCTGGAAGGGCACCCTGACGCTCGAGCTGGCCAACCTGACGCGGGTGCCGATCCTGCTGCGGCCCGGCCTGCCGATCGCCCAGCTGTCGATCATGACCCTCGACCGCCCGGCCGAGCGGCCCTACGGCCACCCCGAGTTGGGCAGCCACTACCACGGCCAGGTCGAGGCGACCGAGAGCCGCTACGAAGGTGGTCCCGCCCGCGTCCCCGGCAACGGCCCCGCGCGGGTCGCCGGCGCCGGGGACTAGCGGGATCGGGTCCTCGGGACCCGGCCACGACCGCGGGACCCCGGTCCCCGGGGCCCCGCCTGCCGCGCGGCGCGCGCGGCGATCCGATCCGGCCGACGTCAGCCGGCGACCGGCTCCGCGACCGGCAGCCGCGACGCGATGTCGCCGATCTCCCAGGGACCGTCGGTCTCGATCTCCTTCGCCACCTGCCAGCCGACCAGCTCCTGGATCGACCCGCCCTGGACGGCGAAGACCTTGCCGGTGACCGTCGAGTCCGCGGTCGCCAGGTACGCGACCAGCGGCGAGATGTTCGACGGCGCGAACAGGTCGTGCTCGCCCTCCTCGACCTCCTGGGCGAAGATCGCCCCCATCCCCGGCGTCGCCAGCGTCAGGCGCGTGCGGGCGATCGGCGCGATCGCGTTGACCCGCACCCCGTAGCGCTCCAGCTCGGCGGCGGCGACCAGCGTCATCGCCGCGATCCCGGCCTTCGCCGCCCCGTAGTTCGCCTGGCCGGCGTTCGGCACCGTCGTCCCCGACGCCGACGCCGTGTTGATGACCGCCGCGTTGGGCTGGTTGCCCGCCTTCGACTGGGCCTTCCAGTACTCGGCCGCGTGGCGCAGGACCGCGAAGTGGCCCTTCAGGTGGACCGCGATCACCGCGTCCCACTCCGCCTCGCCGAGCGCGGCGACGAAGCCGTCGCGGAGGATGCCGGCGTTGTTGACGACGACGTCGAGGCCGCCGAGCTCGGTCACGGCCTGGTCGATCAGGCCCTTGGCCCCGTCCCAGGTCGCGATGTCGTCGGTGTTCGCGACCGCCGTGCCACCGGCGGCGACGATCTCGTCCACGACCTCCTGGGCCGGGCCGGCGTCGCTGCCCGACCCGTCGTTGGCGCCGCCGAGGTCGTTGACCACGACGCTGGCGCCCTCGCGGGCGAAGAGCAGCGCGTGCTCACGGCCGATGCCGCGGCCCGCGCCGGTGATGACCGCCACGCGGCCGTCCAGTGCTCCCATGTCTCACGTCTCCTGTTGCGTTTGGTGGTGCGGACCCGCCCGGCGGGGTGCGCCGCCGGGCGGGGTGGGCGACCGCTGGGTCAGTCCGCGATCTCGGCCAGACCGGCGCGGACGACGAGGTCGTCGCCGACGGAGGTCTCGTAGCGGTAGGTCGTCACGCCGTCGGCGGAGCCGACGCGCCAGACCCGGGTCCGCAGGTCCTGCCCCGGCAGCACCGGCTTGGAGAAGCGGACCGCCAGCCGCTTCAGCCGGCCGACGTCCGAGCCCCCGAGCTCGGTCAGGACCGCCCACGACGTGAAGGCCATCGTGCAGAGGCCGTGGGCGATGATCCCCGGCAGCCCGGAGTCGCGGGCGATCTCGTCGTCGAGGTGGATCGGCATCGGGTCCCCGGCCGCCGGCCCGTAGCGGAACGTCTGGTCGTCGTCGACGTGCTGGACGACCTCGGCGACCGGCGGCTGCTCGCGCAGCGCCTCGTCGAACGGGAAGACCGGGCCGAGCACGCCGGCCGCCTCCCCCGCGTCGACGCCGCGGACGAAGAGCGTCACGTACTGCTCGTTGACGAGCTCGCCGTCCTCGCTCCGGGTCTCCAGGTAGACGGTTCCGCGGGTGCCGTTCGGCAGGCCCTCGTAGCCGGTCATCTTGGCCCGCGAGACCAGCGTCTCCCCCGGCGCGATCGGCCGGTGGAAGACGAAGTCCTGCTCGCCGTGGACGACCCGCCCGAAGAAGCTCAGCGGGACGACCTCGAGCGCCGGCTCGGTCAGCGCCTCGAAGACCGGGACGATGGCGAACACCGGGCTCGCCACGTCGCCGGCCAGGTGCGCCGGGATCGGGTCGTTGGTCGCCTTCGCGTACTCGACCAGGCGCTCGCGCGTGACCTCGAAGCGCTTCTCCTCGGTCCAGACGTCGAGCCCCGCGGCGTTGAACCGCTCGACCTGCGTGGACATCGCGGCAGCTCCCTCCGGCCTCAGGCGACGAGCGCCGCGAGCTTGTCGAGCGACTCGTTGAGGTTCTTCTCGCCGTCCTTCTCGACGGCCTTCCCGAGCGCGCCGGTGATCATCGAACCGACGAACTCGGCCTCGATCGTGGCGCTCGAGCCGCCGTTGCCGTCGGACGCCAGCGCGAAGGCGAACGTCGTCTTGACCCCGGCCATCCCCTCGCCGGAGATCGTCAGCCCCTGGCCCTCCTGGAGCTCGTCGACGGTCCAGGTGATCGTGTTCGGCATCCCGAGCATCGTCACCACCTGGGTCGCCGTGGCGCCCTTGGTGTACTTGACGGGGATGTCGCCCTTCCACTTGGTGTGGATGGTCAGCCACTTCTCGTAGCTGCTCGGATCGACGATCTGCTCCCAGACCGTCTCCGGGGTCGCGGGGATCGTGACGTTGGCGCTGATCTTGCCCATGGTGCTGGTTTCCTCGACTGTCGTGGTGTTGGCGGTTCGGAGCTAGCGCTCGGCCCGCTGGTAGGCGGTGACGACGGCGCTGCCGCCGAGCCCGATGTTGTGCTGGAGCGCGGCCTCGACGCCGTCGACCTGGCGCTTGTCGGCGGTGCCGCGCAGCTGCCAGGTCATCTCGGCGCACTGGGCCAGGCCGGTGGCGCCGAGCGGGTGGCCCTTCGAGATCAGGCCGCCCGACGGGTTGACGACCCACTTGCCGCCGTAGGTGGTCTGGCCGTCGTCGATCAGCCGCGGGGCGTCGCCCTCGTCGCAGAGCCCGAGCGCCTCGTAGAGCAGCAGCTCGTTGGCGGAGAAGCAGTCGTGCAGCTCGATGACCTGGAAGTCCTCGGGTCCCAGCCCGGACTGCTCGTAGACCTGGCGCGCGGCCTGGACGTTCATGTCGTAGCCGATCACGTCCTTCGCCTTGCGGGTGCTGAACGACGTCTCGAAGTCGGTCGTCAGCGCCTGGCCGACGATCTCGACCGCCTGGCCGGCCAGGCCGTGGCGGTCGACGAAGTCCTCGCTGGCCAGGATCGCCGCGCCCGATCCGTCCGAGGTCGGCGAGCACTGCAGCTTGGTCAGCGGCGAGTAGATCTCCTTCGCGGCCAGGATGTCGTCGAGCGTGTACTCGTCCTGGAACTGGGCGTAGGGGTTGTTGACCGAGTGGCGGTGGTTCTTCTCGCCGATCTTGGCGAAGTGGACCGGCTCGGAGCCGTGCTCCTGCATGTGCTCGCGGCCGGCGGCGCCGAACATCCACGGCGCCGGCGGGAACCTGACCTCGGAGATCTGCGCCAGCAGGTCGATGTGGCGGTCCATCGGCTGCGTCCGGTCGTTGAACGTCGAGCCGAGCGAGCCGGGCTGCATCTTCTCGAAGCCCAGCGCCAGGGTGCAGTCGGCGAGCCCGCCGCGGATCGCCTGCGCGGCGAGGAACAGCGCGCTCGACCCGGTCGAGCAGTTGCTGTTGACGTTGAAGACCGGGATCCCGGTCAGGCCGAGCCCGTAGACCGCGCGGTGGCCGGCGGTCGACTCGCCGTAGACGTAGCCGACGTAGGCCTGCTCGACCTCGTCGTAGGCGATGCCCGCGTCCTGCAGCGCCTTGGTGCCCGACTCCTTCGCCATCTGCGGGTAGTCCCAGTCCTCGCGCCGGCCGGGCTTCTCGAACTTCGTCATGCCGACGCCGACGACGTAGACCTTCTTGCTCGACACCGTGGGTCGCTCCTTCTCTGGTTCGGGATCCCCTCGAGCCGACGCGGACGGGGCCGCGAACGGACGTCGATCAGGGGTGCCGCGGATAAGATACAGACCTGTTGGTTTTTTTGAACAGTCGGGCCGGTTTCTTTTCTGCCGACGTCGCGATCGCCCTCGGCGCCGCGGATCCCCGTCCCGGGCCGGCGGCCGGCGAGCCGCGATCAGACCTCGCCGACGAGGTCCTCCAGCAGCGGCCGGTAGAGCGCCCAGCGGCTGGCCCGCGACGGCGCCGCCCGCGGCTCGAACGCCTCGGCCAGCGCCAGTCCGCGGAGGGTGCTGATGCAGAGGTCGAGCTTGGCCATCAGCAGCGCGTCGTCGGCCAGCTCGCCGGCGAGCCCGGCGATCGTCTCGCGGATCATCCGCCGCAGCCGCCGCTCGACCGGCAGCAGCCGCTCGCGCAGCTCGCGGTCGTCGGCGGCCGCGATCCAGATCTTGGTGCCGGCCTCGAAGAGGTCGCTGGAGAAGTCCGCCCAGACGACGTCGAGCAGCTCGCCGACCGAGAAGCCCTCGTCGCGGAGCGCGGCGACCTTGTCGGCCATCGCGTGGATCCGCTCGTTGGCCAGGTGCTCGTAGGCCTCGGCGACCAGGTCGAGGCGGTGCGGGAAGTGGTGGGTCTGGGCCCCGCGCGAGACGCCGGCCAGCTCGGCCACGTAGCGGCTGGTGGTGCCGGCGTAGCCGACCTCGACCAGGCTCCGGATCGTGGCGTCGAGCAGCTTGCCGCGGGTCTCGGCGCGCCGCTCCTCCTGGGTCCGCCGAGCCCCGTCGCCGCCGCGGCCGTTGCTCGCGCGGCCGCCGGAGACCGCCCGCCGGACGGCCTTCTGCGCGGCCTTGCCGGCCTGGTTCGCCGCCTTGCCGGCCTGCCGGGGACGTGGTGGCGTCACGCGTCCACCTCCTGCAGCTTGCGCTTGAGGACCTTGCCGGTGGGATTGCGCGGCAGCTCGTCGAGGAACAGCACCTCGCGCGGGACCTTGTAGCGGGCGAGGTTGACCTTGACCAGCTGCTTGACGTCGTCCTCGCTCAACGCCGCGCCCTCGCGCAGGACCACGTAGGCCCGCAGCCGCTTGCCGAACCGCTCGTCGTCGACGCCGAGCACCGCGGCCTCGGCGATCTGGTCCTGCCCGGCCAGCAGCTCCTCGACCTCGCCGGGGAAGACGTTCTCCCCGCCCGAGACGATCATGTCGTCGTCGCGGCCGTCGATCGTCAGCAGGCCGTGGGCGTCGAAGTGGCCGACGTCGCCGGACGACAGCAGGCCGCCGATGCTCTCCTTGCCCCCGCCGCCGGTGTAGCCCTCGAACGGGATGCCGTTGCCGACGAACACGCGGCCGGTGACCCCGCGCGGGACGTCGCGCCCCTCGTCGTCGAGGATCCGCACGCGGGCCCCGCGGACGACCGGGCCGACGCTGTCGGGCGAGATCCGCATGTGCCGGGGCTGGGCGATCGTCGCGTAGGCGACCTCGGTCGAGCCGTAGAGGTTGTAGAGGACGTCGCCGAGCGTGTCGAGCGCTCGGGTGGCGAGCGATCCGCCGAGCTGCGAGCCGGCGACGAAGACCACCCGCAGCGACGACAGGTCGGCGCTGCGGCCGGCCTCGTCGTAGGCGTCGAGGAACCGGCGCAGCATGATCGGGACCACGATCAGGCCGGTCGCGCGGTGCTTCGCGACGTCCTCGACGGCCAGCGCCGGGTCGAACCGGCGGCGCAGGATCATCGTCGACCCGAGGCCCGCGGCGAGGATCGCGTGGGCCAGGCCGAGCGCGTGGAACATCGGCGTCGCGACGACCGTCGCCTCCTCGCTGCGCAGCGGCACGCTCGTCAGCAGGCCGCCGAGCGTCGAGAGGCTCTTGGGCTGCTGGCGACGGGCGCCCTTCGGCGTGCCGGTGGTGCCGCTGGTGAGGATGATCAGCGACGAGTGCTCCTCCGGGGCCGGCGGCCGCGTCGGATCGCCGCTCGCGATCAGCTCCTCGATCGTGGCGTCGGCGTCGACCGCGCCGGCGGCCTCCTCGACCCAGGCCCGGACCCGCCCGAGCGGCGCGTCGACGGCGGCCACGTGGGCGGCGAACTCGTCGTCGAAGACGAGCAGCTTGACGCCCTCGCGGGCCGAGACCTCGGCCAGCTGCGGGCCGGCGAAGTCGGTGTTCATGAAGATCGCCCGGGCGCCGAGCTTGGAGGCGGCGAACAGCGACTCGACGAAGCCGGCGTGGTTGCGGATCATCAGCCCGACGCCGTCGCCGGCGCGGACGCCGCGGTCCCGCCAGGCGTTGGCGAGCGCGTTGGTCCGCTGCTCCAGCTGCGCGTAGGTGAGCGACCCGCGCTCGTCGATGATCGCGGTCCGGTCCGGATGGCGGCCGAGCGGCAGCGCGAGGGCCGCCCCCAGCGGCCCCTCGGCGCGGATCGTCCGCAGGGCCCCCGCGATCACCGCCGGCCGATCGGCCCGCACGAAGCCCGACTGGACCAGGGCGCGCAGGTACGCCGCCTCGTCCGCCCCGCGCGAGGCGATCTTCTTCGGGACGGCGGGCGCCGCGCGCGCGATCCGGCAGAGCATGCCGGTGAGCGTACACGATGAAAAAAACCGTCGGGTTGGTATCTTTCGGCGCACGACCCACCCCCGGGACCCCGTCCGGCGCGCCGCGAGCGATCGCCCGGGTGGCCCGCGACCAAGGACGCCCACCATGAGCAGCACCCTCGAGCCCAGCGCCGCCGCCACCGCTCCCGCGATCTCCCACGACAGCGAGGCGTGGAAGCTCGTGGGCGGCGAGATGGAGCGGCCGATCTTCGACGACGACCACAAGGCGTTCCGCGAGAGCGCCCGCCGCTTCCTCGAGAACGAGATCGCGCCCCACGAGGCCCGCTGGGAGGAGCAGCGGATCGTCGACCGCGAGGCGTTCCTGAAGGCCGGCGAGAACGGCTTCCTCGGCCTTTCCGTGCCGGAGCAGTACGGCGGCGCCGGGATCGACGACTTCCGCTTCAACGCCGTCTTCGGCGAGGAGGTCGTGCGGGCCGACTGCCGGGGCCTCGGCGCCGGCGTGATGCTCCACAACGACGTCGTCCTGCCGTACCTGATCTCGTTCTGCAACGAGGAGCAGAAGCAGCGCTGGCTGCCGAAGTGCGTCAGCGGCCAGACGATCCTGGCCGTCGCCATGACCGAGCCGGGCACCGGATCCGACCTCCAGGCGATCCAGACGACCGCCGTCCGCGACGGCGACCACTACGTCGTCAACGGGGCGAAGACCTTCATCACCAACGGCATCAACAGCGACCTGGTCGTCACGGCGGTCAAGACCGAGGCGGGCCTGAGCCTGCTCGGGATCGAACGCGACACGCCCGGCTTCGAGCGCGGGCGCAAGCTCGACAAGCTCGGCATGCACAGCCAGGACACGGCCGAGCTGTTCTTCAACGACGCCCGGGTCCCGGTCGAGAACCTGATCGGCGACGAGGGCATGGCGTTCATGTACCTGGTCCAGAAGCTCGCCCAGGAGCGCCTGACGCTGACCCTCAACGCGACCGCCGGCGCCGAGGCCGCGCTCGGCCTGACGATCGACTACGTCCGCCAGCGCAAGGCGTTCGGCCGCTCGATCGGCCAGTTCCAGAACACCCGCTTCAAGCTCGCCGAGCTGAAGACCGAGTGCGTCAAGGCGCGCCTGTTCGCCGACTGGCAGCTGGCCCAGCACGTCGAGGGCAAGCTCTCGATCGAGCACGCCGCGATGGGCAAGTACTCCTCGACCGACCTGCTCTGCCGGGTCGTCGACGAGGGCGTCCAGCTGCACGGCGGCTACGGCTACATGACCGAGTACCCGATCGCCAAGGCCTACGCCGACGCCCGGATCACCAAGATCTTCGCCGGCACCAACGAGATCATGAAGGAGATCATCGGCCGCGGGATGGACTTGGGCTAGGGCCTGTGGCGGGTCTCGGTGGGCGGCGGGCGGGGGCCGCTCCGAGGGGCGCTGGCTGGACGGTCGTGGCTCGGCGCTGGCTGTGGCCGGCTGGTGGGTCGGTGGTGGCTCGGCGCCGGCTGGACGGTCGTG
>NZ_AGUD01000295.1 GCF_000240225.1 Patulibacter medicamentivorans
CCGGACCGCGGCCGATACGCCGACGGCGCCGGCGAGCGCCACCACGGGCGCGAGCGCGGCCAGCGACGGCGCGGCACCGGCGACGTTCGCCGCGGCCCCCGTCCACCGCGACGACCAGCGGTCCGGCACGAGCAGGCTTCCGAGGTGCTCGCCGACCGCTTCGGGAGCCGCGGTCGGGGCCCCGCCGACGACCGCCCACGGCAGGGCGAGCGGCGGAACGACCGCGCTGGCCGCGCGCAACCGCCGCACGAGCGCGCGACAGGCCGAGCAGTCCGCCAGATGGGACGTGGCGATCGCGTGCCGCTCGCCGTCCCGGTCGAGCGCGTCGAACGCGTAGGCGGTGATCAGCGAACGCTGCTCGCGGCACCAGTCGCCCTCGCGCAGGTCGTCGACGAGCGAGCCGACCTGCTTCGAGACGCGATCCATCACCTTGCCCATCCGCCTCGGCGTGAGCCCCAGGACGTCGGCCGCCTCGGCCCGGCTGTACCCGTGGAGGTAGCAGAGCGTCGCGGCCTCGCGCTCCCGCGGGCGCAGGCGAACGCGGAGCCCCTCGGCGAACGACCGGAGCATCTGGGCGTCGTCCAGCTGCTGGTCGAGGTCGGCGGCCGCCGCCGCCAGGTCGGCGACCTCGCAGTCGTCGGCGCGACGATCCAGCCGGAGCCGCCGCGCCTCGTCGATCGCCCGGAAGTACGCGGCCTGGGCCAGGAAGCCGCCGAGGTTGTCGATCTCCTCGCCCGCCAGCATGCGCTGGTAGAGGCCGTGCCAGGCGAAGTTGTACGCCGCGTCCTGGTCGGCGCGGTCCAGGATCAGCCCCACGCGGCGGAGCTTGACGTCGAGCGTGCGGAGGGTGCTGGAGCGGAGGGACTCGTAGCTCTGCTGCAGCACCCGATCGGCGCGCCGACGGGCACCTCCCCGCACCCCAGCGGCCGAGCCACGCGATGACGGGCCGCCCGTCGCACGCTCCATCGTGTGTTCGATGTATGCCGACATTTGCGACCGACGGTAGCGAGGCTTTCGCCGATCGCGGCGCGTCTCAACGGATCGCCGATCTCGCTTGCGTTGGCGGCCCCGATCCGCTAGCCCCGCGGAATCGGACCGTGAAACCCGGGAACGCCCTGCAAAGCACGCAGTTCGCCCGAACGCGCCCGCTGCCGTCGAACCGCGGCTCGGCGGGTGGACGGAGATCCTATCCCGTCGTCAGAGGCTCGGCGGGGCCGCCTCCGGCAGCCGGTCGGGAAGCTCGCTGGGTCGGGTCGCGCCGAGCTCGGCGGGCTTGCGCGAGATCAGCAGCCAGTCGAACTCGACCTCCCCCGCCCCGTCGCCGAGCTCCTCGACCACGAACCCGTCGGGCGAGCGCTCGACCACGGCGAGTCCGCCGCAGCGGCCGTTCGGCGTGACCAGCACCCGGTAGGCGGCCTCCTCGCCGTGGACGACGAGGTCGGCCGCCTCGTCCCCGAGCAGGACCGTCGCGCGGCCGGACGACAGTCGACCGGTTCCCGAGATCTGGACCTCCTCCTCGAGCACCAGCGGCGACGTGACGACCCGGTGGCCGACCCGCGTCTCGAGGTGGGTGAGGAGCGCGCTGCCGGCCGAGCTCGTGTACTTGCCGTTGGTGCCGAAGCCGTAGGCGCCTCCGGGGCCCACGATCGAGACGACGCCGGTGATGTAGTCGCCGGAGCGGCGGGCGTGGTTGTAGAAGCCCGCGATCTGGTTGACGCCGGACGAGCTCAGCGCGTAGATCGCGTTGCCGCTGCCCGGCTTGAGCGCCAGGAGGCCGTTGACCAGGGTCTGCCCGTTGGCGGTCAGGGCGCCGACGGTCGCGCCGCCGTTGACGTTGAGGCCCGGCGTCGTGACCGCGCTCGCCCAGAACCCTCCCGTCGACGCGAGGTTGCCGTTGACGTTCGTGGGACCGAGGGAGGACGCGCCGCCCACGGTCACCCCGTCGCCGATCGACGCGTGGCCGGAGATCGAGAGGCTGTTGCCCGCCACGGGCCCCGTGGAGACGCTCTCCGCGCTCAGCGCGCCGGTCACGTCGAGCGTCTTGCCGATGGTGGCCGCCTCGCTGACGCCCAGCGTCCCGCCGGCCGTGACGTCGCCCGAGGCCTTGACGCTCGTCGGCGTGAGCGCCGGGTTCGAGACCGTCAGCGTGAGGGTCTCGTAGAGGACGATCGTCTCGTAGCCGGTCGATGGCGAGTCGTGGGCCGGGTTCCCGGTGCTCGACGCGACCAGCACGAAGGTCGTGTCGGTCAGCAGCCCGTCGGCGATCTCGAAGCTGGTCGCGGTGCCGGCGTAGACCGGCATCGAGATCCCCTTCCGGTACAGCTCGTACCAGGTGCCGTTGCCCTCCCACTCGAGCAGGATCGGCGCTCCGAGCGCGAACTCGGTGGCGGGCACGGTCGGCGCCGTCGGCGCCACCGCCACCAGGTTCTGGACGTAGAACCGCGGCAGCACCTTGTCGAGCGTGAAGCTGCCGCGGTTCGGGTCCAGCTTCTCCGGGTCGGTGCCCGAGGTCTCCTCGATCACGTACTCGAACTGCCCCGGGGCGAGGTTGACGATCGCGTCGAGGCTGGGCACGAGGTTCGCCGAGCCGATCAGCCAGTCCGCCGGGTCGGTGCTGAGCGCCCTGAAGGTGAACTTCGCCCAGGTCACGGTCGGATCGCCGCCGAGCGCGCCGACCTCGACCGACGTCGGGTTCCAGGCCGCGGTGTTGATCGACGCGGTCGGCACGTTCGCCACGGCCGCCAGCGAGGCCGGGTCGTCGCCCAGGGGCACCGCGATCAGCAGCTGGTTGCAGTAGACCGCGTCCGACGGGTCCGAGACCGAGACGTTGATGCGCCCGCGCGTGCCCGCCTGGGCCGTGCTCGTCTGCAGCGGCGCCGGATCGGTCGAGAAGGTGTAGTCGAGCAGCAGAGCCATGGGGTGTCCCTCCGGGTCAGGTTGGCGGTGGCGCGTCGGCGAGGTCGACGACGAGCTGCAGCCGCCCGTCGCGCAGCGAGGCCAGGTAGGGCTTGAGCTCGGCGCCGGGCGTGGCGTCGACGAGGCCGTAGGGCGTCCAGGCCGGCTCCTGGTCCCAGAAGGTCCAGGTGCCCGCGCGCTCGGACGGGATCGGCAGGACGACCGAGCTGGCCGGATCCGGGGTCGTGCCCGCGATCGTCGGCGTCGGCTGCACGTAGGTCAGCGCGGGCTCGAGCCGGAACGTCACCTCGAGCCGGCGCAGCGCCCGCGCGACGAACGGCCCGGGCAGGTCGGCGCGGACGACGGGGACCACGCCGGTGGTCGCGTGGACGCCCGCCCGCGGGTCGACGAGCATCGTGATCGGCGCCGGCGCGGCGTCGGGTCGCAGCGCGAGGTAGTTCGGCCCGTCGGCGCCCGGCGCGCCGATCGGATGGACGTACCCCTGCGCGGTCTGCGTCCGCGGGGTCGCGACGGTGTTCAGCGTCGAGTAGTCCTCGTGCGCGAAGTACCCGATCAGGCCGTCGTCGCGGGTGGCGAGGTCGCCGAGGCGAACCGCGAACGGCTGCTGCCGGACCGCCGTCGACGGAGCGGCGAACGTGCCGGCCCAGCTCGGGTCCCGGCGCGGCGGCTGCCGCAGGCTCAGCCGCAGGCTGGCGCGGACCAGGGCGAGCGGCCGGCCGATCAGCACCGACAGCGCCTGATCGCGCCGGGCGCCGAGCGGATCGGTCGTCCAGAGGGTCGTGTCGATGGCGTCGAGGAACGCGTCGAACGCCGCCTCCTGCGCGAGCGCCGGCGCGCTGATCATCTGGGCGAGCCGCGGGGCCGCGGCGGCGACGTCGGCCATCGTCCGGACGTCGCCGTGCGGTGGCGGGTCCCAGTGCCCGCTGCGGGTGCCGTCGGCCGCGACGACGAGCCGGACCTCGCCGAGCGCGGTGCCGTCGGGCCCGAACACGAGCACGCTGTGGTCCAGGTGGTTCGGCAGCAGCCAGCCGCAGACCGGGTTGGCGTCGGCGTCGCGCCACAGGAGCCTCGCGTCGTCGCGACCGTCCACCAGATCGAAGTCGAGCCGGGTCGGCTGCAGGATCCGCGGCGGCAGCTCGACCACCGACGCCACGTTCGGCACCGCCTTGGCGGTCGGCGCCATCGCCGGGTCGACGACGGCCGGGAAGTTGGCGGCGTCGTGGATCCCGCTCTCCGAGCGCCCGTCGCCGACCACGGTCAGCGTGCGGCCGAACTTGTCGTAGAGCGCCAGGTAGGTGAGCCACATCTGCCCCTGGCGCAGCGGCTGGAACGGCGGGCTGACCCCGGCGACCATGAACGGGGCCGTCGTCACCGCCCCGCGATAGCGCGCGGCGAGCAGGCCGGCGGCGTCGGCGTCCGGGAAGCCCGCGAGCTCGGCGATCGAGTAGGAGGGCTCGCTGCCGGTGACCGGCGTCTGCTCGGCCGGCGCCGGGCGGCGCATCGCCCGCTGGTCGCGGACCGTGAGCTGCGCGTTGAACCCGGTCAGGGCCTGGGTCAGGACCGGCAGCGGGGTTCGGCCGCCGAAGATCTCCTCGTAGACGTGCCGCAGCTCGGCCGAGCCGCCGAACTGGTCGAGGAACGTCTGCAGCCGCGCGCCCATGACGACCTGGGCGTGCGGGCTCAGCAGCGAGATGCCGGACAGCGACTGCGGAGTCGCGGTCGCGGGCGTCCGCGGCGCGTAGCGGTAGTCCTCGCCGTCGAACGCCCACTGCGCGCCGTCGCCGAGCGGCGCGTACGCGGCGGCCCACTCCACGAACATCGGCTGCCACGGCTGGACCCACGGGATCAGGCCGAGCGCCGGCAGCGGCGAGGAGTACGCGGGCGCCGCCCGGGTGGCGATGGCCTTGGCGACGTCCCCGGGCGGCTTGCCGAGCGCCTGCCCGATCAGCGTCGCGTTGGCGGGGTCGACGAGCAGCCACTCCGCGAGCACCGCGCCGACGCCGTCCGGCAGCCCGGCACGGGCGGGCAGCGCGGCGGCCAGGGCCGGCATCCCGGCGAGCGTCGCCGGGACCCCGTCGACGGTGAGGCTCGCGACGAGGTCGGACTGCAGCCGCGCGACGGGCGGGGTCGCGGTCGACTCGTCCGGCGGCTGGACGCCCGACACGACGACGACCGGGTCGTTGGGCATCCAGTAGCGGGGCGCCTCGACCGCCTTCAGGACCTTCGCCGTCGCGTCGAGGCCGCGAGCGCGGGCGAACGCGCCGATCCCCGCCGTCAGCGCGTCCTGGGGGTCGGGCACGTGGGGGTCCGGCTGGGGCACGCGATCGGCCAGCGCGCGCACCGTCGCGAGCTGGTCGAGCAGCTGTCGCGCGACGCTCGCGGTCCCGTCCCCGGCCACGAAGGTGGGGTCCAGCTGCTGGGTCAGCTGCTCCTGCGACGCGACGCCCGGCGGTGGGTCGGGGAACGAGTCGGAGGGGTAGCGGCCCGCCTTCCACCACAGCTCGTGGAACCGCCACTGGAGCGCGTCGAGGTCGCCGAGCGCCAGGTCGAGGCGCAGCTGGTCGGCGTTGAGCTGGGCGAGCCAGGTCCGCTCGCCGACCGTGAGCGTGGCGGCGCTGGCGTCCTGGTCCTCGGCGGCGACGATCTCCCAGCGATAGCCGCCCGCCGACGACCCGTGCCAGGCCCGGCGGATGCTGCGATCGAGCAGCGCCTCGCCGTTGACCTCGCCGAGCACCGGCAGCAGGTCGTACTGGAACGCCCGCAGCAGCTGCTCGCCGCCCGATCGCAGGTCCGGGGCGCGCGCCGCCAGCAGCGACGTGAACGCGTCGGTCGTCGTGTTGCCGACGCCGACGTCGATGTCGGGGCTGTGCTTCAGGGCCGCGAGCGGATCCTGCTCGCCGCAGGCCGGCGGGCCCGACGGATCCCATGCGACCCCCAGGGCGAGGCCCTCGTAGAGCGTCCTGGTCGCCGGCTGCGCGCGATCGCCCGCGACGCTCCAGTCGAGCGCGGACAGCGCGTCGAGGTACGGCGTGTCGGAGCCGCTGTCCGCCGCCCACCCGGCGAGCGGGTCGTCGTCGGCGCTGGAGTGCCACCCGACGACGGCGTAGCTGACGGTGCCGGCGCCGGCGGGCACGCCGGCCATCGCGTCGTAGAACGAGAAGACCCCGCGGTTGTGGGGCGTGTAGATCGGGAACGCGACGTTGCCCGGGGCCAGCGCGGTCAGGAACGCGCTGTCGGGATCGCGTTCCTGCCACTGGGCGAGCGGGAAGGCGGCCCCGATCATCGCGTAGGGCGTCCTGCCGGCGGGCGGCAGCTGGACGGTGTTGCGGCAGGGGTCCGGGCTCGCGGCCCAGCGCCGCGCCAGGTCGGAGTCGACCAGGCACATGCTCATCTGGGCGACGTCCGCCCCGGCCGCCTTCGATGCCGGGCTGTACGGGCAGTCGCTCTCGACGACCCAGGAGGTCGCGCTCAGCGTCGCGCCCTGGACGAACCGCGAGACCAGCCAGCGGTTGGGCACCAGCGGATGCTCGATCGTCCCGGTGCGCGCGTCCTGGACGCCCTGGCGGAGCGCGTCGGGGATCACCCAGTGCAGGCGCACGCCCGGCCCGCCGCCGGTGATCCCGTCCTGCTGCGCGACGGGCTCGGGGCTGGAGAACTCGTCGAGCGCGGCGTAGTCGTAGCGCCACCAGCGGAAGCCGTCGCGCGCGATCAGCTGCGCGTTGACCGACAGGGCGTCGAGCTGGACGGGGACGACGAGCGCGGGGCCGGTCATGCTCAGCCTCCTGTCGGCGCGGTGAACGCGACCGCCTCGGGGGCGTTCAGCATCTGCAGCGCGAGGTCGGCGGATCCGAACGTCGCGACCGCGGTCTGCGCCGCCTTGGCGACGCCCGCCGCGAGCTGGGCGACCAGGCCGCCCTCCGCTCCCGGCGCCACGTTCAGCACCCGGGCGCCGCCGGGCCGCATCGCGCCGGGCAGCGTGCCCTGCGGGTCCCGCACGAGGACGACCGGATCGCCGGGGAACTGCTCGCCGACCTGGAGCGACGCGGTCGCGGCGAGGCTGCGCAGCGTCGCGCAGCCGTCCTGGTCGACGCCGAACCGGAAGCCCTCCTGCGGCTCGGCGACCGTGACCTTCGCAGGGGTGCCGGTGAACAGGCACAGCAGGACGTCGGGCGACAGGCGCTCCATCCGCAGCGTCGCGAGCAGGGCCCCGTCGTGGTCCTCGGGACGGACGGCCAGGTTCGGCCATCCCGAGACGACGCCCGAGCGCAGGAGCATCCCGCTCATCGGCCCCGTGCCCGTGGCCGGCGACGGCGGTCCGGTCCCCGCGATCGTCGACCGGTACTCCGCGACCGCGTCGTAGGCGGCCGCGTGGAGGACGTCGCCGGCGATCTGGTGGAAGAACGTGTCGCGGCTGGACTCGATCCCAATCGACAGCGCGCCGTCGAGGAGCGCCGCGAGCCAGTTCGGGTCGAGGTGGAAGAAGCGCAGCGACTCGCGGGGCAGCATCGACTCGCGCGGGACCAGCGCGTGGAACGGCACCGGCCCCAGCAGCAGCAGCTGCCCGAGCCAGGTCGCGACCGGGTCGAGGTCGACGCCGACCGCGTCGAGCAGCGCCTGCTGCACGTCGTCCTCGGCGAGGAAGGCGGCGAGCGCCTCCTGCGGCGAGCTGTCCGGCCCGGGCGGCGGCGGGGCCGGAGGGACCGGGAGCAGCCCCGGCTTGCCGAGGTCGGCGAGCAGGTCGGCGGTGAGCACGCCGCGCAGCTCGTCCTGCACGTTCGCGCCCGACAGCGCCGCGATCTCGGTCGCGCTGAACGCGTCGCTCGTGAGCCGGTGGTGGAGGGCGTCGGCGAACCGGTGTCCGCGCGTGCGCAGGTCGAGCAGCCGCTGGCCGAACGCCGGGTCCGCGAGCGCCGCGGCGCGACCGACGTGGAACGCGGCGGCCAGCGATGCGTCGAAGACCCCGTAGGCGGGCTGGTAGGCGAGCGCCGCGTCGGCGGTCGGCAGCGGCGTGGAGCGGTCGAGTCGCGCGACCGGGTACGGCGCGAGCGGGCCGCGGTACCAGCCCAGGGTCGACTCTCCGGTGCGCGTCGCGTACGTGAGCGGGACGTAGCCCTGCCGCAGCCGGGCGATCGCCTCGCCGCCCCCGGGCGCCGCGCCGTCGATCGAGTCCGAGCGGAGCCGCAGCCGGTAGGCGTCGGGCGCCGGCGACCCGTGGTCGCTGCCGGCCTGGACGATCGCCTCCATCAGCCCGCGGAAGTCCTCCCGCGGGTCGGGGATCGTCCAGAACGACCAGCTCGCCAGCGACGCGAGCGCGACGCTCGTGGCGCTGCCGAAGTCCGGCGACTCGACCAGGTACGGCTCGAGCCCCTCGACCGACACCAGGTGGACCAGGCAGCGGGCCGGCGGGTCGCCCGCGGCGGCGGGCGCGGCCGGGAAGCGGTTGGCGACGACGACGGAGAACAGGCCCTGCTCGGCGAGGGTCGCCTTGTCGGCGGTGCTCGCCTGGCGGCAGTGCGCGAGGTACTCGAGCTCGTCCAGGCGCGGCATGACCGCCGCGAAGGCCGTGGTCGGCACGACGACCATCGTCATCGGGTCGCTGCCGGCGACGTCGTGCTCGCGCGTGACCGACGGCTTGAGCACGCTCCCGTCGGCGGTCGCGAGGAACGCGTCGACCGTGGTCGCGATCGCTCCGGTGGCCGAGCCGGCGGGGTCGACGACCTGGTCCGCGTCGAGCACCAGCAGGGCGAGCCACGGGCGGCCCGCGACGTCGCCGGCCAGCGACCGCTCCCAGGGGAGCATCGGCTCGCTCAACACCACGTGCGGCAGCTCGTCCGCGAACTGCCCGGTGCTGCCCGGCGGCGGGTGGAGGGCGAGGATCTCGTCCTGCGGCAGCGAGAGCTGCGGCGCGGTGACGACCAGCTCCTGCTTCGCCGTGAGCGCGTCGGCGTTGACGACCGCGCTGCCGTCGAGCAGCGCGTGATCGGCCTCGAGGTACCAGCTGCCGGCCCCGAGCGCGGGCAGGTAGCTGTCGTACAGGCGGAGGTCGCCGACCGGGATCGGGGACGGCGTCGGATCGCTGCTCATGCCGGCGCGGTCACCTCCATCGGGGCGTCGGCGAAGAGCGTCGCCGCCTGCGCGCCGATCGCGGTCATCGGGTCGTCGGCGCCGCCGTAGAGCGCGCCGAGCGCCTGCACGAGCGCCGTGCGCGTCCCGGCGAGGCCGGCGATCCGCGCGATGTCGCCGACGCTGTGCGGCGCGTCGGCCGGCAGGTACGCGGTCCCGGGCGTCGCCCCGGGGTCCAGCGGCATCGCCGTCGTCGCGATCGTCTCCTGCGCGACCTCGGCGAGCGGGAACGCGCCCCGGGTCGCCCCGATCGCCGGCGGCGGAGGCGCGACCGCGAACCCCACCGGGCGGCCGGGCACCACGTCGGCCCTCGCGGCCGCCGGGGTCTGCGCGAACGGCGACGGCGGCGTGCCCCACAGCGCGTCGGGGACGTTGCGCAGCCGGGGCGCGTGGGTCCAGCCCGACAGGTCCCACGGCTCCGCGTCGGGCGCGCCGCGGCGCACGACGAGCCGGTGGACCGCGGTCAGGCCGGCACGGTTCATCGGCTTGACGTCGACCGGGTCGGAGGTCGACACCGTGCCCGCGGTCGGGTCGCCCGGCACCGCGGCGCCGATGCACAGGTGGCTGGCGGGGACGGCGGACTCGGTCGTGAAGGAGAACGCGGTGGCGCGCACGATCCAGGCCTTGCCGCTGGTGCTGGCGGTGCTGTCCTGCTGCTTGGCCAGGCCGCCGGTCGGCTGGAAGGAGACGACCGCGTCGGTCGCGGGCAGCAGCGACCGGAAGCCCGTCCACTCCAGCGGATCCTGGCTGCTGCCGGCGCCGTGCGAGCCGAACCTGACGGTGAACGACACGCACCACAGGTGGACGTGGACCCGGCCGCCGGTCGGAGGCCCCCAGAGGTCGACGCTCGCCCCGAGCGACAGCTCGATCGTCTTGTGGCAGATCAGCAGGTTGAGCCGGTAGGAGACCCCGATCTCGACGTCGATGCCGGCCGTGAAGCTGAACGGCCGCCACGAGACGAGCAGGTCGGCGTTGGCGGTGAACCAGGCCTTCAGGTCGCCGTCGCTGAACAGCGCCTGCAGCCGCCCGCCCGCCATCGCCGAGCTCGGGGTGAGCGCGAAGTAGGCGCCGCCGCTGATCGACACCGTGCTGCTGACCGCCCAGCTGAACCCGAGCCGCGGCACCGCCGGATAGAAGTCCGGGACGCGGAACGCCGGGTGGTAGCCGCCGAGCGTCAGCACGAACTGGCCGGCGTGCGGGTTGTCGCCGAACCAGACCTGGAACGCGAATCCGCCCGTCAGCTTGCACTGCGGCACGAGCACGTAGGAGCTCGGCGTGAGCAGCGCGGTGAGCCCGAAGCGGCCCTCGCTCGGCTCGAGCACCGCCTCGAGCTCGAGCTCGGCGTAGGCGTAGGTCGCGCTCGAGTCCGCCGCCTGCGGGAGCGCCATCGTCGCGAGCCCGAGCAGCGCGAACTGCAGCTGCTTGCCGAGCTCGACGACGACGACCGCGCGGGTCTGGACGAGCTCGAAGTGCGTCGCGGTCAGGCCGGCCGCGAACCAGTACTCGCCGGGTGCCGGGCTGATCCACGCCCTGGGCTTGCCGGCCGGCGTCGCGGGCACCCGTCCCTCGATCACGTCGAGGACGTGGCCGAGGCCCTGCGGCGGCGCGCTCCGCCCCGGCGCGGGCGGCTCGTTGAGGACGAGCAGCGGGAACCCCTGGACCTCGGTCGGCTCGGGGACGGTCAGGGCGCGGTTGACGCCGAAGCCCGCCATCAGGCCGGTGACGAAGAACGCGGGCGGCCCGCCGAGCGGCGCCGAGAGCTGGCCGAAGGCGAACAGCGAGGGCGCCCCGGACTCGAGCGCCGCGTAGGAGCCGACTGCGGCGATGCCGAAGCCCTCGGCCTCGATCACGAGCGAGCCGTCCAGCTCGAAGGTCGTGCCGGTCGGGGGCGGCACCACCCGCAGGAACGCGCCGCCGATCCTCAGCGGCGGCCGGTCGACCTCGAGGCCGGCGCCGGTGAAGGTGAACGTCGGCTCGAACCGCGTGAGCGGCGACCCCACCCCGAGGCCGTCGACCGAGAGCGTGAGCGGCCCGATCGTCAGCGCCGCGTCGATCGCGAGGAAGAGCGTGCCGCTGTCGTAGACGACTCCGACGCGCGAGAACTGGACCGTGCCGATCTTGCGCTGGATGTCGAACCACTTGCTCGTCGGGGCGGCGGGCCCGGCGGGAGCGGTCGGCGCGCCAACCGGCCGCGTCGCCGGCAGCGGCCCGGCCGACGGCAGCTGCGGCGGCCGCGGCGGCTGGCGCGGGGCGACCAGCCCGAGCGACAGCCGCTCGGGCGTTCCCGCGATCGTGGCCGTCGCGCTGAAGCCGGGGCCGGCGGCGAGCCCTGCGGCCGGGAACTGGATCGCCGGCGGCAGGTGCGCGTTGAGCTGGGTGGCCTGCTCGGCGGTGACCACGGCCGAGGCGTAGAGCACCTGGAGGTCGTCGATCGAGACCGTCTCGCCGGGAGGCAGCCGGTCGCCCACCAGCGGCAGCTCGGAGAGCCCGATCGAGGCGGCCAGGTCGAGTGCGAACGCCAGCGTGCGGGGCCCGGCCGCCGGTGCGATCGAGGCGAGCTTGGCGCTCTTCAGGTCGATCGCGATGCCGCTCGGGACCTCGGCGCCGAGCGTCGGCGAGAGCTCCGAGACGAGCGCCCCGATGTCGACCGTGCCCGGCTTGCCGTCGGTGTCGGCGGCCAGCGCGGCCACGAACGTGGTCGAGCTCGGCGTCGTGTCGAACGCCAGCGCCAGCTCGAGGAACGCGACGGTCAGCGTGCCGCCGAAGTCGTAGCGGTACCCCTTGCTCAGGTCCTTCGGGTCGATCGCGGCGACGAGGATCGACGGCGCGATCTCGACCGGCACGTCCGCGACGGCGAAGTCGCCGGTGAAGGTGAACGCGAAGCTCGACGTGCCGGAGGCGTAGGTCACCGTCAGCGCCTTCAGGTCGAGCGTCCGGATCGGCTCGGGCACGTCGCTCGCCTGGAGCCCGAACTCCGAGCCGATCTTGGCGATGATCGCGCCGAGCTCCAGGTCCTGGCCCGGCGGGGTCATCGCGGACCACGTCCAGCCGCCGGTCGAGGAGTACTCGGCGACCGCCTCGAGCGCCCCGAGGTCCCAGACCGACATCTCGGCGCCGAACTGCCCGTCGAACCCGTTGCTCGAGTACGAGACGAGCAGCGAGACCTGCTCGACCGCGAAGGGCCCCGCCTGCGCCACGTCGTCGACGTGCAACTCGAGCGCGTACGAGTTGGTGCTCGGCTGGGCGCTGAGGATGACGAGGCCGATCTCGGCGTCGAGCGGCAGGCCGCCGGTCGGCAGGTGGAGCGCGCCGAGGACGTCGGAGATCCGCACCGGCGTGCCGGGGTGCAGCGTGCCGCTGACGGTGAGCTCGGGCAGCGTCAGCACCAGGTCGAGCGGGATCGCCGCCACGGTCAGCCGACTGAAGACCTCGAACGAGACGAGCGAGCCGGCGCTGACGTCGAAGGCGACGCTGACCCCCTCGATCGCGGCGTCGAAGGCCCCCGTGTCGAACCCGACGTTCGCGAAGCCGTCCTGGACGTCGCCCGCCTGCGACGTGCCGGAGCCCGCGATCCAGTCCGCGAGCGCCACGATGCCCGGGAATGACTTGCCGGGCGGCGGCGCGATGAACGCGGTCCACACGCTGCCGGTGGAGAAGCCGACGCCGACGTCGACGTCGATGCCGTCGATCTCGAGGTGGCCGATGACGGTCAGCGAGATCGAGCGGGTCTTGATCGTGGCCCGCAGCGTCAGCCCCTCGAGCTCGGCGACGCCGTCGACCAGCGCGAACCTGGCCTGCGGCGCCTCGATCGCGAACGTCAGCAGCGCGTCGTCCGTCGTCCCCGGCACGAAGGCGATCGCCAGCGCGTCCCTGGCGAGCGTGAGCGGCCGCGACAGCACGTCGAGCTGCTCGGGGACCGCGAACGGCGTCTCGAGCGCGTACGCGAGCCCGACCAGCGCCTCCGGGGTCACGGCGGGCACGTCGGCGGTGAGGGCGATCGTCCAGCCGCCGCCCGCCGCGACCGGCGAGGTGACGGCGACCGGGGCGGCCTGCCCGCCGAGCGGCAGCGTCCCGGTCGCGGTCAGGCCGACGACCGGCGGCGTGCCGTCGGCGATCCGCAGCTCGACGGCGGTCACGGTCAGGTGGACGCCGGCCAGCCCCTGGACCGGCCAGGCGGCGCTCGTCGTGCCCGCGACGGTCAGCACCGAGCCGGAGAGCGCGATCCCGCCGGAGGCCGGGGCGATCGACAGGCTCCGCTCCGGAGCCGCCGCCAGGAACGCCGTCAGCGCGGCCGGGAGCGTGGTGTCGGTCGCCGCCAGGGTCAGCGGCGAGCCACGCGCGAGCAGCTCGGTGCGGAGGGCGGCGAGGTCCATCAGAACACCAGCGCGTCGACGCGCGGCCCCGCCGGAGCGGCATCCAGGTCCCAGTAGCCGACCACGCACCAGCGCGCCGGATTGCCGGCCGGCAGCAGCGACTGCGCCTCGACGACGCGCAGGACGACGTTCCCGCGGTGCCGTGCCGGCGCGCCGGGCACCGGGAGGTTCGGCAGCGCGTTGTCGCCGGCCACGCGCGAGCGGTTGCCCATCGCCGTGAGCTGGTTGAGGCCGTTGGACCGCGGGACCCCGACCCGGGCGAAGTTGCAGTTCGTCAGGTAGAAGAACTGCATCGTCCCGGCGTTGTCCAGCGCGGTGATGGTGGCCTGCCGCGGGTGCTGGTGGGCCGGGTTGTTGCCGGCGGAGATCATCGCCCCGACGGGGTTGACCGCGGCCAGGAAGGCCGGCGACGTCGCGGTCGCCGACCCGTGGTGGCCGCACTTGAAGCAGGCGACGCTCGTCGCCTGCGGGTAGAAGCCGCCGGCGGGGTCGGGGAGCGGGTTGGCCATCAGCGCGTTGCCGACGACGTCCTCGCCCTGCGACGGCAGGTCGCCGGCGGTCCAGTAGACGAACTCGTTGAACTGGATGACGAGGCCGATGCTGTCGTCGTTGTCCGGCTGGCCGCTCGGCGGAAAGGCGGCGCCCGTCGGCCAGGCGGTGCCGCTGATCGCGGTCACGACGGCCGCCGGGGCGTTCGCGGGCGGCAGCACCGCGCCGGGCCCCGAGTCGAACAGCACCTCGTCGCCGAGCGCCGGCGTGGTCCGCATGCGGTTGGTGTTCGGCGCCTGCACCGCGTAGTTGCCCGAGGCGGTGTACTGCCCCGTGATCGCGGGCCCGTACGCCGCCGGCATGTGCGCCGTGGGCCCGATGTCGATCACGTGCGTGTCGCGGTAGCGGCCGAGCGTCCGGAAGCGGCTGCCGGCCGGGACCGTCGTTCGCAGTTCCTGGTAGGCCGCGGCCCGCGCCGAGGCGGCGACGTTGAAGCCGCCCGCGACCGCGTTGGTCGCGGCCAGTCCGACCCGCCGGGCGACGTCGCGGCGCTTGGTCGCGCCCTGGGCGAAGAGCGGCTGCGGGGCGGGCGGCGGCAGCGCCTCGGCGCTGGCGATCCCCTGCTGCATCGCGTTCGCGTCGTTGAGTCCGGCCGCTGCGCCGCGCGCGACGAGGATCGGCGGGCCGGCGGCCGCGGCGCTCGGCCCGTAGGCGCCGAGCATGGCGGCGCAGGCGGCGGCGGTGAACCCGGCGAGCAGCTGCGGGCGTGGCGCCGGGATGTTGGCCATCGGCGCCGTCGAGCCGACCGCCCGGCAGACGGCGTCGAGGTTGTCCGCGATCAGCAGCGCCTGGACGCCGCCCGAGTGGTCGACGTCGTAGTGGCTGGTCAGGATGTGATCGACGGGGACCGCGCCGCCGGGGAGGTTCGCGATGTAGTCGTTGACCGTCTTCGCGTAGATCCGGTGGCCCGCGTCGATCAGGATCGAGCGCGTCGCCGGCGCCGGCGCCACCGCCGCCGGATCGCGGGCGACGATGAACGTGCACTCGCCCTGGCCGACGTCGATGATGTGGATGTCCAGCGTCCAGGGCATGCGCGCGTCGCATCTACGTGACCGGCATGGTGCTTGCGATGGCAGCCATCTGGCGCTCCTCGACCCCGTGGACCTGTGGACGCCGCTGTGTGCGTCCCCCCGACCCGAACCTAGCGCCTGAGAGGCGCGCGGTCCAGGCGAAGATCTTCGCCCGGGCGCCAGTCGATGCCGGGCGGAGGCGACCCCGCGCCGCTCGATCAGGCCGCCACCGCCCGGGCCGCCCCGCTCGCGCGTCCGGGCAGGTGCGCGAGCAGGACGTCCAGCCGGTCGGCGAGCGCACCGTCGACCGCGACCCCGAGCTGCTCGAGCCCGCGATCGCAGATCGGGGCCAGGTGCCGCCGCATGCTGGCGCTGGCGCAGTGGACGCGGATCGCGTCGGCGTCCGAGGAGAACGTCAGCCGCGGCTGGCCCGGCAGCAGCGTGTACGGGCTGCAGCGCGGGCGCGCCGGATCGAGCGCCCGCCCCGGCGCGGTGTAGACCGCGGCCAGCTCGCCGCCGAAGATCGACCGGTGGACGCGGTCGAAGTACGGCTCGTCCCGGCCTCCGGTCGCCGCCACGTCCCCGCTCATGCTCCAGCCGACCTTGACGCCCGCGCCCCACCGCCGGCGCGCCCACTCGACGTCGGCCGCCTGGCGCGCGGCGTAGAGGTCCGGGCAGCGGGCCCAAGCCTCGCCCATCAGCCGCGGGTGGAGCCGATCCTCGATCTCCGACGCCAGCACCACCTCGTAGGGGCCGAGGCCGAGCGCGGCGGCCAGCTCCCGCAGCTCCGCGGCCAGCATCCGGGCGCGCCGATCGACGTCGCGGCGGGTCGCGAAGCCGTTGTAGAGCGCGTGCCGGTCGGCGATCAGGTGCACCACCCGCGCGGCGCCCAGCTGCTCGCGGCGGCGGGCGGCGACCAGCACCATCGCCAGCGCGTCGAGCGGTAGTCGGCCCTCGCCGAGCCCGTGGCGGGTCGCCAGGCCGAACCCCAGGTAGACCGATTCGCAGGGGCCGCCGTCGCCGGCGACGGCGCAGCGGATCAGCGGGTCGGCGCGCGGCGCCGGGTCAGCGCGCATCGCGCACCAGCACCGGGTAGTCGAACTCGTGGCGCAGCGACGCGTGGCGCGAGAGCCTCCAGCTGGCCTCCAGGTCCGCCATCCAGCTGGCCGTCACGTCGAGACCGGCCTGCGCCATCGCCCGCGCGGTGACGAAGACCAGCGTCCCCGACAGCCCGCGCCCGCGGTGCTCGGCCGCCGTCCCGGCACCGACCTCGCCGGCGCCGGCGCCGACCACCGGATGCATCCACGAGACCATCCGGCCCTCGTGGGTCGCGCAGAACCCCAGCTCGGGTCCGGCGCGGAAGTGCTCGGCGGCGCCGTAGACCTCGAGCATCGTCTCCCGCAGCAGCGGATCGTCGATGTCGGAGGGCCGCAGCCGCCGCAGCCCGTAGCCGTCGGCACGGAACCGCCGGCGGCGTTCGCGCTCCTCCGCGCCGGTCAATGCCCGCCGCAGGTCCGCGCTGCGGCCGCGGAAGTGCTGCCGCAGCCCGGCGCGGAAGCCGTCGGGCACCGTCAGCGCGTCCAGGTCGGTGCCCGGCGGCAGGACCAGCATCGCCGTGCGGCGGGACCGGAGCGCCCGGGCCGCGGCGGCCAGCGCCGCCGCGTCGATCGGCCCGGCCAGGAAGCAGAGCCGCCCGCCGACCTCGAGCAGCTCGGTGCGCTCGGCGACCGGCGACCGGCGGCCGGTCATCCGCCCGGCCAGGTGCGCCTGCGCCCAGACCAGGTTCGGGTGCCCGGCGGCCAGCCCGGCGTCCAGCGTCCCTGCGTCGTCGGTCCCCCCGACGAGCGTCGTCGTCATCGGACGCTCCTCAGACCGCGGTGCCGAGACGGTCGCCCGCGACGCTCATCCGGAGCATCAGCCGCTCGTGCGGGTAGTAGTCGGCGACCGGCAGGTGCTGCAGGCAGCGGTTGTCCCAGACCAGCACGTCGCCCTCGCGCCAGACGTGGCGGTAGTGGAAGGCCGGGTTCTCGACGTGGCGGAAGAGGAACCCGAGCAGGTGCTTCGCCTCGTCGTCGTTCAGCCCGACGATCCCGGTCGTGTGCGGGGCGGAGAGGAACAGGGCCTTGCGCCCGGTCAGCGGGTGGGTGCGGACCAGCGGATGCGCGACGGCGGGATGGGCGGCGAAGTGCTCGTCGGGATCGATGCCCCGTGCCCGCAGCGCCTTCTCGAGCATCGGGTTGCGGAACGCCTGGCGCATGTCGTGGACGCCCTCGAGGCCCTCGAGCAGGCGCCGCATCGTGGGCGACAGCGCCTCGTACGCCAGGTACATGCTCGAGAACAGCGTGTCCCCGCCGAGCGCCGGCGTGATCTTGGCGTAGAGCACCGTGGCGCTCGGCGGGTCGACGAAGCCGACGTTGTCGGTGTGCCAGTGGTCCAGCCCGGGCCGGCGGTCGGGCCCGTTGTGCAGCGCCAGGCAGTCGGGGTGACCGTCGAGCGCGAACATCGCCGTGTGCTCGCGCATCTCGAGCGGGCTCTGGCCGGGCGCCAGCTCCAGCTCGCTGAAGGCCGACGCGAACCGCCGCTGGTCGTCGACGGTGATGTCCTGGTCGCGTACGACCAGCAGCCCGTGGTCCTTGAACGCCTCGCGGACCGCCTGGCGCTGGTCGTCGGTGAGTTCGCTGGAGAGATCCAGCCCGTCGATCCGGGCGCCGAGCGCCAGGCTCACCGGCTCCACGGTCAGGCGTCGCTGTTCCACGACGAGGTCCCTGCTGATCACGTGCTTCCCCCTGTCGATGCGTGGGCGCTTGCGCCGCCCCGGTCGCTCTCGACATTCCCACCGGGATCCCGTCCCGACAGTGCCGGATCGGTGCCGACCACGTGCCGCACCGGTTCCACCGGCCCACTTGACGGGTGTGGCAATGTGGCGAGCGTGAACGCGGATCCGCAGACCGAGGACCAGCGCGCCCGGCGGCCCGCGATCCTGGCCGTCGACGACGAACCGGCGGTGCTGGCGGCGGTCGCGCGCGACCTGCGCCGCGGCTTCGGCGAGCGGTTCCGGATCCTGCGCGCCTCGTCGGGGGCCGAGGCGCTCGACCTGCTGCGGCAGCTGCGGACCCGGGGCGACGCCGTCGCGCTGCTGATCGCCGACCAGCGGATGCCCGGGATGTCGGGGACCGAGTACCTGATCGAGGCCCGCAAGCTCGTGCCCGAGGCCAAGCGGGTGCTGCTGACCGCCTACGCCGACACCGACGCCGCGATCCAGGCGATCAACGAGGTCGCGCTCGACTACTACCTGCTGAAGCCGTGGGACCCGCCGGAGGAGCAGCTGTTCCCGGTCGTCGAGGACCTGCTGACGACCTGGGAGGCGGGCGCCGCGCTCGACGCCGGAGGCGTGCGGGTGATCGGCCACCGGTTCTCCAAGGACTCCCACGACCTGCGCGACTTCCTGGCCCGGAACCGGGTCCCCGCCCGCTGGCTCGACGTCGAGCGCGAGGGCGAGGCGCGCGAGCTGCTGCAGGTCGCCGGGGTCAGCCCCGACGGCCTGCCGATGGTGCTGCTGGAGGACGGGTCGATCCTGGAGCGCCCGACGGTCCTGGAGCTGGCCGAGCGACTCGGGGTCAGCGGCCAGGCCGCGCAGGACCACTACGACCTGGTGATCGTCGGCGGCGGGCCGGCGGGCTTGGCGGCGGCGGTCTACGGCGCCTCCGAGGGGCTGCGGACGGTGATGATCGAGCGCGAGGCGCCGGGCGGCCAGGCCGGGCAGTCGAGCCGGATCGAGAACTACCTGGGCTTCCCCGCCGGCCTCTCCGGGTCGGACCTGGCGCGGCGCGGGACCGACCAGGCGCGGCGGCTCGGCGCCGAGCTGCTGACGGTCCAGGACGCGATCGGGCTGCGGGCCGAGGGCGCCGGGCGGATCGTCGAGCTGAGCGGCGGAGGGACGCTGAGCGCGAACTGCGTGCTGGTCGCCTCCGGGGTCTCGTACCGCCAGCTCGACGCGCCCGGGTTCGCCGATCTGACCGGGGCCGGGATCTACTACGGCGCGGCGATGACCGAGGCCCGCGCGTGCGCGGACCAGCAGGTCGTCGTGATCGGCGGCGCCAACTCGGCCGGCCAGGCCGCGGTCCACTTCGCCGGCTACGCCGGCAAGGTGACGATGCTGGTGCGGGGCCCGTCGCTGGAGGCGTCGATGTCGCACTACCTGATCGAGCAGATCGCCGGACTGCCGAACGTCGAGGTCCGGACCGGCACCTCGGCGATCGCCGCCGACGGCGACGAGGGCCGGCTGCGCACGCTGCGCGTTCGCGGGCCCGACGGCGAGTCCGACCTGGCCGCCGACGCCTGCTTCGTCTTCATCGGCGCCTCGCCCCGGACCGACTGGCTCGACGGCGTCGTCGCCCGCGACGAGCGCGGCTTCATCCTCGCCGGGCCCGACGCACCCGCCGACCGCTGGCCGCTCCCGCGCGAGCCCTACCTGCTGGAGACCAGCGTCCCCGGCGTCTTCGTGGCCGGCGACGTCCGGGCGCGGTCGATCAAGCGGGTCGCGAGCGCGGTCGGCGAGGGGTCGATGGCCGTGTCGCTCGTCCACCAGTACCTGGCCGAGGCGTAGCGATGGGCGACGACTTCTCCGACGACGGGGTGCCGGCCACGGTCGAGCAGCTGCGCGCGGTCGACCTCTTCGACGGCCTCGACGACGCCCAGCTCGCGGCGTGGGCGTCGGTCGCCCGCGTCCAGGAGGTGCCGGCGGGCACCGTGCTCGCCGAGCAGGGACGCCAGCCGGCCGGCGTCCACCTGCTGCTGCGCGGGAGCGTCCAGAACTGGCTGGTCGAGGGCGAGCGCAGCGAGCCGATCGGCCGCCAGCAGGCGCCGACCTGGATGGGCGCCGTGGCGGTGATCATCGACGGCGCCCACGCCGTCCGGATGCAGGTCGAGGAGCCGAGCCTGGTGGCGCTGCTGCCGGCCGACGAGTTCCGCCGGATCACCTACGAGCAGCCGCTGGTCCGCGAGCGGGTGATGTCGAAGGTCTCCCCCGTCGTCCACCGGATCGCCGCCGTCGAGCAGAACCGCGAGCGGCTGGCCGCGCTCGGCACGATGGCCGCCGGGCTCGCCCACGAGCTGAACAACCCGGCCGCGGCGGCGCGCCGGGCCGCCGCCGACATGGCCGAGGCGATCGAGACCGTCAACGGCGCGCTGATCAGCCTGGTCGCCGCCGGGGTCGAGCGGGCCGAGGCCGCGCAGCTGATCGAGCTGCAGCAGCAGGCCGTCCAGCGCTCCGCGTCCTGCAGCGCGCTCGACGCCCTCGACGCGGCCGACGCCGAGGACGAGCTGCGCGACGCGCTCGAGGACGCCGGCGTCGGCGAGGCCTGGCGGATCGTCGAGCCGCTCGCCCGCGCCCGCGTCGACGCCGCCTGGCTGGAGCGCGTCCGCGGGCTGGCCGGCGAGGCGACCGACGCCGTCGTCCGCTGGGTCGCGGCGACCCTCTCCGCCCAGGGCCTCGCGCGCGAGCTGCAGGAGTCGACCGCGCGGATGTCGGAGCTGGTCGGGGCGGTCAAGTCCTACGCCTACGTCGACCGCGGCGAGGTCGTGCAGGTCGACGTCCACGAGGGGCTGGAGACGACGCTGACGGTCCTCGGCCACAAGCTCAAGCAGACCGCGATCGAGGTCGTGCGCGACTACGACCGGACCCTGCCGCCGCTGATGGTCCGCGGGCCCGAGCTGAACCAGGTCTGGACGAACCTGCTCGACAACGCGATCCAGGCGCTCGGCGAGCGCGGCACGATCACCCTCGCCACCCGCCGAGACGGGCCCTGCGCCCTGATCGAGATCAGCGACGACGGCCCCGGGATGCCGCCCGAGGTCCGCGATCGCGTCTTCGAGTCGTTCTTCACCACCAAGGACGTCGGCCAGGGCACCGGCCTGGGCCTGACGACCGCCCGCAGCATCGTCGTCGACCGCCACCACGGATCGATGACCGTCGACTCCGAGCCGGGCCGGACCACCTTCCACGTCTGGATCCCGTTCGAGTCGGCGGCCGACGACGAGACCCTGATCCCCGTCGAGCCGAACGCCGCCTGACGGCCAGGAGCCGAGACCGCCATGCCCGCCTGCACCCACCTGGACCACGTCCTCGTCACCGAGCTGCCCGAGTCGGTCGACGGCTGCGAGGACTGCCTCGCGGTCGGCGGCCAGTGGCTGCACCTCCGGATCTGCCTGGAGTGCGGCCACGTCGGCTGCTGCGACGACTCGCCGGCCCGGCACGCCACCGCCCACGCGACCGCGACCGGCCACCCGCTGATCCGCTCGATCGAGCCGGGCGAGCGGTGGTCGTGGTGCTTCGTCGACGAGGTCGCGCTGCGGATCGACGCGATCCACGGCGAGCCCCGGATCCCGCCGTCCCCGATGCTCGGCTGAGGAGCCGCTCCCGATGCCCCCGATCTCGCGCGGGTTCCGTGGCCGCCGTCCGCCCGTCGACCCGACCCGGGTCCCGCCCGGCCAGTACGTCGAGCGGGACTTCCCGGTGCTGTCCGCCGGTCCGACGCCGCGCGTCGACCTGGACCGCTGGCAGCTGTCGATCGACGGCGCGATCGACCGCGCCGCCAGCTGGAGCTGGGAGCAGTTCCGGGCGCTCCCCCAGGAGACCTTCACCGTCGACATCCACTGCGTGACGAAGTGGACGAAGCTCGACACCACCTGGACCGGCGTCGCGGTCGACACCCTGCTCGCCGGCCTGAGCCCGGGCGGGGCGTTCGTCAGCGTCTGGTGCGACGGCGGCTACACGACGAACCTGCCGCTGGCCGACCTGACCGACGGCAGGGCCTGGGTCGTGCACGAGTACGACGGCGCCCCGCTGCCGCCCGAGCACGGCGGGCCGGCGCGGCTGCTGGTCCCGCACCTGTACTTCTGGAAGAGCGCCAAGTGGGTTCGCGGGCTGACGATCACCGTCGCCGACGAGCCCGGGTTCTGGGAGCGCGGCGGCTACCACCGGCGCGGCGACCCGTGGCGCGAAGAGCGCTACTGGAGCGACTGAGGGTGGCCGACGCGCGCGGCCCGGCGACACCGCCGGCGATCGTCTGGCGGACCGCGACCGTCGCGGCGACGCGGGCCGAGAACGACCATGCCCGGACGCTCGAGCTGGACGTGCCCGGCTGGCCCGGCCACCGCGCCGGCCAGTACCTCGACGTCCGGCTGACGGCCGAGGACGGCTACCAGGCGCAGCGCTCGTTCTCGCTCGCCTCGGCCCCTGAGTCCGGGCGGGTCGAGATCACCGTCGAGCGGATCGACGACGGCGAGGTCTCCCCCTACCTGGTCGACGAGCTGCGGGTCGGCGACCAGTTCGAGCTGCGCGGGCCGATCGGCGGACCGTTCACCTGGTCGGTGGCGGACGGCGGTCCGCTGCTGCTGATCGCCGGCGGGTCGGGGCTCGTGCCGCTGATGGCGATGCTGCGTCACCGCGCCGCCCGCGGCTCCACGATCGACGCCCGCGCGCTGGTCTCGGTCCGCGGGCCGGGCGACCTGCTCTACCGCGACGAGCTGACGGCGCTGGCCTCCGACGACCGCCTCGACCTGCGACCGACCTACACGCGGCTGCCGCCGCCGGGCTGGAGCGGGTTCGCCGGCCGGATCGACGCGGCGATGGTGGCTGCGATCGGCCCGCCGCCGCAGGAGCGGCCGCTGGTCTTCGTCTGCGGGCCGACCCCGTTCGTCGAGCACGCGGCCGACCTGCTGGTCGACGGCGGGCACGACCCGGCGCGGATCCGGACCGAGCGGTTCGGCCCGTCGTGAGCGGCCGGCGCGTTGGTCTGCCAGGCTGCCCGGCGTGGCTGCGCTGCGCGTCCTGATCGCCGAGGACCAGGTGCTCCTGCGGTCCGGCATCGCCCGGCTGCTGGAGGACGCCGGGCTGCAGGTCGTGGCCGAGGCCGGCGACGCCGACGAGCTGCTGCGCAAGGCCCGGGCCCACCGGCCGGACGTGGCGATCGTCGACGTCCAGATGCCGCCCGACCACGGCGACGACGGGCTGCGGGCGGCGGTCAGGATCCGGCGCGAGCTGCCCGAGACGGCGGTCCTCGTCCTCTCGCAGTTCCTCGAGGAGCGCTACGCGACCGACCTGATCGGCGACGACGCCCACGGCGTCGGCTACCTGCTGAAGGACCGGATCATCGACGTCGAGTCGTTCGTCGACGCGGTCCGGCGGGTGGCGGGCGGCGGCTCGGCGCTCGACCCGGACGTGGTCGCGCGGATGGTCGGCCGGCCGCGGGTCGACGACCCGCTCGACGCGCTGACCCCGCGCGAGCGCGAGGTCCTCGCGCTGATGGCCGAGGGCCACTCCAACCGCGGGATCGCCGAGGCGCTCGGCGTCGGCGCGGCCGCGATCGAGAAGCACACGACGCGGATCTTCCACAAGCTCGGCCTGACCGCCACCGCCAACGAGCACCGCCGGGTGATGGCCGTGCTGACGCTGCTGCGCGCGCGCTGAACGGCGACGGCCGGGACGCGTCGCGGGGCAGCGTGGCCGTCCTGTCGTTCGGGGTCGACCGCCAAAACCCACGGGTCCCGCCCCGACGCCATGCGGCGGGCCCCGTCCTAGGCTGCCGGCCCGATGCCACGGACGACCAACGACGCCCAGCCCCGACGCGAGGATGCCTGAGGTGCGCCAGATCGCACCGGACGTGCTCCAGCTGGCCGGCCGGCCGCGGGACGCGATCAACGCCTACCTGGTCGGCGACGTCCTGATCGACGCGGGCACCCGCCACGCTCGTCGCCGGATCATGCGCCAGATCGCCGGTCGCGCCGTCCGCGCGCACGCGCTGACGCACGCGCATCCCGACCACCAGGGCTCGAGCCACGCGATCTGCACCGAGCTGCGCCTGCCGTTCCTCGTCGGCGACGGCGACGCCGACGCGGCCGAGACCCCCGGTGGGGTCGCGGCGCTGCAGGCGCCCGGCCTGGCGAACCACTTGCAGCAGCGCTGGTGGACGGGGCCGCCGCACCCGGTCGACCGGCGGCTGCGCGAGGGTGACGAGGTCGCGGGGTTCGCCGTGCTGGAGACGCCCGGCCACAGCCCCGGTCACCTCGCGTTCTGGCGGGCCGAGGACCGGGTGCTGCTGCTCGGCGACGTGCTCAACCACGTCCACCCGCTGACCGGGCGCGTCGGCCTGCACGAGCCGCTGCCGATCCTGACCCCGGACCCGGCCCGCAATCGGAACGCGATTCGCCGGCTCGCCGAGCTTCGCCCCCGGATCGCGTGCTTCGGCCACGGCCCGGTCCTGCGCGATCCCGACGCCCTGCTGCGGTTCGCCGAGCGGCTCCCGGCGGCCTGACCTCGCCGTCGAGGCCGGACGGCCCCGGATCGCGGTGAGCGACCGCCGCGGATCGGGGCCATCCGTCTCCGGCGCGCCGGAGCGGGGACCGGATCGGCTCAGGCGCGGTGGGCGGCGGGCCAGGTGCCCTCGCGCTCGGCGCGCTCGAGCAGCTCGGGCGAGGCCTGGTCGGGCCAGACGCCGTAGCGGTCGAGGAAGCCGCGGGCGTCGCTCTCCTCGTCGCGCTCCTCCTCGCCCTTGAGGCCCATCCGGTACAGGCGATCGGAGACGACGACGCCCAGGCCGCCGCCGAGCATCAGCGCCGCGCCCTCGACGCCGATGATGTCCGGGCGCGTCACCAGCATCAGCGCGCCGATCAGGAAGATCAGGCCCGGCAACCAGAAGCGGACGATCTTCACGGGGGTCAGCACGGCGGGCTCCTGTCGGTCGGCGAGGACGGTGACGAGCGAGGCGGGCGACGGAGGGACGTCGCTCGTCCGGTCCATCGATGGTCCCGCGCGCGCAGGGCTCGCGGAAGGGGGTCGCGCCGGACAGCCGGGGTCGGGCTAGCCGGACATCGCGCCGGGCAGCGGCAGCGCGGCCCGCACCACCGTCCCGCCCGCCTCGCCGGGCTCGATCGCCAGCGATCCGCCGAGCGCCGCGACCCGGTCGGCCAGGCCCTGGAGCCCGCGGCCGGCGCCCAGGTCGGCGCCGCCGCGCCCGTCGTCGCCGACCTCGACCAGCAGCCGCCCGTCTCGCTCGCGGACGTCGATCCGCGCCAGCGACGCGCCGGCGTGCTTGGTGACGTTGGCCAGCGCCTCGGCGATCACGAAGTAGGCGGTCGCCTCGATCGCCGGCGGCCAGCGGACCTCGGGCACGGTCGCGCGCACCGGCAGCGGCATCCGCCCGGTCAGCCCGTCGACGGCGGCCGCCAGCCCGCGGTTGGTGAGGATCGAGGGGTGGATGCCGGCCGCCAGCTCGCGCAGCTCGGCCAGCGTCGCCCGCAGCTCGTCGAGCGCCCCGGCGAGGTCCTCGCGCGCCGCCTCGGGTCGTTCGCCGTCGATCGCGGCCAGCGCCTGGCGGACCTGCAGCGCGACGTTCATCAGCCGCTGCTGGGCGCCGTCGTGGAGGTCGCGGCCGATCCGCCGGCGCTCGGCGTCGGCGGCCTCGACGATCCGGATCCGGGACCGCTCCAGCTCCTCGGCCCGCGCCCGCTCGACGGCGGCGCCCCGCTCGGCCTGCTCGGCCGCGCGGCGATCGGAGACGTCGCGGAAGACGACCACCGCGCCACGGCCGTCGGCGGTCGCGATCGGCGCCGACGAGTAGGCGACCGGCACCATCGTGCCGTCGCGGCGGACGAACCAGTCCTCCCAGATCCGCACCACCTCGCCGGTGATCCGCGGCCGCAGCAGCGGGCACTCGGACTCCGGGAAGGGGCGGCCGTCGGGTCGCGTGTGGTGGATCGCCGCATGGCTCGGGCGGCCGACCAGCTCGTCCTCGCGGTAGCCGAGCAGCTCGAGCGCGGCCGCGTTGGCGAACCGGACCGTGCCGGCGTGGTCGACCACGTAGACCGCGTCGGCGACGCTCTCCAGCAGCGCCCCGAGGACCGCCGGCGGATCCGATCCGGGGAGCGCGTCGGGCGGAAGCGCCGGCGGCTCGCCCCCGGGGTCCGGGCCGCCGTCCATCGAGGTCAGGCGCCGACCGCGGCGGGCCGGGAGAGCCGCTCGACGGTCTCGACCAGCGGCTGCAGCTCCTCCTGCTGGCGGGCGGCGGCCAGCGCCTCCCGCAGTGCCGCGTCGTGGGTCGGGCGGGCGGCATCGAGCAGCGCCTGCCCGGCCTCGGTCAGCTCGGAGTAGATCCCGCGGCGGTCGGTGGCGCAGAGGTGCCGGGCCAGGTAGCCGCGATCCTCCAGCCGGGCGACCAGCCGGGTCGTGGCGCTCTGGCTGAGGACGACCGCCCCCGCCAGCTGCTGCATCCGCATGTGGTGCTCGTCCTGGCGCGAGAGCACGTCGAGCACCGTGTACTCGTTGACGCTCAGGTCGTGGCGGGACTCCAGCTCGCGGGCGAGCCGGTCCTCGATCCGCGCGTGGAGCGCGGCCAGCGTCCGCCAGCCCTGGGCTCGGGCCTCGATCGCGTCATCGGGCATCGACATGGCTCAGACCTCGTCTCGGGAGGCAGCGGTGGTCCTCGCTGCTGGCGCAAGACTACCAGTTGACAGCAATAGCCAGCGTTTGCAACTATTGCTCACGCCGCTAATTGCTGACGCATTGGAGTCTCCCCTCATGCCCCTCGCCCTCCTCGCCCTCGCCCTCGGCGCGTTCGCCATCGGCACGACCGAGTTCGTGATCGTCGGCCTGCTGCCCGAGGTCGCCACCAGCTTCGACGTCTCGATCTCCTCCGCCGGGCTGCTGATCTCGGGCTACGCGATCGGGGTCGCGATCGGCGCGCCGCTGCTGACCGCGGCGGTCACCAGGATCTCCCGCAAGACCGTCCTGCTGTGGCTGATGGTGCTGTTCATCGCCGGCAACGTGCTGGCGGCGCTGGCGCCCAGCTACGGGGTGCTGATGGGCGCCCGGATCGTCGCCGCGTTCTCGCACGGCGCGTTCTTCGGGATCGGCGCCGTGGTCGCCGCCGACCTGGTCGCGCCCCAGAAGCGGGCGAGCGCGATCGCGCTGATGTTCACCGGCCTGACGGCGGCCAACGTCCTCGGCGTCCCGCTCGGGACGTTCCTCGGGCAGGAGCTCGGCTGGCGCTCGACCTTCTGGGCGGTCAGCGCGCTCGGGGCGATCGGCCTCGCCGGGATCGTCGCGCTGGTCCCCCGCCAGCCCGCCGACCCGGCCAGCAACCTGCGGCGCGAGCTGGCCGTCTTCCGCCGCCCGCAGGTCTGGATGGCGCTCGGGATGACCGCGCTCGGCTTCGGCGGCGTCTTCGCCTCGTTCACCTACATCTCGCCGATGATGACCGAGCTGGCCGGCTTCTCCCCCTCGACCGTCAGCTGGCTGCTGGTGCTGTTCGGGGTCGGCCTGGTCGGCGGCAACATCCTCGGCGGGCGGCTGGCCGACCGGGCGCTGATGCCGAGCATCTACGGGATCCTCGTCGCCCTCGCGCTGGTGCTGGCGGCGTTCGCCTTCACCGCCCACTCGCAGGCCGCGTCGATCGTCACGATCGTGCTCTTCGGGGCCGCCGGCTTCGCCACGGTGCCCGCGCTCCAGGCCCGCGTGATGCAGAAGGCGGAGGGCGCCGAGACCCTCGCCTCGGCCGCCAACATCGCGGCCTTCAACATCGGCAACGCGCTCGGCGCCTGGCTCTCCGGGCTGGCGATCGCGGGCGGCCTCGGCTACACGGCGCCGAACTGGATCGGCGCCGCGCTCGCCGCCGGCGGGCTGCTGCTGGCGCTGCTGTCGGGGTACCTCGACCGCCGGGCCGGCACCGCGCCGGCCGCGACGCAGGCGCAGCTCGCCAACGCCGCCTGACGCCGCACCGCTCCCACGAACGAAAGACGACAGGATGGACTCCATGACCCAGATCCCGACCATCCCGCTCAACAGCGGCACCTCGATCCCCCAGGTCGGCTTCGGTGTCTTCCAGGTCCCCGCCGAGGAGACCGAGGCCGCCGTCCTGACGGCGCTCGAGGCGGGCTACCGCAGCATCGACACCGCCGCCGCCTACCGCAACGAGACCGCCGTCGGCGCCGCGATCAAGGCCTCGGGCATCCCGCGCGAGGAGCTGTTCGTCACCACCAAGCTGTGGAACGCCGACCAGGGCGCCGAGGAGGCGCTGCGGGCCTTCGACGTCAGCCTCGGCAAGCTCGGGCTGACCTACGTCGACCTGTACCTGATCCACTGGCCCGCGCCGGGCAAGCAGCTCTACGTCGAGACCTGGCAGGCGCTGGAGAAGGTCCAGGCCGAGGGCAGCAGCCGCGCGATCGGCGTCTCGAACTTCCAGACCCACCACCTGCGCGAGATCCTCGAGTCCTCCGACGTGGTGCCGGCGGTCAACCAGATCGAGCTGCACCCGCGGCTGGCCCAGGCCGAGCTGCGGGCGTTCCACGCCGAGCACGGGATCGTGACCGAGGCCTGGAGCCCGCTCGCCCAGGGCGCGGTCCTGAACGACCCGACGATCACGTCGATCGCCCGGGCCCACGGCCGCACGCCGGCCCAGGTCGTCCTGCGCTGGCACGTCCAGCTGGGCAACGTCGTGATCCCCAAGTCGGTCACCCCGGAGCGGATCGCCGCCAACGTCGCGCTCTTCGACTTCGAGCTCTCCGACGAGCAGATGGCCGCGATCGCGAAGCTCGACGACGGCACCCGGACCGGGCCGCACCCGGACGAGTTCGGGGCCTGAGGCGGGCGCGGGGCTGCGGTCCTCGGCCTTGGCGATCGGCGTCGCTCGCTCGTGGGGAGCGAGCGACCGGTCCGATCGCCACGCCGCGGCTACGGCCAGACGAAGACGAACGGGTAGTGCGGCAGCAGGGCGCTCAGTGCGCCCGAGATCCCCGCTGCCACCTTGGCCCGCGACGTCGCGCTGCCGCGAACGTGCTCGCGCAGCTCGACGTGGAGAAAGCGACCGCCGGCCGCTCGCGTCGCGTCGCCCTGCACGTTCTCGGTCCCGGCCAGCGGCGCCCCGCAGGTCGTGCCGCTGAAGGTGAAGACCGTCAATCCCTGGGCGATCAGCTTCTGCGCGGCCGTCGTGACGACGTCGTGGGGCGTCGACACGCCCGCGGAGACCGCGACCTCCTTGCACGCCGCCGGACGGTCCTCGGCGAATCCGTGCAGCTGGGTCACGACCACGTTCGCGTCGACGACCACCTGGTTGATCGCCTGGAAGACGCTGCCGGGCGCGTGCGCGACGTCCGCGACCTTGTCGCCACTCGGCAGGGTCGCGGCGTTGGCGTTGCGGTGGGTCCCCGCGAGCAGCAGATCGGCCGCCCGGGCATCCCGCATCAGCCGGACTGCGATGTCGAAGGTGTGGGTGTCGAAGAGCGGGTGGGGCGCTTCGACCACCGCGTCCCAGAGCACGGCGTCCGGCGCATGGACGTAGAGCCCCCAGGCGTGCGGCCAGCTGGCGTTCGGGTTCTGTCGCTCGCGCAGCAGCACGTAGTCGCGCGCGACCGCGGTGTCGTGGAACCTCACCACGTCGTACTTCAGCGGCGCGGCGAGCGTTGCCGCCTGTGACAGCTTGCCCTGGCGGATCGCGGCGTAGGCGTCGGCCATCGTGTCGGCCTCGGCGACGGTCGGGACGTCGTAGCCCTCGCTGCCGCCCTCCGGCAGCGCGTCCTCGAACGCGTCGACCACGGCCGAGAGATCCCCCTGCTCGTCGACGATGGCCGCATGAGCGTCGGTGGGCCCGCCGAGGGCCGCCAAGCCGACGGCGAGCGCGAGGAGCGCGCGGGCCACGGTGGCGGATCGACGACGGATCATGTCCTCGTTCGGTGGAGTCACGCAGCTAGGACCGCAGACGGTGGCCAAGCCTTACGCGACCGAGCCGCGAGCCGCGCGTAAGGCGCCCGGGGACCCGTGCGTCTTCCCGGAACACGCTCCCGCTGCTGCGGGATCGGTGCCACCCAACCAACAGGAGCGAGCAGATGCTCACCACCCCCGTCGTCGTCGCCGGCTTCCGGCTCAACCACAACCAGGTCCTCACCACCCCCGTCGTCGTCGCCACCTTCCGGCTCAACCACAACCAGGTCACGGGCCGCCGCTAGGCCGCAACGCCCGCATCCCGAGGGCCGTGCCGGTTCGCCGGCGCGGCCCGTCCCCCTGCGATGCACGAGTCGTCCGCACAGCGGCAGCTGCAGGACGCGACGAGCGCCGCCGAGCGCGGCGACCTGGCTGCGGCCGCCGTGCTCGCCGCGCGCAGCGCGGAGCGGTTCGGGGCCTGCCCCGACGGCGCCAACGCGCGAGCGCTGGCCGCCGCCTGCCTGCAGTGCCAGGGGCGGCTCGACGAAGCCCAGGAGCACATCGGCCGAGCGCTGGAGATCCTTGCGCCGCTGGTCGCGCTCGCTGACGTCCCCGCCGACTGTGCGCGGCTCCACGGCACGCTGGTGGTCACCGGCGCATCGATCCAGATCGACCGGGGAGCCTACGTCGACGCGTTGGGCGCGATCCAGGACCTGCTCGCGACGTCCTCCACCGCTCGGACCGCGGCCGACACGTTCGCCGCGGCGATGACCGGCGGCGTGGCCGCCAAGGCGCTCGGTCGCCACGCGGACGCCCGGGCGCTCTACCGGATCGCGGAGACCGCCTGCGAGGCCGGCGAGCTCGGCGGCGAAGCCCGCGCGGCGCTCGACCACAACCTGGCCGGACTGGAGCACGCGTCCGGCGAGGCCGCGGCCGCCCGGCCCCACGCCGAGGCCGCCCTCGCCTGGCGCGCCCGGCAGGCCCGCAACGCGACGCACGACCGCGACGTCGCCGTCGAGCAGGCAGCGCTGGCCGCGATCCTCGTCGACCTGGACGACTGCGAGGCCGCGGCGGCCCTGCTCACGGCCGCGATCGACACCTTCGCCGCCGTCGGCGCCCACGATCCGCTCGACCTCGGAGCCGCGCACCACAACCTCGCCGAGGGGCTGCGTCGACGCGGTGACCACGAGCGTGCTCGCGCCGCGTTCGACGACGCGCTGATCGAGAAGTCCGCCGCGCTCGGAGGCAGCCACCCCGAGGTGGCGGTCACGCTGGCCAGCAGTGCCGCGCACCTGGCCGAGCTGGGTCACGACCGGGAGGCCCGGACGCGCGCGACGGCGGCGGTTCGGATCCTGGCGTCCGCTGCGCCGGGCCACCCGGCGAGGGCGATCGCCCAGGCGGTCCTCGACGGCTCGGCCGTCGAGCGTCGTGGTGGCTCCCGGCCGGGAGCCACCACGAGCGCCGGCGATCAGTCCTCGTACTTGGTGTAGATCCGGATCTTGCCGCCGACCTGACACTCGTACTGCGACCACTTCTTGCCGTGATGGTCGACGCCGCTGTCGATCGGCTGCGACCCGCAGGTCCACTGCACGCCGCCGATCGACCCGCCGGCGGCGTTGGCCGGCGTTCCCGCGAACGCGCTCGCGGCGACCGTGACGGCGACCGCGGCCGCCCAGCGGCCCTTGCGGCCCGTGATGCTCTTCATCTGCTTCTCCTCGATCGGGATTTGCGCGCCGCGGCCGCGCGTCGTCGACGCCGGGCCGCGACCCGTGGATAGGACGGCCGGCGGCGATCGCGCCTTACGTCGACCGTCCGATCCCGCCCGCGCCGCAGCGCCGCAGGGTCCGCTCGCGCCATCCCGGCCGAGGCGGATCAGGCCGCCAGGCCTCGCAGGCCCGAGTCGCCTGCTCGAGCCCGCGCTCAGCCGCCCGGCAGCGCGGACAGCGCTCGCGGTGGGCGGCCAGCCGTCCGTCGATCGCCCAGCTCTCACCATCGATCGCGGCGGCGATCTGGATCGCGGCCGCCCAGCATTCGCGGCCGAGCTCGTCGGCGACGTGGGTTCCGCCCATCCGGTCGGCGATCCCGATCCGGGCCGCGACCACCGTCCGCGCGACCGACCCGCGACTGGCGCCGGTGATCCCCGCGATCTCGGAGTAGCCCAGCTCTCCGTCGGCCAGCAGCGCGAGCGCCTCGCGCTGCGGCCAGGGCAGCAGCGCGGCGGCCTCGTCGACCGTGACCTCCCGTGCCATCAGCTGCTCGTTCCACCGTTCACGACCTGCCACACCTCCATAGACCCTCCTGCGTGTCCGTCCCCTTACGGGCCCTGGACGACCGTCGACCGGGGCGGCGATCCGTAACGAACCACCGCTCCCGGCCGTCGGGTCGTTCGGGGTCCGAGAACGCTCGCGTGGCCGCGCGAGGCTCGTCCCCGAGGACCGATAGGAGCAGTTCATGACCCCAGCTCGAACGCTGGCGATCACCGCCGCCGTCGCCCTGGCCTCGCTCGCGCCGGCGACCGGCGCGAGCGCCCAGGATCCGCCGTCGCCCACCGCGCTCGCGACGCCGGGCGTCGTCGTCGGCGGGAAGTGGTCCGCCTGCAAGGCGAAGCACAACGGCAAGTTCTTCAAGACCCTCGGCTGCTTCTTCACCCCCTGCCGGCCCAGCGGCGGCAACCTCGAGCCGCCTGGCTCCTCGGGCAACCCGCCGGTCTACGGCGGGGGCCTGACCTGCAACTTCTGATGTGGCGGCGGTCCGGGGCCTTCGGTGCCGGACCGCCGCCGCTCGGGGCCCGGCCCGTGGTCGCGGTCCCCATTCGATCGGCAGCCCGGCCAGCACCTCGTCGTCGCCGTCGATGCGGAAGCGCCCGAGCGTGCCGGCCGCCCCGGCACGGTTCAGCCGCGCCACCTCGGCGGCCGTCGCCTCGCGGCAGCCCGCCAGCTCCGGGCTCAGCCGCTTCCGCGCCTCCGGCGGCGGCACCACCGTCGCGGGGATGTCCGTCCGCCGGCCCGGGAGGATCACCCGCGCGCGCCCGGCGCCGCAGACGAGCCCGTCGGCGACTTCGTGCCAGGCGTCGTCCCGGGCGTAGGGCGGGAGCGGCTCCCCGGCCGCCAGCGGCCGCGCCTCGGTCCCCGACAGGTGGATCACGCCGAGCTGGTCGGCGGCGATCGCCGTCGAGGCCATCGCCACGACCGCCCCGGAGGCGGCGGTCGCGATCCGCGCCGCGCGACGCCGGCGGTGGCGGTGGCGGCGCGCCGTCAGGTCACGGCGGGCGTGGGCGACGACCCGCTCACGCAGATGGTCGAGGTCGTTCACGATGTCGGGCACGGCGGGGCCTCCTCGAGGCTCGTGGTCAGGTGCCGCAGCGCGCGGGACACGCGTTGGCGGGCGGTCGCGACCGAGCAGGACAGCTCGACGGCGACCTGGTCGTAGGGCAGGTCCTGGAGCACCCGCAGGTGCAGGGCCGCGCGCAGGTCGTGCGGCAGCTCGGCGAGCGCCGCGCCCGCACCGCGGCCGAAGCGGCGGCCGGCGCCCCAGGCGACGACGAACGTCTCGGCGGTCAGGTCCTCCGCCAGCGCCGCGTCGCCGGTGACCCGCAGCAACCACGCCCGCCGGCCGCCCGCATGGCGGTCGAAGAGGGCCCCGAGCGCCTCCGGGTCCTGGCCCAGGCGCGCGACGAGCTCCTCGTCGGTGCGGTCGTCGGTCATGCCTCTTCTTCCGGTTGGAGCCCGAACGTGTGACACGACGCGGCGCGGCCGGCACCCGTCCGGGCGCCGGCCGCGAGGTCCTACCGCTGCGGCTCCGCGATCACGGCGCCGGGTGGTTCTTGCAGAGGGCGTGGTTGATGACCTCCGTCGCCTGCTCCGCCTTCAGCTTCCCCTTCCCGAGCTTCCCGGCGTCGGTGAGGATGAACCCGCCGTGGCACTCGATGGCGCCCGTGGCCCAGTAGTCGTTGTAGTTGGCGTCCTCGTTGATGCCCCACGAGCCGGTGTGCCACATCGCCAGCCGGTCGTCCGCCCGCAGCCCGTCGAGCTTGTAGCTCAGCCGGTTGACCGTGTTGGTGTCGTCGGTGCCGTAGCGGATGTGCAGCCGTCCGAACACCGGGTGCCCGTCGGTGTCGATCCAGACGTGACCGCGCAGGCGGTTCTTCTCGGTCTTGAAGTCGTCCATCGACATGTCGACGGCGAGCTTCTGGGCGACCAGGTCGCTGACGATCACGCCGTCCAGCGCGTTGCCGTCGGCCAGGGTGCAGGTCGCGCCTGCGTAGCAGACGGTCAGCTCCTGAACCGTGAACGGCGAGGACGCGTCGACGAAGATCGACCCCGAGTCGTTGCGGGTGCCGTTCGGCTGCGGGAAGCCCGCCGGCTGGCGGCCCAGCCGCTTGTCGATCAGGTACGCGTCCGAGGTCGCGCACCAGCGGTAGGTCGAGTAGCAGGCGCGGAGCTTCTCCGGCAGCGCGCCGGTGCTCATCGTCAGCTTCTTCGTTCCGCCCGCGTTCGACGAGAGGGTCAGCCCCGGCGACGTGCCCTGCGCCTCGTACTCGACGTCCGCCAGCTGCTCGTCGTAGTCCCCGCTCGCCCCGACGTCGACCGTCAGCTTCGTCTTCGGGCGCAGCTTCGCCAGCCGGCCGCTGAGGAAGAAGTGGTCCTTGCCCGACGCCTCGTACTCGCCGGGCTCCGTCTCCGGCATCTCGAAGTCGACCCCGAACGGCCGTCCGGCGACCGCGTCGACGTTGGCGACGGTGACCGAGCGCTCCGGCTCGCCCTCGGGCTGCTCCTTCGGCGCCTGGAGGAGGAGCCCGCGCAGACCGCTCAGCCGGCCGACCGCGTAGAACTCCTCCGGCTTCTCGACGTAGTCGAAGCCGTCCTCGTTGGCCGGGATCCGGCTGCTGACCAGGTTCGCCTGGTCGAGCCGGCTCTCCTTCTCGGTCATCCGGGCCTCGATCCGGCCGATCGGGTCGGCGGCGCTGACCTCGATCCGATCGCTGGTCTTGACGGTGAACGCCTTCGGCACGTCGGTCACGTCGAGCCCGGCGTAGCGGGCCCGGTCGGTGATCGTCACGTCGCGGACCGTCAGCTGCGCGTTGGCGATCGGGGCGCCGGCCGACCACTGGATCAGCTGGCCGCCCTTGCCGTTGGGCGCCAGGCTCAGACGGGCCTTGGGCGGCAGCTTCGACAGCACGAGCCGGCCGCGCAGCGGCTTGTCGGCGCCCTTCAGCGGCATCCGCAGGACCGCCTCGAACGGCTTGCCGGCGACGCTGTCGGCCGCGACCACCTGTGTGGTGCCCGGGTCGACCTCGAAGCTGCGCAGGCCGTGGATCGCGACCGCGACGGCGAACTTCGCCTGCTCGTCGACGTAGGTCGCGCCGTCGGTCGCGACCGGCGGCGCGATCGCGTGCTCCTCGCTGTCGGCCAGGCGCAGGCGCGCGCCGCCGACGGGGTCGGCCGCCGTCATCTCGAGCTTGCCCGAGTCGCGAGTGGCGATCGTGAACTGCTTCGGCAGGTCGGTCACGGCCAGGCCCGCGTAGCGTGCCCGCTCGGTCAGCCGCACGTCGCGGACGGCGATCGTCGCGCTCGGCACGCCGGCGTCGGCGCTCCAGCCGACGAGCTTGCCGCCACCGGCTCGCGGCTCCAGGCTCAGCCGTGCCTTCGGCGGCAGCTTCGACAGGTCGACCTCGGCCCGCAGGGGCTGGGGCAACCCGCTCTGCGGCATCGTCACCCGGGCCCCGAACGGCTTGCCCGCCGCGCTGTCGACGGCCACCACCTGCTTGTCGCCCGAGCGCAGCTCGAAGCTGCGGACCCCGCGGATCCGGGCCGCGACGCCGAAGCTGGCCGGGGTGTCGACGTAGGTCACGCCGTCCTTGCCGGCCGGCGGGGCGATCGCGTTGGCGGCCTGGTCGACCAGCCGCATCCGGACCTCGCCGATCGGCGCCGAGGCGCCGCCGACGATCGTCCCGTCGGGCGAGGACTGCAGGGTCAGCTTGCCCGGCAGCGCGTCCGCCTCGACGTCGAGCACGTCGGCGCGATCGGTCAGGTCGAAGCCGCGGAAGTGCAGGTCGGCCTGGGTGACCGTGCCGGCCGCGTCGTACTGGATGCCGCGCGCGCCGCCCTGGTCGTCGAGCTGCAGGACGGTGCTCGGCTGCAGCTGCGCGACCGTGCCCCAGACCTCGTACAGGGGCCGCGGCGTACGGCCGTCGCCGCCCCCGGCGGAGATCACCGGCCCCGCGGCGTCGGACCACTTCAGGTCGACGTCGAGCGGCTGGGCGGTGGCGACGTCCGGCGCCACGCGCAGCGGCTGGTCGGTGCGCAGCGCCACGCCGCGGACATCCCGCAGGCGCGCGGCGACGTCGAACTCGTTCGGCCGGTCGCGGTAGCGCACGAAGCTGCGCGGGATCGCCTGCCCGTCGGAGATCGGCAGCGGACCCTGGCCGCCGCCCAGCGGCGCGGGCTTGCGCTCGTCGGAGAGCCGCAGCGCGACCTCGTCGATCGTGCCGCCCTCCGGCGTCAGCCGGTAGCCCTCGGCCCCGCCGACGTAGCGCGCGGTCACCTTCTTCGTCGGGCCGGTCAGCGACGCGTAGAGCGAGCGGACGCTCTGGCCGTTGGCCTGGAAGATCGGCTGGGCGCCGTCGACCTGGGCCCGCAGCTTCTTCGCCGCGGTCGACCCGTCGACCACCAGCTGATCGGCGGTCTGGTCGACGAGCAGCTTCTGCGGGACGTCCTCGGCGACGACCCCGACGTGCTCGCGGTCGATGCCGCCGACGAAGCGGGTGTAGTCGAAGGTCCCGCGGGCGGCGACCTGCGCGGCGTCCCACACGACGTGGCGGTCGTCCGCCCCGGTCGCGTAGGAGACCTTGGTCCAGGTCGGCAGCTTCTCGACGTGCGCGTTGATCCGCTGGGCCTCCGCCCCGGCGGTGCTGTCGACCCGCAGGTCGAGCGTCGGACGGCCGGCGGCGGTCAGCTGGAAGACCGGCGCATCGGTCATCTGGGCGTTCAGGTCGACCTGCGCGGGCAGCGCCGAGAAGCGCGCCTCGATCTCGGTCGGGTCCTTGCGCACGTCGCCGACCGGGGTGAAGGTCGCCCCGGTGACCGCGGTCTTCGCGCCCGCGCCCTCCTGGGTCACGCCGACGCTGACGTCGGTCGCGTTCGGCGCCTTCAGCTTGGCCTTGAAGGCCGTCGGCGCGGTGTCGAGCCGGCCGTCGTAGCCGAACGCCATCCGCTTCTCGCCGGTATAGGGCAGGCGCACCTCGACCTTGGTCCGCAGCTTCTGGCCGTCCTGCCAGCCGAGCCCGTTGCGCTTGATCTCGACGGTGGCGCTGGTGCCCGAGATCGTCAGCAGCGTCGCCGTCAGCTCCGGCGCCAGGTCGTCGTCGACGTTGATCAGCGTCGGCACGTCGATCAGGGCCTTGTGGGTGCGCACGATCGGCTGGCCGCCGGTCTCGGTCGTCGTCACGTACTCGTAGGTGAGGGTGTTGCAGAGCTGCGGTGTCAGCTCGCAGACGAGGCCGGCCCGGGCCTCGTTGGCGGGTCCGGCCAGCGCTGCCCCCAGCACGATGCCGAGGACGAGCAGGCGTCCGATCGTTCTCACGGTTCTCTCTCCTCCGATGAACGGGGCGCCGCCCTCCCTGACGGCGCTCCCGTGGAGTGAGACTGGTTGGACCGGTTCCGGCTTACGCCGCGGCGACCGGGACCAGCGCGGCGCAGCGCTCGCGGTAGGCCGCTAGCGCCGCCCGCACGTCGTCCAGGTGGTCGCCGCCGAACTTGCGCAGCACGGCATCGGCGAGCACCAGCGCGATCATCGCCTCGCCGACGACGGCCGCCGCCGGGACGACGCAGGAGTCGGTCCGCTCCCGCAGCGCGGCCGCGGCCTCGCCGGTCCCGAGGTCGACCGATCGCAGCGGACGGGTCAGGGTCGGGATCGGCTTCATCGCGCCTCGGATCACGAGCGGCTCGCCGGTCGTCATCCCACCCTCCAGGCCACCCGCGTGGTTCGTGTGGCGCACCAGTCCCGGGAAGATCTCGTCGTGGGCCGCCGATCCCGGGCGCGCCGCCAGCGCGAAGCCGTCCCCGAACTCGACGCCCTTGCACGCCTGGATCGAGCAGACGGCCGCCGCCAGCCGGCCGTCGAGCCGCTCCTCCCAGCTGACGTGGGAGCCGAGGCCGACCGGCAGGCCCAGCACCACGACCTCCCAGACGCCCCCGATCGACTCGTTGGCCTTGCGCTGACGGGTGATGTGATCGACCATCGCCGCCGCCGCCTCCGGGTCGAGGCAGCGGACCGGGCTCTCGTCGACCGCGGCGAAGGCCGCCAGCTCGCGCGGACGCACGTCGGTCGCCACGTCCCCGATCCGGGTCACGTGCGAGCGGACCTCGACGTCGAGCGCTCGCAGCAGCGCCTTGGCGACGGCGCCACCGGCGACTCGTGCCGCCGTCTCCCGCGCGCTCGCGCGTTCGAGCACGTCGCGGACGTCGCGATGGCCGTACTTGAGCAGCCCGGCCAGGTCGGCGTGGCCCGGACGCGGCAGGTGGACCTCGGGGATCTCGGCGTCGACCGGCCAGGGACTCATCCGCTCGGCCCAGTTGCCGTGGTCGCGGTTGGCCACCTGCAGCGCCACCGGCGATCCCAGCGTGCGCCCGTGGCGGACGCCGGCGGTCACCTCGACCCGGTCGCGCTCGATCCGCATCCGACCGCCGCGCCCGTGGCCGAGCTGACGGCGGGCCATGTCCTCGTCGAGCGCCTCGCGGTCGAGCAGCAGCCCGGCCGGCAGGCCCTCGACGATGCAGCTCAGTCCAGGGCCGTGCGACTCGCCGGCGGTCGTCATCCGCAGGCGCACGCCAGCTCCTCGCACGCGAGCCGCGGATCGGGCGCCGCCATCAGGGCCTCGCCCACCAGCACCGCGTCGACGCCGGCCGCGGCCAGCCGTCGCGCGTCGTCGACCCCGCGGATGCCCGACTCGGCCACGACCAGCGCGCCGGCCGGCATCCCGTCGAGCAGTCGGTAGGTGCGCTCGACGTCGATCGAGAAGTCGCGCAGGTCGCGGTTGTTGACCCCGACGATCCGGGCGCCGATGCTGCGGGCGACGTCCAGCTCGACCGCGTCGTGGACCTCGACCAGGACGTCCAGGCCGAGGTCGAGCGCCGCGCCGTGCAGCTCCTCCAGCCGCCGGATCGGCAGCGCGGCCACGATCAGCAGCACCGCCGACGCGCCCGCGGCCCGGGCCTCCAGCAGCTGGTACCGGTCGACGACGAAGTCCTTGCGCAGCAGCGGCAGCCCGCAGACCCAAGCCGCCTCGGTCAGGTCGTCGAGCGCGCCGCCGAAGTGGCGCTCCTCGGTCAGCACCGAGACCGCGGCCGCCCCGCCCCGCTCGTAGTCGCGGACGATCTCGGTCAGCTCGAGATCGACGCGGATCGCCCCACGCGACGGCGAGCGCCGCTTGTGCTCGGCGATCACCGACAGCCCGGGAGCGCAGAGGGCGGCCGCGAACGAGGGCCGCCGCGGCGCCATCAGCGCCCGGGCCTCCAGCTCCGCCGCCGGGATCCGCACCATCCGCGCCCCCAGGTCGGCGGTCGTCGTGCGGATGATCCGGTCGAGGACGCTCATGCCGCCACCCCCGCCCGCGTACGCGCCACGACGCGCTCCAGGACCGCCGCGGCCGCCCCGCTGTCGAGCGACTCGCGAGCCATCGCCCCCGCCTCGGTCAGCGACGACGAGCGCCCGCTGACGTGGATCGTGGCCGCGGCGTTGAGGACCGCGACGTCGCGCGCGTTGCCGGGGGCACCGGCCAGCACGCGCCGCAGGACGTCGGCGTTCTCTCCCGGCTCGCCGCCGGCGACGTCGTCGATCGGCCGGCGGGTCAGGCCGAAGTCCTCGGGCACCAGGGTCCCGTCGCGGACGATCGCCCCGTCGACGATCTCGATCGCCCGCGACGCGCCCTCGAGGCTCAGCTCGTCGGCGCCGTCCTCGCCGCGGACCACGAGCGCGTGCAGCGCCCCCAGCCGGGCCACGGCCCGCGCCACCAGATCGACGCAGCCGGCGTCCGACACGCCGATCACCTGCCGTCGCACGCCGGCCGGGTTCGTCAGCGGGCCGACCAGGTTGAAGATCGTCTGGACCCCGAGCGCACGGCGGACCGGCACCACGTGGCGCATCGCCGGGTGGTGGGCGGGAGCGAACATGAAGCCGAAGCCGGTCGCGTCGATCGACGCCGCGACGCCGTCCGGCGACAGGCCGACCTCGACGCCGAGCGCACGCAGGACGTCCGCCGATCCGGAGCGGCTGGTGCTCGACCGATTGCCGTGCTTCGCCACGCGGCAGCCGGCGCCGGCCGCGATCAGCGCCGCCAGCGTCGACACGTTGAACGTCGAGCGGCCGCCGCCGGTCCCGGCGGTGTCGACGAGGCCGTCCGGGTCGTCCAGGTGCACCGGCGTCGCCAGCTCCCGCATCGCGCGAGCGACGCCGACGACCTCGTCGACGGTCTCGCCACGCCCCCGCAGGGCCATCAGGAAGCCGGCCGTCTGCTCGGGCGCGGCCCGTCCCGACATGATCACGCGCACCGCGGCTCCGGCCTCGCCGGCGGTCAGCTGCTCCTGCCGCGCGAGCCGTCCGAGGACCTCGCGCAGATCGCCACGACTGCTCATGCTGCCTCCAGGAAGTTCTCGAGCAGGCGCTTGCCGTGCTCGGTCAGGATCGACTCGGGGTGGAACTGGACGCCCTCGACCGGCAGCGCGCGGTGGCGGATCGCCATCACGACGCGGACCCCGTCGAGCGTCACGTCGGCACTGCACTCCAGGCACGGCGGCAGAGCGGCGTCGACGACCAGCGAGTGGTAGCGCCCGACGTCGACCGGGCTCGGCAGTCCCCCGAACAGGGAGCGTCCGTCGTGGTCGATCGTGGACGCCTTGCCGTGGGCGGGGACGTGACGCACCACCCGTCCGCCGTAGGCCTGGGCGATCGACTGGTGGCCCAGGCAGACGCCCAGCAGCGGGATCCCCGCCTCGGGGAAGGCCCGGGCGACCTCGACGCTGATGCCCGCCTGATCGGGCGTGCACGGCCCCGGCGAGATGACGGCCCGGTCGTAGCCGCGGGCGAGCAGCTCGCCCGTGGTCGCCGCGTCGTTGCGGACGACGTCGACCTCGCACCCCAGCTCGGCCAGGTACTGGACCAGGTTGTAGGTGAACGAGTCGTAGTTGTCGACCATCAGCACGCGGGTCATGCGGCACCGCCCGCCAGTTCCACGGCGCGGACGACGGCGCGCGCCTTGTCGACGGTCTCGCGGCGCTCCCGCCACGGGATCGAGTCGGCGACGACGCCGGCTCCCGCCTGGACGTGGATCCGGCCGTCGCGGACGACCGCCGTCCGGATCACGATCGCCGTGTCGAGATTGCCGTCGTGGCCGAGCCAGCCGACCGCGCCGCCGTAGGGCCCGCGCTTGACCGGCTCCAGCTCGTCGATGATCTGCATCGCCCTGACCTTCGGCGCGCCGCTGAGAGTGCCGGCGGGGAGCGTGCTGCGCAGCGCGTCGATCGCGTGGACGCCCTTGGACAGGGTCCCGCTCACGCGCGAGACGACGTGCATCACGTGCGAGCAGCGGACCACGTCCATCAGGCGATCGACCCGCACGCTGCCCGGCTCGCAGACCCGGCCGAGGTCGTTGCGGCCGAGGTCGACGAGCATCGTGTGCTCGGCCCGCTCCTTCTCGTCGGCCAGCAGCTCGGCCTCCTGCAGCAGATCCGCCACGGGGTCCGCGCCGCGGGCACGGGTGCCGGCGATCGGCGAGGTCGTCGCGACGCCGTCGCGGACCTGCAGCAGCGGCTCGGGGCTGGCCCCGGAGAGCTGGAAGTCCTCGAAGTCGAGGAAGAACAGGTAGGGCGCGGGGTTGACCGACCGCAGCGCGCGGTGGACGTCGAACGGGTCCCCCTCCAGCGGGGCCGACCAGCGCTGCGATGGCACCACCTGGAACGCGTCCCCGGCCTCGATGTAGCGGGTGCAGCGCTCGACCATCTCGTCGTAGCGCCCCGGCGCGACGCCGTCCCGGAACATCCCGGCCGCCACCCGCGGCGGCCCGCTGGGGCCGGCGCCGGGATCGAGCAGCCGCCCACGGACCTCGGCGATCCTCCGGCAGGCGTCCGCGTGCCCCAGCTCCGGGTCCTCCTCCGGGCGGACCGTGGCCATGATCGTGATCGTGCGGTCGACCGCGTCGAGCGCGACGACGACGTCGGTGACCATCACCGCCAGGTCGGGCAGCCCCAGCTCGTCCGGCGGAGGCGGCCCGAGCGGCTCGACGGCCCGCACGAGGTCGTAGCCGAAGAGCCCGACCGCGCCGCCGCGGAACGGCAGCGGCGGTCCGGCGTCGCGGCTCGCCCGCCCGCTGGCCTCTCGCACCAGTCGATACGGATCGCCCGGGTCGCCGAGGCGCCAGCGCAGCAGCTCGGCGGGGTGGATCCCGATGTAGGCGTGGCGCCCGGTCGGCTGCTCGCCGTCGGCCGGCTCCAGCAGGAACGAGGGGCCGTCCCCACGCAGCCGCTGGTAGGCGGCGGCCGCGGTCAGCTCGTCGTCGAGGAAGGTCGTCCAGACCGTCGCGCACTCTCCGCGGCGCGACGCCTCCCGCACCGCGCCGACGGACGGCTGGACCTCGATCGCCCGTTCGGGCGCCGCCACCGACATCGCCCTAGACCCCGACCGCGACGGGGTTCGCGGTCGCAGGGCGACCGGCGGCGACGGCGACGCGGGCGACCGCCTCCGCGAAGCCGGCGAAGTCGTCGACATGCAGCGACTGGCGGCCGTCGCAGATCGCCAGCTCCGGCTCCGGATGGACCTCGACGATCAGGCCGTCGGCCCCGGCGGCCGCGGCGGCCAGCGCAAGCGGCGTCACCCACTCGCGACGTCCGGCGGCGTGGCTCGGGTCGACGATCACCGGCAGGTGCGTGCGCTCCTTGAGGACCGGGATCGCCGACACGTCGAGGGTGAAGCGGTAGGCCTGCTCGAACGTCCGGATGCCCCGCTCGCAGAGCAGCACGCGTTCGTTGCCACCGTCCAGCACGTACTCCGAGGCGGCCAGCAGCTCGTCGATCGTCGAGGCCTGCCCGCGCTTGAGCAGGACCGGCACGTCGCTGCGGCCGAGCTCGGCCAGCAGCGTGTAGTTCTGCATGTTGCGCGCGCCGATCTGGATCACGTCGGCGTACTCGCGGACGGTCTCGACGTGGCGCGCGTCCATCACCTCGGTCACGACCGGGATCCCGAGCTCGCTGCGAACCTCGGCCAGCATCTGGAGCCCGGCCACCCCGAGGCCCTGGAAGGCATAGGGCGACGTCCGCGGCTTGTACGCGCCCGCTCGGAACATCGTCGCGCCAGCCGCGTCGACCGCCAGCGCGGTCTCGCGCACCTGCTCGGCGGACTCGATCGTGCATGGACCGGCGATCAGGGTGAACGCCTCGCCGCCGACCTGACGCCCGCCGATCCGAAAGACGCTGTCGTGGCCGTTCCTCACCGAGAGCCGATGGTGGGGATGCAGCTGATCCTGGGCCGTGGCCCCGTGCGTGGTCATAAGTTCTCGCTCCGCTTCCTCGTCGCTGATGGTGCGGCCCCTGCCGCCGTTGGTTGAAGTCGAAGACGGCACAGGGACCATCGGCCTTACCCCGACGACGGAAACGCGATGACGACCTGCACTGCCCCCGAGGCGCCACCGGCGCCGCGGCCCGCACCACCGCTCGGCGGACGCTTCGTCCCCGAGCCGCTGGTGCCGGCGCTCGACCGGCTGGAGCACGAGTGGCGCGCCGCGCGCGAGGACCGCGCCTTCCGTGCCGAGCTGGCCGCCCTGCTGGCGCGCTACGCCGGGCGACCGACCCCGCTCCAGCCGGCCGACCGCTTCAGCGAGCTCGCCGGCCACCCGGTCCTGCTCAAGCGCGAGGACCTCCTCCACACCGGTGGGCACAAGATCACCAACACGCTCGGCCAGGCCCTGTTCGCCCGCCGCCTCGGCTTCCGCCGGCTGATCGCGGAGACCGGCTCGGGGCAGCACGGCATCGCGACGGCGACCGCCGCCGCCAAGCTCGGCCTCGCCTGCACGATCCACGTGGCGCGGGCCCCGTCGCGGGTCGCGGTCGACCAGATGCGGCTGCTCGGCGCCGACGTGCGCCCGGTCGCCGGTCCCGACGACGGGGTCCGCAGCGCCTTCGCCCAGGCGATGCGCGACTGGATGGCTGACACAGAGGGCTCGTACTTCCTGCCCGGTTCGTGCGTCGGGCCGGCGCCGCTGCCGTCGATCGTGGGGGATCTCCAGTCGGTGATCGGCGACGAGACCCGGGAGCAGTTGCGGACCGACGGGCGACGCCCGGCCAGGATCGTGGCCTGCGTCGGGGGTGGCGCCAACGCCTGGGGCATCTTCTCGGCGTTCCTCGACGACGACGTCGAGCTGGTCGGCGTCGAGGCCGGCGACGTCTGGACGGCACCGCTGACCACCGGAGCGCGCGGCGGCATCCTCCACGGGGCGCGGATCCCGCTGATCCGCGACCGCGACGGCCACGCGGTGCCGCGACGCTCGATCGCCGAGGGCCTGCGCTACCCGGGGGCGGGGCCGCAACACGGCCGGCTGCGCGACAGCGGCCGGGCGCACTACGTGGCGATCGACGACCATCGCGCCCTCGCCGCCTACCGGGCGTTCGCGCGCTGCGAGGGGATCCTGCCCGCGATCGAGGCGGCCCACGCCCTGGCCTGGGTCGCCGACCACCCGTCGGCGCTGACGGTGATCTGCCTCTCCGGGCGGGGAGAGAAGGACCTGGCCCTGATCGCGGCGGCCTCATGAGCGGCGCGGAGCGGCTGGCGGCCGCGATCCACGGCGCGCCGGGACGCGCCGCGCTCGGCACCTTCGTGGTCGGGGGCTTCCCGACGGTCGAGCTGAGCGGCGCGGCGGCCGCTGCCTCGGCCGCCGCCGGCGCGGCGTTCGTCGAAATCGGCCTGCCCTCGCGCGACCCGACCGCCGACGGCCCCGCGATCGAGTCGGCGGGACGCGCGGCGCTCCATCGCGGCGCGTCGGTCGACGGGATCCTGGACGCGGTGGCGGTCGTCTCGGCCGCCGTCCCGGTGGTCGTCATGTGCTACGCGAGCGCGGTCTACGCCCGCGGCCCGGAGCGCTTCGTCGCCGCGCTGCGGCGGGCCGGGGCCTGCGGCCTGATCGTGGCCGACCTCCCGGTCGACGCCGCCCGCGAGGTTCAGAACGCCTGTCGGCGCTACGGGATCGGCTGGGTGCCGATCGTCGCCGGGTCGACGCCCCCGGGGCGCCTCCACGCCGCCTGCGCCACCGCCGGCGGCTTCGTCTACGTCGCGCAAGCGGGCGGCGTCACCGGCGAGCGCGGCGCGATGCCCGACTCGACGGCACCGACCGTCGCCCGCGTCCGCGAGATGACCGAGTTGCCGATCGCGGTCGGGTTCGGGGTGTCGACGCGCGAGCACGTCCGCGCCGTCGCCGACGCGGGGGCCGACGGGGTGATCGTCGGCAGCCGCGTGGTGCGGGCCATCCAGGAGCACGACGACCCGGTCGCGGCCGTCGCCGCGACGACGCGGGACCTGGTCGCCGGCCTGGCCGTCGCCCCGGCCGGCTGAGCGCGACGTTCGTCGAGCGGCAGCCGTAAGTCCGGCGCCGCTCGACGGTTGTCCCTCCGTGACCGAAACCTCTGCGCTCGACGCCCGCCGCGACCAGCTGCCGAACGCCGCCGACGGCACCGCCCGCCCCGCGGTCGACGCCACCCCGCCCTGGCCGATCGAGGTCGTCGACGGCGTCGCCGTCACGACGATGACCGGCACGCCGGCGAACTGCCAGAACGAGGCCTTCTACGCCGCGTTGCACGCGACCCTCGACCGCCTCGACGACGAGCACCGAGACCGGCCCGTCGTGCTCACCGGGGAGGGGCGATCGTTCTCGGCCGGCCTCGACGTGCGCTACGTCGGCGAGCTGTTCCGCGACGGCGACCACGACGCCCTGCTGGCGTGGAAGGATCGCTACTTCGCGACCAACCTCCGTCTCTTCGCCCTCGATCGTCCCCTGGTGGCCGCCGTGAACGGACACGCCTACGCCGGCGGGCTCATCACCGCTCTCTGCGCCGACCTGCGGATCGGCGCCCGCGGTCCGGCCCGGTTCGCCCTCAACGAGGTGCCGATCGGGATCCCGATGCCGCGCACCTACCTGGAGCTGCTGGCGAGCGCGATCGGCTGGCCCACCGCCTCGCGCCTGTCGCTGCTGGGGACCGAGCTCGACGTCGAGGCCGCCCACCGGATCGGGGTCCTGGACGAGGTCTGCGACCCAGCCGCGCTGGTCTCCCGGGCGATCGCCGAGGCAGCGCGGCTGGCGGGCGGCTCGCTGCCCGCGTTCCGGTTCACCAAGCGCGCGGTCCGGGCGCCGGTGCTCGGACGGATGCACGAGGCGGCCGCGGGCGCCGACCGCGCGTTCGTCGACGTCGTCCGCTCACCCGAGTCGCGGCGGGCGATCGAGCGGCTGCTCGCGACCCTCGACGCCCGCGCCACCGGCACCACATGCTCCCGCTGACCGAGCGCGACCGCGAGCTGGCGCTGCTCCGCGAGCGGATCGATCGCCTGGCCCGCGACCGCCGCGGCGGCGCCGTGCTGGTGACCGGCCCGCCCGGGGTCGGCAAGACCGCGCTGCTGGAGGCGGCAGGCGACCGCGCCGCGCTGGCCGGCGTGGACATCGCGGGCGTGGCCGGCCGCGAGATCGAGCAGACCCTGGCGCTGGGCGTCGTGGAGCGCCTGATCGGTCCGGTCGTCGACGCCCGCGGGGCCGTTGCCGGCGGGCCGACGCTGGCGGCGCTCGCCGATCAGGGCCACGACGATCACGTGCGCGCCGCCAGCGCCATCAGCCGGCTGCTCGAGGGGCTCGTGGCCGAGCGGCCGCTGGTCGCCTGCGTCGACGACCTCCAGTGGGCGGACGACGAGTCGGTCGAGGTCCTCTGCTGGCTGCTCGAGGAGTGGGCCGGCGAGGTGCCGGTGCTGTTCGTCCTCGGCCTGCGCGACGGTGACGCGACCGCGACGGTCGCCGAGCGGATCGGCGCCGCGGGCGCGGATCGCCTGCGTCCCCTGCCGCTGTCGGCCACGGGCGTCGGCATCCTGCTCGCCGGCCACGGCGCCGCCGTCGACGAGCGCACCGTCCGCGAGCTTCGGGCGCGCACCAACGGCGTCCCGTTCTTCGTCGTCGAGCTGGCCCGCCACCTGGGTGGCGCCGGCCAGGCGGACGGCATACCGGCGACCGTCCAGGAGGCGATCGGTCGGCGGCTGGCGGCACTCGACGGCGACGCGCTCGCGACCATCCGGATGCTCGCCGTCCTCGACGTCGCCGAGCCAGCCGTCGTCGCCGAGGCGATGGCGCGCCCGCTGCCCACAGTCGAGGCGGCCGGCCAGCGGCTCCGCCACCACGGCCTGCTGGACGACAGCGGCGCGTTCGAGCATCCGCTCGTGCGCGAGGCGATCCATGCCGGGATCCCCCCGTCGACCCGGACTGTCCTCCACGGCCGCGCGGCGCGCGCGCTGCTGGCCCGCGGCGACCGGCGTGGCGCCGCCGTCCACGCGCTCGCATCGGCTCCGACCGGGGACGCGGCGATCGTCGCCGCGCTGCGGGCGGAAGCGGCCGCGGCACGCCGCGACGGGAGCGCCGAGCACGCGATCCGGCTGCTGCGACGGGCGATCGAGGAGCCGCCAGGCCACGAGGCGCTCGCCGAGCTGTTCGAGGAGCTCGCCGACCTCCTGATCGGCCTCGGCCACTTCGACGAGGCGGTCGCCGCCGCGCGCCGGCTGCGGGGGCTCGACGGCGACGGTCGCGGGACGCACGCGTTCCGGGCCGAGCTGCTCGAGGCCCGAGCGCTGACCGCGTCCGGCCGGGCCGCACTCGCCCTCCCGCGGCTGCGACGGCTGCTCGGCGATCGGCAGCGGTCGTGGGCTCCCGAGGAGCGGCTCGAGGCCGAGGCGCTGCTGACCACCGCGGCGGCCGTCACGCTGCCGGGATTCGGCGGCTGGACCCCGGCCGAGATCACCCCCTACGAGGAGGCGTTCGCCGTCGCCCCGATGCTCGCGTGGAGCACCCTCGGCATGCGGGCGCGCTACGAGTACCTGGTGCACGGCGACCGGGCGACCGTCGTCGATCTCTCGCGCCGCGGCCTGGTCCCGCCCGCCGACGCGGCGATGAGCCCGATCGTGACCGTCCACATGAGCCTCGGAGCGACCGGCCTGGTCGCCTGCGGGCTCCCACACGAGGCGCTCGCGCTGCTCTCCCCCGAGCTCGACCGAACCCGGGCCACCTGCTCGCGCCTGGCCGTCGCGCTGCTGCTGGTCGGACAGGCGACGGCCCGCTTCGCCGTCGGCGACCTGCGCCGCTGCGAGGAGGAGGTCACCGAGTTCCGCCAGCTCCCCGGCGCCCCGCAGTGGGACACGATGATGTTGCCGCTGCTCTGTCAGTGCCTGCGCGAGCAGGGGCGCTACGACGAGGCAGAGGCCGCGGTGACGGCAGTCCTCGACGACAGCGACCCGCAGCACCGTGCCCGGGCACGGCACGCCCACGGCCAGCTGCTGCTCGCCCGCGGCGCCGATCACGAGGCGCTGCAGACCTTCGACGGGATCCGCGCCGACGAGCAGCGCGACCCGGCGCTTGCGGTCCCCCACCGGACCTGGCGAGGCGGCGCCGCCCTGGCGCTCCTGCGGCTCGGCCGGGTCGACGAGGCCCGGGCCCTGGCCGCGGAGCACCTGGAGCACGCCGCCTGGTGGGACGCGGCGCCGCTGATCGGCGAGGCCCACCGCGTGATGGGCGAGGTGGCCGGCGATCCCGCGATCGTCGAGCGGGCGCTGCCGACCCTCGAGCAGCACGGGATCCACCTGGAGCTGGCCCACTGCCTGTTCGCCGCCGGCCGGCTCCACCGCCGGGCCGGCCGCCGCAGCGTCGCGGCCGACCGGATCGACGAGGCCCTGCGGATCGCACGTCGCTGCGGCGCGCACGCGCTCGTCGACGCCGCGTCGTCGGAGCTGGCGGTCCTGCGCAGCCGCCCGCAGCCACTGGCCTTCAGCGGGCTCGACGCGCTGACGGCGGCCGAGCGGCGAGTGGCCCGCCTGGCCGTCGAGGGGCTGACCAGCGAGCGGATCGCCGGGACGCTGTTCGTCAGCAGGCGGACGGTCGAGAACCACCTCGGGCGCGCCTACCGCAAGCTCGACGTCGCCGGTCGCGAGGAGCTGCGGGCGCGACTGGCGGAGGGGGCGTTCGTCGACGCCGGCGGGCGCTCGTGACGTCGCAGTCGCTGGGCCGGCCGCGACGTCACGCGGGGCCCGAGCGCTCCCCGTCGCGCAGCGCCCGCTCGAGCTCGGTCCGCGATCGAACGCCGAGCCGCCGGTAGATCCTGCCGAGCTGGTTCTCGACCGACTTCGGCCGCACCACCAGCCGCTCCGCGACCTCGCGGTTGGAGAGCCCGGCCACGACCAGGTCCACGATCCGCCGCTCGGCCGGCGTCAGGCCAAGCGGATCGTCATCGCGCGCGCTGCGGCGCCCGCCCGCCTCTCGCAGGGCATCCTCGACCAGCCGCACCCGGCGCGGGTGGCGCGCGAGCTCGAGGCCGTCGCGCGCCGCCCGCAGGTGATGACGGGCCCGGTCCGCGTCCCCGGCCCACAGGGCGGCCAGGCCGAGCGCGTGCTCGACCGTCGCCCGCAGGTAGGGCGTGGTCGCCGGGTCGAGCGCGGGCGGCGCGACCGGCAGCCCGGCCAACCGTGCCTCGGCCGCGGCCCGCGCTCGCTCTCCCGGCGCGCCCCAGGACTCGGCGGCCGCGTGGTGGGCATCCGCGAGCTCGCGGGCCGCGTCGTCATCCCCGCGCTCGATCGCGATCCGTGCCGCCTCCGTCCGCCACGGCGACGCGGGGCTGAAGGCGATTCCGGCCTCGGCGTCGGCGCGACCGACCTCGTGGAAGGTCGCCCAGGCGTCGTCGCGACGGCCCTCGGCCCGCTCGACCAGGCCACGAGCGTGCAGCAGCGGGTTGGTCAGCGCCGTCGGCGGCAACGGGAACGCCACCCCCGCCTGGTCCAGCTCGGTGCGCGCCTGCACGACCAGGTCCAGCTCCAGCAGCGCCCGAACGCGGCAGGCAAGGGCCATGAACCCGAGGCTCGCCAGCGGCCCGGTCAGCTCGAGCGCCTCGCCGGCCCGCTCCGCCGCCACGGCGAAGTCGCCTTCGACCAGGGCGTCGTAGGAGCGCAGCATCAGCAGGCCGGAGGTGCCGAAGAGCGCGTTGAGGTCGCGGGCCGCGTCCTCCCAGGCCGCCAGCGCCTCGCTGATGAACGGCCGATCGTCCGCCAGCAGCAGCGCGAACGACGCGTAGTAGCCGGAGTTGCGGACGAGGAAGCTCTCGATCGGCCCGTGCCCGTGCCCCAGGCCACGGCGAGCGAGCGAGATCACCACGTCCCGCGGCTCGCCCGCGACGAACGCGCGCCAGGCGAGGATCGACAGCAGCTGCTGCTCGCCGTCGGTCCGCCCCTCGAGGTCGCGATGGCGATCGACCGCCGGGTCGACGGCACCCGGGCGCAGGAGCAGCTGGTCGGCGAGCAGGCACGACTCGGCGACCAGCGCCGTGTCCGGGGAGACGTGCGCGACGCTGGCGGCGTGGACGCGCTCGAAGGCGGGCAGCGCAGCGTCGATCGTGTCGGCGTGCGAGGTCATCATCGTGTTGCGCTCGATCGCCCACCGCAGACGGGTCTCCTCGTCCTGGGCCCCGGCTATCGCGCGCTCCATCTCCGCCGACGCCCGGACCGCGTCGCCGGTCTGCCAGTGGGCCATCGCCAGCAGAGCGTGGAGGACCGCCTCGTCGTCCCGGTCGATCCCCTCGTCGAGCGCCCGCCGCAGGTACCGGACCGCCGTCTCCGGGGCGCCCGCCAACAGATCGTCGTGACCGGCCCGGATCAGCACGTCCCGCGCCCAGGGCGCGCGCCCGGGTCGGGTCGCCAGCACGTGCGCGGCGGCCTCGCGAGCCGGCTCGGCCCGCGCGACGAACCGCCGAGCGGCCAGTTCGTGGAGCGCCTGCCGCTGCCGCAGGCCGATCGCGTCGTAGAGCGCGGACCGCAGGATCGGGTGACGAAAGCCGCCATCGGCCGCCGAGAGCAGCCCCACGTGGCCGAGCCCATCGAGGGCGTGGGCGACCTCGTCGACGCCGATCCCGGCCAGTGCCGCCAGATCGTCGATCCGCGCGCCCGGACCGAGCACCGCGACGGCCTCGGCGACCGCGGCCGCTTCGGGGCCGACGCTCTCGGCACGGGTGAGGATGTGGGCGACGAAGCGGTCGAGCCCGCCCTCCAGCAGCGCCAGGCCGGCGTCGGTGCCCTGCTGCCGGCGGGTCCGCAGCTCGGCGACGATCTCGATCGTGAGGAACGGGTTGCCGCCGGTCAGCTCGTGGCAGTGGCGCGCGAGGCCGTCGCTCGCCGGGCTCCGCAGGCCCGAGGCGACGATCGACCGGGTCGCTCGCTCGCTGAGCGGCCCGAGGTCCAGCAGCCGGGCTCCGGCGCGGCCGCAGAGCTCGGCGATCGGCGCGGTCCGCTGCTCGGCGTGCCCCTCGTGGAGCGCCACCACCAGCACCAGCGCGCGGCGGTCGATCCGATGGGCGAGCAGCGCCAGCCAGCGCTGGGTCGGTTCGTCGACCGCCTGCAGGTCGTCGACGACGAGCGCCAGCGGCCGGTGGTCGGCGACCTCGAGCACGTACTCCGTCAGGCCGCGGGCGACGACCTGCGCGCCCTCGCCGAGCATCACGGTCGGCGGAGCCTCCTCCGGTGCGGCGGCGCCGGTCAGCACCCGCCACGCCGCGACCGCGCGCGCCGAGCTCGGGGCCCGCTGGGCGCGCGCGTCGACGGCCGCGATCAGCTCGCGCGCCGCCGCGTATCCGACGGCCGTGCGCGTCGGTACCCCGACCGTCGAGGCGACGACCATCCCGGCCGCCTCGGCCTGGTGGCGGTAGGCCGTCAGGAGGCTCGATCGGCCAATGCCGGACGGTCCCCGGAGCACCACGAGAGCGCCGCCCGCGCCTCCGGTCGCGGCCCGGTTCGCGGCGTCCAGGGCCGCCAGCTCGCGCTCGCGCTCGAGCAGCCGACCGGGGCCCCACGAAGCCGGGCGACCACCGTCCTCCCCCTGCTGACCCATCTCGCTGCGCAGCGTAGCGGCCGGCAGACCCGATCCGGGACGCCCGGCGGCGCCGCGACGCCCCGCTCAGACCGCGACCGGCTCCAGCACCGTGACCAGGTTGCGGCGCGCCCGGTGCAGGATCTGGGCGACGTTGTTGGCGTTGGTGTCGACCCGGTTGGCGATCTGGGTGTAGGACAGGTCCCCGGCGACGCGCAGCACCATCACCTCGGCCTGGCGCGGAGGGATCCGGGCCAGCGCCGCGACCAGGTCTCCGCGCAGCTCGGCCGAGAGCGCGCGCCGCTCCGGGTCGTGGCGCGGGTCGAGGCTGACGGGGTCGCCGGCGCGGTCTCCCGCCTCGGCGAGCGCGTCGAGGCTGACCACCGCCCGCCGCCGCCGCAGCAGGTCGCAACAGGCGTTGCGGGCGGTCGCGAAGACGTAGGTCCGGACAGCGTCGGGATCGTCGCGGACCGCTGGCGCCCGCCGCAGCAGGTTGAGGAACGTCTCCTGGGTCGCGTCCTCCGCGGCGGCCGGGCACCCCAGCATGCGTTGGCAGAACGCCTGGACGCGCGTGGCATACGCGTCGAAGAGCTCCGTGATGTCCTGCGCCGTCAGCTGCCTGGATGCCATGAGGGTCCGCCTCTCCCGTGCGAGTACGGACCCGATGCTGCGCCCCGGCAGCGGTTTCCTCATGAGGCGCCGACCCCCCACTTAGAGCGGGGCCCCAGGCACGTTGGAGGGGTGCGCTACCCAGCCGCCACCAGCGGCCGCGCCCGCGCCGTCCGGGCCAGGTGGCGCGAGATCACCAACCGCTGGATCTGGTTGGTGCCCTCGAAGATCTGCATCACCTTCGCCTCGCGCATCAGCCGCTCGACCGGGAAGTCCCTGGTGTAGCCGTAGCCGCCGAGCACCTGGACGGCGTCGGTCGTGACCCGCATCGCCGCGTCCGTCGCCACCAGCTTGGCGACCGACGCCTGGCGGCTGAACGGCAGGCCGCGGTCGCGGCGGCGGGCCGCCTCGAGCACCGTCGCCCGGGCCGACTCGACCGCCGCCGCCATGTCGGCCAGCAGGAAGCCGAGGCCCTGGTGGTCGATGATCGGCTTGCCGAAGGTCTCGCGCTGCTGGGCGTAGGCGACGGAGTGGTCGAGCGCCGCCTGGGCGACGCCGACGGCGACGGCCGCGATCCCGAGCCGCCCGCTGTCGAGGGCCTCGAGGGCGATCGGCAGCCCGTCGCCCTCGTCGCCGATCCGCCGCTGCTCGGCGACCTCGACGTCGTCGTAGACCACGGTCGCGGTCGTCGACCCGGTCAGGCCCATCTTGGCCTCGGGCGCCTCGGCGCTGAGCCCGGCGGCGTCGCCCGGGACCAGGAAGCAGCTGATTCCGCGCGAGCGATCCTCGGCCGTACGGGCGAAGAGGGTGTAGAAGTCGGCCTCGCCGCCGTGCGTGACCCAGGCCTTGCTGCCGCGGACCCGGTAGCCGCCCGGGGTCCGCGCGGCCGCCGTCCGCAGCGCCGCGGCGTCCGATCCGGCCTGGGCCTCCGACAGGCAGTAGCCGCCGAGCAGCTCGCCCGAGAGCAGCGACGGCAGCCACCGCTCGCGCTGCTCGTCGCTGCCGCGCGTCGCCAGCGGGTAGCAGGACATCACGTGGACGCTGACGCCGACCGCGACGCTCGACCAGGCGCTCGCCAGCTCCTCGAGCGCCTGCAGGTAGACCTCGTAGGGCAGGCCGCCCCCGCCGACGTCCTCGCCGTAGGGCATCGCCAGCAGGCCCAGCTCGCCGAGATGGCGGAAGACCTCGCGCGGGAAGGCCGCGTCGGCCTCCGCCCGGGCGGCGCGCGGCGCCAGCTCCGACGCGGCGACGTCGCGGGCCATCGCAACGACGGCCTCGGCTTCGGGCGAGGGAAGGAGACGCTCAGCCGGCATGCCATGAGAGTACCAGCCACAGTACCCAGGTACTGGTGCTGGGATCAGCACGTTAACCTCGCGTGGTGGCCCCGACCGCGACCGAACGGCACCTCGAGCTGCTGGACGACCTCGTCGAGCTCTTCCTCGCCGAGGGCTTCGCCTCGTTCACGCTCGGCGACCTGGCGACCCGCCTGCGCTGCTCGAAGACCACCCTCTACGCGCTCGGCCGCAACAAGGAGCAGCTGACCGCGGGCGCCGTCCGCCACTTCTTCCGCACCGCGACCGCCTTCGTCGAGGAGCGAACGGCCGCCCAGGACGATCCCGCCGAGCGGATCGTCGTCTACCTGCGAGCGGTCGCCGACGCCCTGCGACCGGCCTCGGCCCAGTTCATGGCCGACCTGGCCGATCACCCCGCCGCGGCCGAGGTCTACGAGCGCAACACCGCCGCGGCCGCCGAGCGGGTCCGGCGGCTGATCGCCGAGGGCGTCGACGCGGGCGACTTCCGGGCCGTCCACGCGGCGTTCGTCGCCGACACCGTCGCGGCCACGATGACCCGGATCCAGAGCGGCGCCGTCCTGCGCAACACCGGGCTGCACGACGCCGAGGCCTACGAGGAGCTGGCCGCGCTGGTGCTCGGCGGCGTCCGCCGCTGAGGTGCCCCGAGGCGACCCCAGGTCGCCGTAGACTCGCTCCATGGCCGAGCCGGACGCGGACCCAGGCGACGCCGCCGGCCTGGCGGCACCCGGTGGCCCGGCCAGCGCGGCGGCCGCCCGCAGCCCCGACATCGGCGGCGCGACCGCGACCCGTGCCGTGCGCGACATCGCCCGGGCCGAGGTCGACCTGGTCCGCGCCCAGCTGAAGGCCGCCGACGGCCTCGAGCCCGAGCACCTCGAGCAGCTGCGCTACCTGCTCTCGCTCGCCCGCCTGACGGTCTTCGAGCCGGGCGCCGCGGGCGGCGGCCCCGTCGGCGCGCGGCCCGACGTCGACCTCAGCGCCGAGCTGTCCGGGTTCCGCGGGCGGGTGCTCGCCGAGCTCACGACGGCCCGCCGCAACGGCGGTGACGGACCGACCCTGCTGGCCGCCGCCGTCGGGATGCTGGAACGGCTGCGCGAGCCGCTGGCCGAGCAGCGCGCGGCCCTGGTCGCCGCCCACGGGAACGCCTTCTCCGCCGACGAGCTGGACGCCGAGGTCGGCACCCGGGTGCTGGTCAACGCCGCCGGCGGGGGCGGTGGCGCCGGCTACGTCTACCTCGGGGCCTACGCGCGGCTCGACGAGGCCGGGATCGCCCCGGCCTACGTGATCGGCGCCTCGATCGGCGCGCTGATGGGCGTCTTCCGCGCCCGCCACCGCGAGCCCGACTGGCCGCAGCTGGACGCGATCGCCAAGGCGACCGACCGCCGCTCGCTGTTCATGTCGTCGGCGACGAAGCGGCGGTTCGGGATGCCGGGCCTGCTGCCGCTGCGCCTGCGGCGGGCGTTCGGCGAGGTCTTCGCGATGCCCGACGGCGAGGCGATCACGCTCGCCGACCTCGAGATCCCCTACGAGGCCGTCGTCGCCGGCGTCCGCCGCCGCCCCTTCCAGCGGCTCCCCCGGCACTTCCGCGCCGACGCCACCGAGGCCACGCTCGAGGATCCGACCGCGCGCCAGTCGCCGTCGCAGGTCGCACCGGCGATCGCCACCCGGATGTGGCAGGCGACCGCGTTCTTCGACCCGCGGCTGGTCGAGCCGGTCGTGATCGGGGCGGAGCCCGGGACCACCGCCTGCCGGGCGCTCGACGCCGCCGGCTTCTCGGCCTCGATTCCCGGCGTCCTCCACTACGACCTGATGCCCGACGACGACAGCCCCGGCGCGCAGGCCTTCGGCGAGCTGATGGAGCGGCGCCAGCTGGCCGCCCTGATCGACGGCGGGATGGTCGCCAACGTCCCGGCGGAGCTCGCCTGGCGGCGGGTCCAGGCCGGGCGGCTGGGGACCCGCAACGCGCTCGTCCTGGCGTTCGACTGCTTCCAGCCGCAGTGGGACCCGCGCCACCTGTGGCTGCACCCGATCACCCAGGCGGTCAAGGTCCAGCTGCGCCGCAACGCCCTCTTCGCCGACGTGATGGTGCAGTTCACGCCGACGCTGTCGCCGGCCAACCTGGTCCCGTCGCCGGACGCGATCGACCGCGCCCGCGAGTGGGGGCGCGCCTCGCTGGACCCGGCGCTGCCGCTGATCCGCGAGCTGCTGCGCCCGGTCCGCTGGACCGGCTGACCGCGCGGCGGCGCGGCTCGCAGGGTGCGGCCCGCCCGCCGCGCAGGCCGTCGAGCCGGCGCCCGGACGGCGACTAGGATCGTCCCGACCAACGTCCGGGGAGCAACCGATGGCCGTCACCGCCGCGGTGCGCAAGCGCCGCGAGGCGCTCGTGCGCGAGCACATGGAGTCCGAGAACGAGCACGCCTACGACGTGACGATCGGGACGTTCCACCACCCGCGCTACGAGCTGATCGCGACCGGCGACGTGTTCGACGGCGAGCAGGCCGTCCGCCGCTACTTCCGGGAGACGCGGACCGCGTTCCCCGATCAGCGCAACGAGCTGATCGCCCTCCACCACGCGGCCGATGCCGTGATCGTCGAGTTCTGGCTCCGCGGCACGCACCTGGGCCCGTTCCGCGGCCTGCCCGCCACCGGCCGCGACTTCACCGCCCGGATGGCCGCGTTCTTCGTCTTCGAGGGCGAGAGCGACCGGCTGGTGACCGAGCGCGTCTACTTCGACAGCGCCACGATCCTGCGCCAGCTCGGCGTGGCGCACGACCCGACCACGCTGGTCGGCCGGCTGGCGACCGTCGCCAACCACCCGCTGACGATCGCCAAGGCGCTGCTGCGCCAGAGGAGAGGCTCCTGATGGCCGACGCAGGCGCAGTGCTGATCACCGGCTGCTCGACCGGCATCGGCCGGGCCACCGCCGAGCGGCTCGCCGACCGCGGGCACGTGGTCTACGCCACCGCCCGCCGGCCGGAGTCGATCGCCGATCTGGCCGAGCGGGGCTGCCAGGTGCTGGCGCTCGACGTGACCGACGAGGCGTCGATGGCCGCCGCGGTCGATCGGGTCGTCGAGGAGCGGGGCGCGGTCGGGGCCCTGGTCAACAACGCCGGCTACTCGCAGTCGGGCGCGATCGAGTCGGTCCCCCTCGACGCGGCGCGATCCCAGTTCGAGACCAACGTCTTCGGGCTGATGCGGATGTGCCAGCTGGCGCTTCCGTCGATGCGGGCAGCCGGCCGCGGGCGGATCGTCAACATCAGCTCGATGGGCGCCAACCTGGTGTTCCCGGGCGGCGGCATCTACCACGCGACCAAGTACGCGGTCGACGCGCTCTCCGACGCCCTGCGGTTCGAGGTCAAGGGCTTCGGGGTCGACGTCGTGATCGTCCAGCCGGGCGCGATCCGGACCCAGTTCGCCGCGGCGGCGAAGGCCCACATGCCGGGCGACGTCGCCGGCGACGATCCCTACGCGTCGTTCAACGCCGCGGTCGAGCGCCTGACCGCCGAGGCCTACGAGAAGCAGCCGATGAAGCTGTTCGGCGGCCCGCCGGAGCGCGTGGCCAAGGTCGTCGAGCGGGCGATCACCACCGCGCGGCCCCGGATCCGCTACCGGGTGACGCCGTCGGCGCACCTCCTGATCGCCCAGCGGCGGCTGATGACCGCGCGGATGTGGGACGCCTTCGTCGGGACGCAGTTCCCGCGGCCCGGGCGGAGCTGACCCCGGTCCTCGATCAGCCGCGGGCGAGGAACGCCGCCAGGTCGCCGCGGACCTGGCGCCGCAGCAGCGCGGCGACCGGCGGCAGCGCGAGCAGCCGGCCGGGCGGCCCGAACGCCTGGGCGCCCCAGCGGCCGAGGTCGAAGCGGTCGACGTGCTCCACGATCAGCCCGTCGCGGAAGCGGAACCGCGCCCGCACGTCGTTGACGACGGTCCGCCCCGTCCGCGTGAACGGATAGGTCGCGACCCAGTGGGCGCTGCCGCCGGCGTCGTCGGCCTCGATCTCGTCGACGACGACCGACATCTCGCTCGCCCGCGCCGTCAGCATCCGCCACATGCCGGGCACCTCCGGGCCCCGCAAGCCGCGGAAGACCGGGTCCTCGAAGCTGGCGTCCGGCGCGTAGCGGGCCGCCATCGCCTCGGCGTCGCCACGATCGAGGGCGGCGTAGAGGTCGCGGATCAGCTCGGCGTTGGGGTGCGGCACGGGGCTCACGCTACCCGCAGCGGGCTCCCCCACCGGCAGTCGTCGATCGATCGCCACCGCCGGCGCCGGCGTGGCCCCGGTCCCGCCGCTAGGCTCGGATCGTCGGCCGCCGGCGCGGCCGGCGATCTATTTGCCTTAATTCATACCTGAATATAGACTTTTCCCCCGTGCCCTGTCCCGCCCGTCCGCCGCTCCGCCCGTGACCACCGCGCTCGTGCTCCAGTGCCAGGCCGACGCGCCCCCCGGCCTGCTGGAGCCGTGGGCACGCGAGCGCGGGATCGCCCTCGACGTCCGCCGAGTCGACGGCGGCGATCCGCTGCCGGCGCCCTACCGCTACGACCTGGCGTTCGCGCTCGGATCCGACGCGTCGCTGATCGAGCAGCGCCCGCCCTGGGCCGACCCGCTGGTCGACTGGCTGCGCGATGCCGAGGCCGCGGCGGTCCCGGTCCTGGGCATCTGCTTCGGCGCCCAGGCGCTGGCGCTCGCCCACGGCGGCCGCGTGACCCGGCTGGCGCGACCCGAGATCGGGCTCGTCGACGTCGACAGCGCCGACGCCGACCGGATCCCCGGCGGCCCCTGGATCGCCTGGCACGAGGACGTCGTCGCGCTGCCGCCGCTGGCCTACGAGCTGGCCCGCAACGAGTTCGGCCCGCAGGCGTTCTGCGTCGGCCACGCGGTCGCGGTCCAGTTCCACCCCGAGGCGACCGCCGAGATCCTCTCCCGCTGGGCCGACGCCGACGAGGGTCGCTCGCTGGCCGCGATCGGCGTCGAGCGAGCCGCGCTCGAGCAGCGGGCGCGCCAGATCGAGTCTCAGGTCAGCGCCGCGGCGTTCCACCTCTTCGACCGCTTCGCCGGCGCCACGGTGCCGCTGGCGAACGCGCGCTGAGGTCCGCGGCGGCCGCACGGCCGCGCGCAGGACGGCGTCGCGCGCGATCGCCCGTCACGATGGGCCGGTGCCACTCGCCGTGGAGACCGTCACCCTGCCGCTCGGCCTCGATCTGGCCGCGGTCGCCGTCGGCGCGATCTTCGGCGCCCTGGTGGCCCTGCGGCGCGACCTCGACCTGACCGGCACGATCGGCCTGGCGGTCTGTGGCGGGCTCGGCGGCGGCGTCGTCCGCGACCTGCTGCTGAACCAGATGCCGGTCGCCCTGACCTCCGGCTCGTACCTGCCGGTGGCGCTGGGGACCGGCGTCGTGATGCTCGTCGCCCATCCGCAGGCGCAGCGCCTCGACGACCTGCTGGACGTCTTCGACGCCGTCGCGCTGGGCCTGTTCGCGATCGTCGGTGCCTCGAAGGCGCTCGACGCGGGGCTCGGATCGGTCTCCGCGGCGGCGGTCGGCGTGGTCGCGGCGACGGCCGGCGGCGTGCTCTGCGACCTGCTCAGCGGCCAGCGGCCGTACATCTTCGGGCCCGGCCCGATCTACGGCCTCGCCGCCGCGGCAGGCTCCGCCGCCTACGTCGTCGTGGAGCGCCTCGGCGCGAGCATCCCGATCGGGATCGCCGTCTCGCTGGTCGTCACCGTGGGACTGCGGCTGCTGGCCGTCCACCGCGGGCTGAGCACCCCGGTGGCGACCGAGACCCGGATCCCGCGACCGCCCGAGCGAGCGGCCTGGCGGCTGTCGGTCCGCGGCCGCGGACGCGAGCGGACCCCGCCGCGGCGCTGAGGAATCCCCGATTGCCACGTGGTGCCCGCCTCCACGTGGCAGCATGGAACGGGTGAGCGACGTCGCCCTCTCCGTCCTGGACCTGGCCCCCGTGGTCGATGGATCGACCCCCGGCCAGGCCCTCCAGAACTCCGTCGACCTGGCCCGGCTGACCGAGTCGCTCGGCTATACCCGCGTCTGGTTCGCCGAGCACCACAACATGCCCGGGATCGCCAGCTCGGCGCCGCCGGTCCTGATCGCGCACATCGCGGCGGCGACCGAGCGGATCCGGGTCGGCTCCGGCGGCGTGATGCTGCCCAACCACGCCTCGCTCGTGGTCGCCGAGCAGTTCGGGATGCTCGAGGCGCTGCACCCCGGCCGGATCGACCTCGGGCTCGGCCGCGCGCCGGGGACCGACGGGCCGACCGCCGCGGCCCTGCGCCGCACGAGCGACCCGTTCGGCGTCGAGGACGACTTCCCGCAGCAGCTGGAGGAGCTGCGCGGGTTCCTGCGCGGCAAGCTGCCGGAGGGCCACCGCTTCCGCAGCATCCACGCCGTGCCGAACGTCGGCCACGAGCCGCCGATCTGGCTGCTCGGCTCGAGCGGCTTCAGCGCCCAGCTGGCGGGCGAGCTGGGGCTGCCGTTCAGCTTCGCCCACCACTTCAGCGCCAAGAACACCGTCCCGGCGGTCGACCTCTACCGCGCCAGCTTCAAGCCGTCCGAGGTCCTCCAGGCGCCCTACGTGATGCTCGGCGTCGCGATCGTCGCCGCCGAGGACGACGAGCGCGCCCAGTACCTCAACGGCCCGTCCGGGCTCCAGTTCCTGCGCCTGCGCCAGGGCCGGCCGGGGCTGCTGCCGACGCCGGAGGAGGCCGCCGCCAGGCAGTACTCCCCGGCCGAGGAGGACTTCCTCGAGAGCCGCAAGGCGTCGCAGATCGTCGGCGGCCCCGACACGGTCCGCGCGGGGATCGAGTCGCTGCTGGCCCGGACCAACGCCGACGAGCTGATGATCACGACGATGGTCCACGACCACGGCGACCGCCGCCGCTCCTACGAGATCGTCGCCGACCTGATGGACCTGGCCCCGCGCGAGCCGGGCGTCGGCGCCACCGCCGGCTGAGGCCCGCCCGCTGCGACGTTCCGGTCGGCCCACGACCGGAACGTCACAGCCATGACATCCGTCACGGACAGGTCACGACGGGCACCACTTCCGGCGGCCGGGCGGCGCTCGTAGGTTGGCGGCATGTCCTCCACCACCACGCCCGACCGCCGCCCGGGGCGGACGGGCGCCGCACCGCCGCCGGGGTCCCCCGCGCCCGGCATCGTCCTCGCGGGCCTCGCCAAGGCGTTCCGCACCCCCCAGGGTCCCGTCCACGCCGTCCGCGGCGTCGAGATCGCGATCGAGCCCGGCGAGACCGTCGCCCTGCTCGGTCCCAACGGCGCCGGCAAGTCGACGACGATCGAGATGCTGCTCGGCCTGACCGTCCCCGACAGCGGCACCGCCTCGGTCTTCGGACGGACGCCGAACGCCGCCGTCGACGCCGGGCTGATCGGCGCGATGCTCCAGACCGGCGCCCTGATCCGCGAGGTCAAGGTCCGCGAGCTGGTGGCGATGATGGCCGCGCTCTACCCGGCTCCGCTCGACGTCGACGAGGTCCTCGAGCTGACCGGCCTGGCCGAGATCGCGGGTCACTGGACCCACAAGCTCTCGGGCGGCCAGACCCAGCGAGTGCGGTTCGCGATCGCCCTGGTCAGCAACCCCGACCTGCTGATCCTCGACGAGCCGACCGTCGCGATGGACGTCGAGGGCCGGCACGCCTTCTGGACCACGATGCGGGCGTTCGCCGCCCGTGGCAAGACGATCGTCTTCGCCACCCACTACCTGGAGGAGGCCGACGAGTTCGCCGACCGGGTCGTGCTGATGGCGAAGGGCCGCGTCGTCGCCGACGGCCCGACGACCGAGATCAAGGCGATCGTCGGCCTGCGCACGATCAAGGCGACGCTGCCCGGCGCCGACCTGGCCGCGCTCGGCCGGCTGCCCGGGGTCACCGGCAGCGACCGCCGCGGCGACGCGGTGGTGCTGAGCTGCGGCGACTCCGACGTCGCGATCCGGGCGCTGCTCGCGGCCTACCCCGACGCCCGCGACATCGAGATCAGCGGCGCCGGCCTGGAGCAGGCGTTCCTGCAGCTGACCGGCGACCACCACGACGACCAGACCACGACCGAGGTCGCCCGATGAGCACCTTCGCCTACACCCGCTTCGAGCTGCGGCGCACGTTCCGCAACCGCCGCTTCCTGATCTTCGCGCTCGGCTTCCCGCTGGTCCTGTACTTCATCACCGCCGGGCCGAACCGCGACGAGGCCAACCTCAACGGCTCGGGGATCTCGGCGCCGGTGTACTTCATGGTCGGCATGGCCGCGTGGGGCACGATGATGTCGATGCTCTCGACCGGCGCCCGGATCTCCGGCGAGCGGGCCGTCGGCTGGAATCGCCAGCTGCGGATCACCCCGCTCTCCAGCCGCTCGTACCTGGCGACCAAGATCGCCACCGCCTACGCCACCGCGCTGCTGGCGCTGGTCACGATGTACGTCGCCGGCGCGATCCTCGGCGTCCGACTGGACGCCGGGCGCTGGATCGAGATGAGCGTCCTGATCCTGATCGGCCTGATCCCCTTCGCCGCGCTCGGGATCCTGATCGGCCACCTGCTCTCGACCGACTCGATCGGACCCGCGATGGGCGGCGGCGTCGGCCTCCTGGGGATCGTCAGCGGCATCTGGTTCCCGCTCGACAAGGGGTCGTTCCTGCACGACATCGGCGAGCAGCTGCCCTCGTACTGGCTCGTCCAGGCCGGGCACGTCGGCATCGGCGGCGACGGCTGGCCCGCCCACGGATGGATCGTGCTCGGCGTCTGGACGGTCGTCCTCGGCAGCCTGGCCGCGCGGGCCTACCGCAGGGACACCGGCCGCCAGTAGCGCCGTCCCCACGACCGGCGGCCGCGACCGTGCGTCGCGGCCGCCGGCGCGCGTCGCGGCGGCGCCTCAGCCGCCGCGGTGCGCGACCTCGGTCGGAGCGAGCCCGAAGCGGATCCGCTGCTCGCCCGGCTGCAGGAACGGGTAGTCCTTCCCGAGGTACTTGTGCGACAGCTCGTCGATCTGCTCCCTGGCGCCCTCGTGGGTGTCCTCGACCAGACGCGCGCGGATCTCGACGTACTCGTAGGGGTTCTCCTCGCTGCGGACGACCACCAGCGCCTCGCCCCGATCGCGCAGCTGCCGCGGCCAGCGGCGCCCCTCGGCCGAGTTCAGCAGCACCGACGTGCCGTCGGTGTGGACCCAGGCGACCGAGGCGTGGGGCCGGCCGTCGGGATCCTGGGTGACGACGGTGGCGAAGTTGACGCCGGTCAGCAGCTCGGCCGGGCGGCCGTCGAGGGAGGTGCTCATCGCGAGGGTCCTTGGTGGATGTTCGAGCGGACCCGTCCAGCGTCCCGGCCGCTCGCCGCGCCGTCAACCCCCTGCCACGGCGATCGTGCGACCGGTCGCGAACGGCGGACGTACGATGGGGCGCCGATGCGCCACGTCCCCGCGCTCGGACGCGCCGTCCCCGTCCTGCTCGTCGCGCTGCTGCTGGGGCTTGCGGTCCTGCTCCGCCCGGTCCCGGCGCCCGCCGCCGCGGCCACGGCGCGGGCCGCGCTGCCGCGGCTCCTGGCCCCCGGCACGCCGCCGCTCTACCTCGACTGGTCGTGGTTGCTGCCCTCGCGGCCCGTTCCCTACCGCCCCTCGACCGAGAGCGCCTGCGCCGACGGCAGCGACCGCTGCATCGAGGCGACGATCGCGACGATGCGCCGGCGGCTCGACGCGCTCGGCCGTCGCTGCGACCACGACGCGGTCTTCGCGCTCGCCTACCTGCGCGTCACCGAGGAGGTCCGGCGCGCGGTCCGGGCCGGCGCGTACGCCGACCGGCGCTGGATCAACCACCAGGACGCGGTCTTCGCCCAGCGGTACTTCCGGACCTACGCCAACTGGCACGAGGGGCACCGCGATCGCGTGCCGCGAGCCTGGCGGATCGCCTTCGCGGCCGCCGACGACCGCAGCGTCTCGGGGCTCGGCGACTTCGTGCTGTCGATGAACGCCCACATCAACCGCGACATGCCGTTCGTGCTGGCGGGGATCGGGCTGACCGCGCCCGACGGCCGCTCCCACAAGCCCGACCACGACGTCTTCAACCGGCGGCTGGCGGCGCTCTACGTGCCGGTCCTGCGCGAGATCGCCGCCCGCTTCGACCCGACCGCGGACGACCTCGACGCCGGGCCGCTCGACGACGCCGCGGCGGCGGCGCTGCTCCAGACCTGGCGCGAGGTCGTCTGGCGCAACGCCGAGGCGCTGTCGCTGGCGCGCGGCCCGGCCGAGCGGGCGCGGGTCGCGGCGCGGATCGAGACCTACGCCGAGACCCAGGGCGTGATCCTCCGCGCCCTGCTCGGCAGCTCGGGCTCCGCGGCGCGAGACGCCTGGTGCGCCGCGCACGGGCGCGGCTGAGCCCGGCGCGATCGGCCCGCCCCACCCCGCGGCAGGACCGATCGCGCCGTCGATCGCCGGAATCAGGCCCGCCCGCGGACCACGACCGCCCCGGTCGGCGTCCGCGAGCCCTCGGCGGGCTCGTCGGTGACCAGCACCTGGTCGTAGTCCGCGACGGACCCGGGCACGTCGACGGCGCCGTCCCCCCGGCCGTCGACGTCGAAGAGGGCGGACGTCGGGCGCGGCCTGCCGCTCCCGCGCGCCACCCATACCTGGTAGCGGCGACCGGCGGCCGGCGCCGGCAGGCCCGCGACCTCGATCCGCCCGCGGCCCCCGTCGACCACCAGCTGCGCGCTGCCCCGCGGCGCCAGTCGCCGGTCGACCGCGAACCCGATCGACCGCGGTGCCGGACCGGACCCCCCGCCGATCGCGATCCCGGCGACGACCAGGGCGGCCAGGGCCGCCGCCAGCACGGCCAGCGCACGGGGCCGGCGGGCCCGGTCCAGCCACCGCCGTCCGTTCCGGGGCGAGCGGCCGCGGGTCGGGCCGGGCGCGGCGGACGGCGGCGCGCCGGGTGCGGCAGCCGCCTGGAACAGGTCCGACTCCTCGCGCACCTGCGCCATCAGCGTGGCCCTGACCGCAGGGCTCGGCCGCACGGGCGGGACGTCCTCGAGCAGCGCCAGCCGCACCGGCTCCAGCTCCTCGAGCCGCCGCCGGCAGTCCGCGCACTCGGGCAGGTGGGCACGGACCCGCGCGGCCTCGTCGTCGTCGCAGGCCCCGAGCGCGAACGGTCCCAGCAGCTCGGCCAGCTGCGGCTCGCGGCAGCTCACGACGGTCCCCCCGCGGCCAGCGCGTTGCGCATCCTCGTCAGCCCGCGGTTCATCCGCGCCTTGACGGTCCCCAGCGGCAGCTCCAGCATCCCGGCGATCTCGCTCTGGGAGTAGCCGGAGTAGAACGACAGCTCGATGACCCGCCGCTGGTCGGCGTTCAGCTCGTCGAGCACCTCGCGGGTCTCGGCGTCAGCGGCCCGCCGCAGCGCGGTGGCCTCGGTGCCCTGCCCCGGCGGCGCGGGATGACGCTGGTCGAGGGCATCGTCGTGCATCTCCCGCTCCTTGGTCCGCGTCACCCGACGCAGGTGGTCGATCGCCCGGTTGCGCACGATCGTGAGGACCCACGAGCGCGCGCTGCCGAGCCGCCGGTCGTAGGCTCCCGCCGAGCGCCAGACCGCGAGGAAGGCCTCCTGGCAGACGTCGTCGGCCGCCGGCCGGGCGCCGACGATCCGGTGGGCGAGCGCGTAGGCCGCCGCCGCGTGGCGGTCGTAGAAGACCTCGAACGCGTCCGCGTCCATCGCGCTCACGCGCTCCAGGAGCGCCGCGTCCGCGACCGCTGCGGCGGGATCCCGCGGGGCGACCATCCGGGGCCGACCCTACGCCCCCGCGCGGATCAGCGGCGTGATCGCCTTGACCACGACGTCCTTCCGGCTGGCGACGTCGAACGCCTGGGGCGCCGGGTCCTTGCCGCGCAGCAGCCGGATCACGGCCGCGTGGCGGGCCTCGACCTGGACGATCGAGCCGGCGGCCCCGAGGACCTCCTTGCTCTCGATCGCCGGCGCGGCCCCGTTGTACGCGCTGACGCCGGTGTCCTCGAGCTTCGAGGCCAGCTTCAGGAAGCTCGCCTCGTCCCGGAGCGGGAACGAGAACCGCGGCGACGCGACCGGCGTGCCGCCGAGCTTCTCGATCGTGGCCTTCAGCGCCGTCACGTGCTCGGCCTCCTCGCGACCGAAGCGCTTGGCCGCCGCGGCGACCTCGTCGCTCAGCGAGAGCTTGCGGCCGACGCGGTAGAAGTCCGCTTCCAGGAACTCCAGCGTGAGGGCGAAGTTGAGGATGTCGACGTCGCCCATCTCGCCGGCGGCGAGCGCCCGGCGGACCGTCGGGCCGACCAGCCCGGCGCCGTAGAGCGCGCCGGTGGCCAGGGTCGCCTTCAGCAGGAACGCCTGGCGGGTGTCGCCGCGGACCTCGATCGCGTCGAGCGGGACGTCGGGGTTGGTGATCTGGTGGCTCATGGCTCCGGCTCTCAGGCGACGAGGAAGGGCTTGACGGCGGCCAGGACGGTCCGCTCGTCGGCGGCCTTGGCGAACGCGCCGTCGGGGGTCGACGGCTTGCCCAGCAGGTGGTTGAGCGCCGCCGCGTGGCGGGCCTCGACCGAGTGGATGCTGAGCGCGGCGGCGAGCACCTCGGGGCTCTGGATCTCGCCCGCCTTCCCCAGGTAGGCGGCGGCGCCGAGGTTCTCGACGGTGGCGGCCAGCTCGAGCACGGCCTTGCGCTCCTCGACGGGGAACGTCGACTTCGGCCGCTCGACCGGCGTGCCGCCGAGCTTCTTGACGGTGGCGATCAGCGCCTCGACGTGCTGGCGCTCCGACTCGCCGAAGCGCTTGGCGATCTCCTGCTCGGCGCCCTCGAGGACGCCGGCGTCGACGACCGCGGCGTAGAAGTCGGCTTCCAGGTGCTCCAGCGTGAGCGCGTAGTTGAGGATCTTCAGGTCCCCGTCGGCGGACCCGGCGTCGGCGGACGATCCGGCGGTCGCGGTCGACGCGGTCGACGACGCGCCGTCGTCGTCGCCGCAGGCGGCCAGCAGCAGGGCGGCGGCGGCGACGCCGCCCGCCCCGGCGACGCGCAGGAAGCCGCGGCGGGAGTCGGGCGGCGCGGTCTCGGGCTGTGGTGCAGGGGTCGTCACGGAGCGTTCCTCTCGGGGCAGCGGCGTTCTCTCACCCCAGGGAACGACGGCCACCGCCGATCGGATGCACCCCCGCTCACGCCGCCCGCGCCAGCGCGAGCCCGAACCGCCCTTCCTCGTCGGTCAGCAGCCGGTCGAGCGTCAGGCCCGAGGCGGCCAGGTCGGCGCGCAGCCGCTGCGGGGTGAACTTGCTGGAGATCTCGGTCCGCAGGTCCTCCCCGGCGGCGAACGGGACCTCCAGGTCGAGCGCGCCGATCCGGACCGCGTGGGCCCGCGGCGCTCGCAGCCGGATGTCGATCCACTCGTTGCGGCGGTCGAAGAAGGCGACGTGCTCGTAGTCGTCGACCGCGAAGTCCGCGTCGAGCTCGCGGTTGATCACCGTCAGCACGTTGCGGTTGAAGGCGCTGGTGACGCCCGCGGCGTCGTTGTAGGCCAGCTCGATCACCGCCGGATCCTTGACCAGGTCGATCCCGAGCAGCAGCCAGCCCTCGTCGTCGAGCAGGGTCGCCAGCCGACGCAGGAAGTGGCGGCGGCCGCCCGGCGGCAGGTTGCCGATCGTGCCGCCGAGGATCGCGAGGATCCGCGCGCCGGCCGGGTCGGGCACCAGGTCGAGGTCGCGCTCGAAGTCGCCGACGATCCCGTGGACGGGGATGCCGTAGGCGGCCGCGACCTCGCGCCCGGCGTGGTGGACGGTCGGCTCGCTGACGTCGAGCGGCACGTAGCGGCGGAGCGTCCCCGCGGCGTGCAGGGCGTCGAGCAGGACCCGGGTCTTGGTCGCGTACCCGGAGCCCAGCTCGACCAGCTCGACGGCCCCGGTCCGCTCGGCGATCTCGGCCGACCGCGCGACGAGGATCGCCCGCTCGGTGCGGGTCGGGTAGTACTCCGGCAGCTCGCAGATCGCCGCGAACAGCTCCGATCCGTGGTCGTCGTAGAGGTGCTTCGGCGGCAGCTCCTTGAACGGCTGCGTGAGCCCGTCGTAGACGTCGTCGGCCAGCGTCCGCGGCGCCGCGTCGGCGTCGGCGACGACGACGCGGACCAGGTCGGCGACGGTCGGCGGGGCACCGAGCGCCGCGGCCGAGCAGGGCCGATCGCCCGTGCCGTCCCGGCCGATCGCGTCCGGGCCCTGGACCCGGGTCTCCGTCCAGTCGCTCATGCCGCGTCCCCGGCCAGGCGGACGCCCGCGAAGATCTGTTGCCGCTCGGGCAGGTCCCAGTTGCGGAAGGTCGTCGTCGCCACCCGCGGGTGGGCGGCGAACGATCCGCCGCGCAGGACGCGGTAGCCGCGGTCAAAGAAGACCTCGGAGTACTCCCTGTAGGGGTGGGCCTCGAAGCCGGGATAGCCGGCGAACGTCGTCGCGGTCCACTCCCAGACCCGGCCGACGTCGTCGAGGACGCCGCTGGCCGCGGCGTGCTCCCACTCGTGCTCCGAGGGCAGCCGCAGCCCCTGCCAGGCGGCCAGCGCCTGCGCCTCGAACCAGCTCAGGTGGCAGGCGACGTCGGCGTCGCGGGCATCGGGCGGCGGGCCCGCGGGTCCGTCGCGACGGGCGCGCCACGCCCAGCCCTCGTCGCTCCACCAGCGGCGATCGCCGTCGGCCTCGGCGGCGAAGGAGCGCCACAGCGCGACGGTCAGCGGGCGCCGGGCGATCCGGAACGCGGCGAGCGCCCGCTCGTGCCGCGGGCGCTCGTTGTCGTAGCTGAAGACCCCGGCGGGAGCCCCGAGGAGCCCGCTGCCGCCGGGCAGGTCGAGCAGCTCGACGCCGGTGGCGGAGGCGTCGCCGTCGCCGGGAAGCGCGTCCAGCCACGGCGCCAGCGCCCCCAGCCGCATCGCCTGGAGCATCGTCTCCGTGTGCTGCATCTCGTGCTGGAGCACCATCTCGTGCAGCTCCGGATCGACCCCGCGCTCGGCCACGACCTGCTCGACCCGCGACCGGACCTCGGCCAGGTACTCCCAGGCGGCGGCCACGTCGAGCAGCTCGATGTCGCCGCGGACGGTGCGCGGGGTCTCGAAGGCGTCGTAGACCGCGGCCAGCTCCGGGTGCAGCAGCGGCCGCTGGCCGTGACGGTGGACGAGCCAGAGGTCCTCGTAGGCGGCGATGTGGGCGAGATCCCACACCAGCGGGCTCATCAGCGGCGAGACCTGGCGCTCCAGCTGCTCGACCGTCAGGCCGGCGACGAGCGCGCGGGTCCTCCGGCGGACGGCGACGAGGGCGTCGTGCGGGTCGGCCGGGAGCGGGGCGTGCAGGGCGGCGACCGGGTCCTCGACCGCGCCGAGGCCGTTCAGCGGCTCGCCGGCGGCCGGGTCCCGCGAGCCTCGCGGACCTCCCGGCGCCGCGCGCGCCCGGTCCTCGCCCGCGGCGGGCTCGTGGGTCGGAACGGGCAGGGCCTCGGCGTCGTGCACGGCAGTCGGCTCCGTCGGGTCGTTGCGCACTCGGGCGCTTCAACGGACCGCGGGGGCCGACGCCACGCTGGGGCGCTTGACCGTCCGCGATCGGGGGACTCGTTGAGTCTTGCGCGTCGGCCGGACGACCGCAAATGAACAACCGGTGACACCCGCCGGGCCCCGCGCCGATCGCCCGATCGGAGCAGGCGATGCGGCCCCCGCGCGCCGTCGGTCAGGGCTGCAGGCGCTCCACGACCCAGGCCCCGGCGTCGTCGCGCCGGTAGCGGAAGCGGTCGTGCATCCGGTCGGGCCGCCCCTGCCACAGCTCGACCTCGACCGGCGTGACGCGGAAGCCGCCCCAGTGCGGCGGCAGCGGCACGTCGCCGTCGTCGGGGAACCGCTCGACCGCGTGCGCCATCCGCGCCTCGAGCGCCGCGCGATCCTCGATCGGCGCGCTCTGGTGCGAGGCCCAGGCGCCGCGCTTGCTGCCCGCCGGCCGGGTCGCGAAGTAGGCGGCCGCCTCCTCCCGGCCGACCTCGGCGCACGGCCCCGAGACCCGGATCTGGCGGAAGAGCGACGTCCAGTGCAGGCACAGCGCCGCGTACGGGTTCTGGCGCAGCTCGTGGCCCTTGCGCGAGGCCAGGTTGGTGTAGAAGGTCAGCCCGCGGGCGTCGAGGTCCTTCAGCAGCACCATCCGCACCGACGGCCGGCCCTCGGCGTCGGCGGTCGCGAGCGCGACCGCGTTGACCTCGGTCGTGTCGTCGAGCGCGTCGCGCGCTTCCGCCACCCAGTGGGCGACCTGCACCATCGGGTCGGGGTGCAGGTCGCCGCGTTCAAGCGGGGTGCCGTCGTAGGTGCGCCGCAGCTCGCCGAGTCCGCCCATCGGAGGATGGTCGCACGGCGCCGGCGGCCGCGGCCAGCTGGGAGCGCCGGCCGGCCGCGCCGCCGGTCAGGCGTCGGCGTGGACGGTCCGGTGGCGGCCGTAGGCGATCGACCCGACCAGCCAGGCGGCGAGCCCGCCGACCGCCATCGCCGCCGGCAGCGCGAGGCTGTCGCCCATCTTCTCGGCCAGCGACGCGCCGCCGACCAGCTCGGTCACCGAGACCGGCGGCAGCAGCGCCAGGAACCAGTCGGGGGTCGTGGTCAGCGAGCCGGCGATCGGCACCACCCCGAGCGTCAGGGCGAGCACGCCGCCGATCACCGGCGCGCCGCCGAGCCCGGCCGAGCCGAGCCCGAGCGCGGTGAGCGCGATCACCACGTCGGTCACCAGCACCGCGGGCAGCTGGTCGATCGCCCACGACCAGGTCATCGGGTCGCTGCCGCCGTCGCGGATCGCGGCGCAGAGCAGGCACGGGACCGCCCACGACGCGAGCGCCAGCGGCACCACCACCGCCACGACCGCCGGCATCCGCACCCAGAACAGCGACGCCCGCGGCCGGCCGGTGGCGGCGAGGGTCGAGAAGACGCCCGCGGTGCGGTCGGCGATGCCGGCGGTGACGCCGACCATCGCCGGACCGACGAGGCCCGGACCGAGGACCAGCGCGATCGTGATGTCGGCCGCGTCGATCCCGCCGATCCGGGTCGCGCTGGAGACCAGGTTGAGCATCAGCGTCCCGACCGGGACCACGACGACGGTGAAGAGCGCCGCGCCCCAGACGGCCCGGGTGCGGCGGAGCCGCAGCAGCTCCGCGAGGATCATGCGCGACATCGGTCAGGCCTCCACGAGGGTCGGGGCTTCGGTGGTCCGGTCCACGGCCTCGTCGTCGCTGCGGGACAGCAGCTCGAGCACCCGGTCCTCCAGGCGCTCGGTCGAGCTGGAGACCCCGTAGGGCGCGAAGCCGTGCGCCACCAGGTGGCGGACCAGCTCGCCGGTGATCTGGTGCTCGCCGGAGATCGTCGTGACGCGCAGGCGGACGGTCAGCCGGTCGTCGGCGCCGGCGCTGGTGCCCTGGACGTCGGGGCGGGCCGCCAGCAGCGTCGCGGCCTCGCCGGCGCGCGCCAGCTTCAGCTCGATCCGCGGCTCGCGCGAGGCGGCCAGCTCGTCGAGCGATCCCTGGGCGACGATCCGGCCATCGCGGATCACCGCGGCCATGTCGCAGGTCTTCTCGACCTCGTCCAGCAGGTGCGAGGAGAGGAAGACCGTCCGGCCCTCCGCGACCAGCGACCGGACCAGCGCCCGCAGCTCGCGGATGCCCGCCGGGTCGAGCCCGTTGGCCGGCTCGTCGAGGATCAGCAGCTCGGGGTCGCAGAGCAGGCAGCGGGCGATCCCGAGCCGCTGGCGCATCCCCAGCGAGTAGCCGCCGACGCGGTCGTCGGCGCGGTCCGCCAGGCCGACCCGCTCGAGCGCCGCCGGGATCCGCTGCTCGGCCGCGCGATCGAGCACGGCGGCATGGATCCAGAGGTTCTCGCGGCCGCTCATCCGGGCGTGGAAGCGCGGCTCCTCGACGATCGCCCCGACCCGCCGCAGCGCCTCGCGGCGGTCCCCGGGCAGGTCGTGGCCGAGCAGCTGCATCGTGCCGGCGTCGGCGGCGGTCAGCCCCAGCAGCATCCGGATCACGGTCGTCTTGCCGGCGCCGTTGGGGCCGAGGAAGCCGAACGCGACCCCGCGCGGGACCTGCAGGTCGACCCCGCGCACCACCTCGCGGTCGCCGTAGCGCTTGCGCAGGCCGTGGGTCTGGAGGACGGGACGGGGCTCGCTCATGGACGCCATCCTGGTTCCGGCGCCCTCGACCGGCATCGGGCGGACGGGCCGACCGCCATCGGTCGCGCGGCGGAGGCGACCGCCCGGACGCTCCTCCGCGCGACGGATGCCGGGCCCCGGCGCGCGCCGTTCACGCGATCGCCGCGGGCCGCCGGGCCGGGCCGCGTACCCTCGTGCGATGCCCGTCGACCCGCTCGCCGAACGCGGCTTCGCCGACGCCGCCGACCGCTACGAGCTGGGCCGTCCCGGCTACCCGCCGGCGGCCGTCGAGCGGCTGCTCGACGGGCTCGGGCTGTCCGCCGGCGCGACCGTCTGCGACCTCGCCGCCGGCACCGGCAAGCTGACCCGCGAGCTGACCGGGCGGGTCGCGCACGTGGTCGCGGTCGAGCCGTCGGCCGGGATGCGGGCGCCGTTGGTCGCGGGCTCGCCCGACGCGACCGTGCTCGACGGGACCGCCGAGCAGATCCCGCTCGGCGACGCCAGCGTCGACGCGGTCCTCGTCGCCCAGGCCTTCCACTGGTTCGACGTCCCCGTCGCCGGCCGCGAGATCGCCCGGGTGCTGCGTCCCGGCGGCGGGCTCGGCGTGCTCTGGAACCGCGGGATCGGCGACGGGCGGCTCGAAGACCTGCTCGGCGGCGTGCTCGGCGAGCACCTGCCGTCGCACCGGACCTTTCCCGGCGGCGACCACGAGCGCTGGTCGGCGGCGCTCGCGCGGCTGGAGCGGTTCGGCCCGGTCGAGCACGACAGCGTCGACCACGTCCAGCGACTCGACATCGAGGGCGCGGTGGCCCAGATCGCGTCCTACAGCTGGATCGCGTCGCTGCCGGACGAGCAGCGCCAGGCGGTGCTGGAGCGCACCCGCGCGGCGATGGCCGACCGCGGCAGCGTCGAGCTGCGGCTGCGCTGCGAGCTGTACTGGACCCGGCTGCGCTGACGTCGGCTCAGCGCGCCGGGGTGCCGCTGTCGGCCGTCGGGTACGGCCGCAGGGGCGGCGCCGGGCGCGAGCGCGCGGCGCGCTCGGCCAGCCGCACCGCCAGCCCCGCGGTCGGCGCGTAGGCGAACGTGGTCTGCGCTCCGCTCGTCCGGACCGCAACCGCGCCGCCGGCGACCTGCCAGGCATCCGGCCCAACGCGCCGGCCGCGGCGCCGTTCGACGGTCTGCCCGAAGATCGACGCGGCCTTGCGGGCGTTGGCCGCGCTGTTCAGGCGCACGGCGCCGACGAAGGCATCGCGCGAGGTGCAGGGCGCCGCGCAGCCCCTGCCGTCGGCCGACCGCTCGCGCAGGTACGCGTAGCGGCCCCCGCGCCAGGCCATCGCCAGCGGCACCGCCGCGGCCGCGTCCCGCTCGCGGGTCGCGAGCAGGCTCAGCAGATCGACGGCCGACAGCACGTCGGCGGGCTGCAGCGGCACCCAGCGCGGCCCCAGCAGCCGCTCCGCGTCGACCCGCACCGACGCGGTCCCGGCGCGGGCCGCGTAGCGCAGCGGATCGAGGATCTCGCTGCTGCTGCGGGGCCGACGGTCGGTCAGGGCGCGGGCCAGGCGCGGGCTGTCGCCGGGCGCGCCGAGCGCGCCCACGAACGACTCGCCGAAGGCGTACGGGAAGCCGAGCGACAGCAGCAGCCCGAACGGCAGCTGGCGCTCCAGCCGCTTCGCCTGCTGAGCGTCTCCCGGATCCTCGGACGGCACGTGGTAGCGGCTGACGTAGGCCGTGGCGACCGCCTCCGCGTTGCCCTCGACCACCGACGTGTAGGCCAGCTGCGCGTCCTCGTCGCCGCGGCGCGCCAGCCGCTGGGCCCGCCGGAAGATCCCGAAGTGCTGGTCGTCGATCGCGTGGACCAGCTCGTGGGCGATCGTCGACTCGGCGCTGACCGGCAGCCGCGGCCCGCGCTTGATGATCACCATCTCGTTGCGGTCGCCGTCGTAGAAGCCCAGGAACCCGTCCTCCGCCAGCGTCGTCTGGATCCGGCGCAGGTCGGCGTCCGGCCGCAGCAGGCCGATCAGCTTCAACATCGCGACGTTGACGCGATCCTCGCGACTGCTGCCGGCGCCGCCGTCCTGGCGCTCCTGGCGACGGATCAGGCGCGCGACCTGGCCGCTGTCGACGACCCGGAACCGCGGACGCCGCTTCAACCGCAGCCCGCGGATCTGCTCGACCCGCGCGATGATCCGCTCCGGCCGCAGCTCGGCGAGCGTGCGCGCGCCCTGGGCCGTCGCGGTCGTCCTCGCGGATCCGCCGTCGTCGTCGTCGCGCAGCAGCAGCGCCGTCGTCCCGCCCGCCGCCAGCACCAGCGCGATCGTCAGCAGCACCAGCGGCCGTCGGCGGGACATCACCGCTCCCCCTGCTCGCCGGGGCGGACGACCCCGTGCTCGTACGCCCAGACGACGGCCTGGACGCGGTCGCGGACGCCGAGCTTGCGCAGGACGTTCGAGACGTGGGTCTTGACCGTCGCCTCGGTCAGCACCAGCAGCTCGGCGATCTCGAGGTTCGAGTGACCGCCGGCGATCAGCCGCAGGACCTCGCGCTCGCGGTCGGTCAGCTCCGCCACCGCCGCGTCCTGGGTCGGAGCGGCGGCGAGGTCGGTCCCGAACCGCTCCAGCAGCCGCTTGGTGATCCGCGGGGCGAGCAGCGCGTCGCCGCCGGCGACCACCCGCACCGCCTCGACCAGGTCCGCCGGGCGCGTGTCCTTGAGCAGGAAGCCCGACGCCCCGGCGCGCAGCGCCGCGTAGACGTACTCGTCGAGGTCGAAGGTCGTCAGCACCACGACCTTGCCGGCGTCCGCGGCCACGATCCGCCGCGTCGCCTCGATCCCGTCGACGTCGCCCATCCGGATGTCCATCAGCACGACGTCCGGGCGCTTCAGCCGCGCGGCCTCGGCGCCGGTGGCGCCGTCGTCGGCCTCGCCCACGACCTCGATGCCGCCGGCGGCCTCGAGGATCATGCGGAACCCGGAGCGCAGCAGCGCCTGGTCGTCGACGAGCAGGACCCGGATCGCCATCGCGCCCATCCTGACGGAGGCCGCGGCGTCAGGTCGCCGGGGCGGCCGGGGACGGGACCGGATCGGGCGCCGGCCGCAGGGGGACCAGGACCTCGACCGCGGTGCCGCCGGCCGGTCCCGGGCCGAGGGTCAGCGTGCCCCCGAGCACCGCGACCCGCTCCCGCATCCCGAGGATCCCCTGCCCGCCGCGGCGCTCCGGGTCGAGCGGGTCGTGCTCGTCGCGGGTCGCCGCGAGCCCGACCCCGTCGTCGAGCACCCGCAGCGCGACCCGCTCGTCGGCGACCGCGACCCGGACCTCGGCGTGGGTCGCCCGGGCGTGCCGCAGGACGTTGGTCAGCGCCTCCTGCGCCACCCGCAGCAGCGACACGTCGACCGCGGGCCCGAGCCGCGACAGGTCTCCCGAGACGTCGAGCTGGACGTCGAGCCCGGCCGCCCGCACGTGCTCGACCAGCTCGCCGAGCCGGCCCAGGCCCTGCTGCGCCCGCCGCTGGGCGCCAGCCGCCTCGTCGTCCTCGCCCCGCATCGCCTGCAGCATCGTGCGCAGCTCGCGCATCGCCGAGCGGCCGGTCTCCTCGACCGCGCGCAGGGCGTTGCGGGCGCGGTCGGGCGCGGTCTCCCAGACGGCGTCGGCGGCCGACGCCTGGACCACCATCACCGCGACGTTGTGGCTGACCACGTCGTGCAGCTCGCGGGCGATCCGGGTCCGCTCCTCGGCGACGGCGCGGGCCGACTGGGCGTCGCGCTCGCGCTCCAGCCACAGGGCCCGCTCCAGCAGCGCGTCGCTGTAGCGGCGGCGGGTGTGGAGCGAGTAGCCGACCAGCCAGGCCGCGATCGAGGCCATCCCGGGCAGCGCCAGCGCCAGCGCCAGGTTGATCGCGGTCCGGTCGGTCCCGCCCCCGCCGACGCCGCTGACCTGCTGGGCGACGAGCGCCAGCACCAGCATCGTCGCGATCGCCGCCGGCACCGAGCGTCGGGCCGGCCAGGCAGCCGAGAGCGCGGCCAGCGGCAGCACCGGCACCATCAGCAGCAGCAGGTAGGCGCCGCTGTTGTCCGGCACGACCCCGGACAGCACGACGACCTGCGACAGCGTCCAGGCGGCGAACGGCCAGCGCAGGCGGATCGCCAGCGCGACCGCCGTCGCGACCGCCGCCATCAGCCACCACGTCAGCGAGTCGCCGGGCGCCATCGAGAGCAGGGCGATGGCGCCGATCAGCAGCGGCAGGGCCGACGGGCCGTAGGTCCACAGCGAGACCAGCCACCGGGGCGTGTCGAGCGCGACCGGCGCCGGCTCGGCGACGGGTCGGGTGACCGGATCTGCCATCGGGCCATCGTCGCGGGTGACGGCCCCACGCGCATCCGTCGCAGGCCTGAGCCCGGGATCCGTCGCGCGACCGATGTCGGTGGAGGCCGCCGCTGCAACCGTGGTTGCAGACACCGAACCGGAGCCCGCCGCCATGTCCACCCTCACCGCCCCCGTCACCGCCGCACCCCGCCCCTCGCGCCGTGCTCCGGGGCTGCGGCTGCGCGAGGTCGCGCGCCTGCTGCTGGTCCCGGACGCCGCGGCGGCGGTCACGCCGGCCGCGCAGGCCCGCGACGTCCAGGAGCTGCTGGTGCGGACCGGCTACCTCGGCGAGGCCGGGATCACCGGCCGCTGGCGCCCGGTCACCGTCGACGCGGTCCGCCGCTTCCAGCACGACCACGGCCTGCCGACCGACGGGATCGCCGGCGCCGACACGGTCGACGCGCTGCTCGAGGTCGCCGAGCGGCGCGCCTGAGGCGAGCGGGCGCTCAGCCGGCGACCGGCTCGGCCGCCGGCAGCCCGAAGGCGACCCCGGTCAGCTGCTCGGAGCGCTCCCAGAGCCGGCGGGCGACCTCGCGGTCGTGCCCGGCCCGGGTCGACGGCACCTCGCCGATCGGACCGCGGTTCTGGCCCAGCCGCGTCGGCCCGACGTAGGCGCCGCCGGAGACCTCCGGATGGGTCGCGGCGTAGAGCGTCGGCTGCGCGCCGTAGGCGTCGCTGGTGGCCAGCAGCACGTTGCCGACGCGCCCGACCAGCGCGTTCAGGCGGTCGCCGACGCCGCCGCCCTGCCCCGGTCCCGCGGTCTGCAGGTGGGTCGCCGAGTAGCCGGGGTGGGCCGCGGCGCTGCGGAGCGCCAGGTCGCCGGCGTCGGCACGCCGCTGCAGCTCGCGGGCGAACAGCAGGTTGGCCAGCTTCGACTGCCCGTAGGCGCCCCAGCGCTTGTAGCCGCGGCGCTCCCAGTTGAGGTCGTCGAGGTCGATCCTGCCGATCCGGTGGAGGCCGCTGGAGACCGTCACGACGCGCGGCGCCGGCGCCGCCTTCAGCCGCTCCAGCAGCAGCCCGGTGAGCGCGAAGTGCCCGAGGTGGTTGGTCCCGAGCTGCTGCTCGAAGCCGTCGGCGGTCCGCCGCTCGGGGGTCGCCATCACGCCGGCGTTGTTGATCAGCAGGTCGAGCGGCGCGCCCTCCCCGTCGAGCGCCTCGGCGAGCGCCCGGACCGACGCCAGCGACGCCAGGTCGAGCGCCCGGACCTCGAGGTCCGCGTCCGGCACCTGGTCGCGGATCGTCGCCACCGCGCCGTCGGCCCGCCCGGCGTCGCGGCAGGCCAGGGTCACGTGGGCCCCCGCGCGGGCGAGCTCGAGCGCGGTCTGCAGCCCGAGCCCGCTGTTGGCCCCGGTGACCAGCGCCCGCCGGCCCCGCAGCGACGGGATCTGCTTCGTGCTCCAGCCCATGCCGCGGGAGGATAGCCCCGGGCGATCGGCGGTTCCCGCGGGCGGCCGCGCTACCGTGCGGGGATGGGCCTGCTCTCGACCGTCGCCACCGTCGCTCGCGGTCCGCGCCGCGAGCTGCCCGGCCTCGTCGTGGCGATCACCGGCGGGGCCCGCGGGATCGGCCTGGCCACGGCGCGGGCGCTGGCGACCGAGGGCTGCCGGGTCGCGATCGCCGACCTCGACGGCGACCTGGCGTCGATCGAGGCCGCCGCGCTGCCGGGCGGGCCGCACCACGCGACCGCCCTCGACGTCCGCGACCCGGCCAGCGTCGACGCGTTCGTCCGCGGGACGGAGCGGGCGCTCGGGCCGCTCGACGTGCTGGTCAACAACGCCGGCGTCCTGATCACCGGCGACTTCGCCGGCCAGGACCACGAGGCCGCCCGCGCGATGGTCGAGGTCAACGTGCTCGGCGTCGTCGCCGGCTGCCACGCCGCGCTCGAGCGGATGCTGCCGCGCGGACGCGGCCAGGTCGTCAACGTCGCCTCGGCGGCGGCCCGCTCGCCGGTCGGCGGCGAGGCGGTCTACTCGGCGACCAAGCACGCCGTGCTCGGCCTCGGCCGCTCGCTGCGGCTGGAGCTGCGGGGCAGCGGCGTCACGGTCACCACGATCCTGCCGGGCCTGGTCGAGACCGAGCTGGCCCAGGGGACGACCACCACCCGCGGGCTGCCGTGGATCGCTCCCGACGAGGTGGCCGCGGCGATCGTCGACGTCGTCCGGCGGCCGTGCGCCGAGCGGGCGGTGCCGCAGCGGCTGGGGGCGATCCTCTGGGCGCAGGGGCTGCTGCCGCCGGTCGCCGCCGAGCCGCTGGCGCGGCTGTTCGGCGCCGACCGCGTCGGCCTCGACACCGACGCCCGCCTGCGCGGGGCCTACCACGACCGCGCCCAGGGCCCGATCGAGGCCGGCGACTGACCCGCTCGCCCGCCGACGCGCTCGGCGGGCCGCTAGGCGAGCGGCGCGGTCACGGGGAGGATCACCACTTCGTCCTCCGAGCCGGGCCAGCAGAAGGCCATCGTCCGCACGATCCGGCGGGCCTGCTCGAGCGTCGCGCAGCGAGCCAGCGACCGTCCCGACAGGAGGTCGTCGACCACGAACCGCGCGGCCGCGGTCGGTTCGGCGAACGAGTTCATGGGGCGACGCTACGCCGCGATCGGGACCGGTCGCCACTGCCCGGCGCACCCTCCCCGCCGGATGGGTGGAGCGCGGCACGCGGCATCGAACGCCCGTCCAGGCGGCGACGGCGGACCGGCGGCTCCCGTCGCCGTCCGGACCGCGACGGCGCTCGGCTAGCCGCGCCCGGCGCGCGCCCGCGCCAGGTGGCCGCCGGGAACGCGCGCGAGGACGAACGACGCGAGCCCGCCGAGCGGCAGGCGCCAGACGTCGAGTCCCGGGTAGCCGGGGTGCGGCGGGTGGACGGTCGCGGCGCCGGCGCCCTCGCGGGCCACGAGCACGGGGATCGGCGGCAGCCCGCCGAGCCGCCCGTCCCGGGCCCGGATCGCGATCGCCGCCAGCCGCGCCAGCTCGAGGTCGTCGCCGGAGCCGTCCGAGAGCAGGAAGAGGAACGCCAGCTGCCCGTCGCGAGCGATCACCAGGCTGGCGTCGCCGTTGGCCGCGCCGAGCGCGACGATCTCGTCGACGGTCGACCGCAGCGGCTCGAGCGCGCGGCCCAGCTGCCACTGCCGCTCGCGCGAGCGGCGTCCCGGGCGCAGGCCGCGACGGCGGCGCGGCGGCGTCGGCGGCGGCACGGCCTCGGCGACCTCGACCGGTGCGACGATCGGCGGCCGGCCGCCC
>NZ_AGUD01000294.1 GCF_000240225.1 Patulibacter medicamentivorans
GGTCCCGGGCGCGCCGCCGCCGGCGCCGGGCCCCGCCTCCAGCGCGACCACCCGCAGACCCGCCGCGGCGAGCACCCGCGCGGCGATCGTGCCGGCCGGCCCGAGGCCGACCACGACCACGTCGACCGGCGCGCCCACCCCGCCCTCAGCCGTCGAGGCCGAGCAGCCGCGCCATGTTGCCGCCCTCGATCAGCGCGCGGTCGGCGGGATCCTCGATCGCCTTGCCGATCTTCATCCGCTCGAGGTCGAAGTCGTGGCCGGGCCACTCGGTGCCCATCACGATCTTCGAGGGGCCCAGGCGCGCGTAGGCGCGGCGGACGTCGGCCAGCAGCGTCGACGAGGTCTCCAGGTAGATGTGCTCGTGGCGCTCGGCGACGATGATCGCCTCCGGCACGTTCCAGACCGCGCCCATGTGGGCGATCAGGGTCGGAACCTCGGGGAAGCCCTTGGCGATCTCCTCGATCGCGAACGGCGCGCAGAAGGCGTCGTCGAGCGCGTTGACCAGGACCAGCAGGCCACGCTCGCGGCACGCGGCGAAGAGCGGGTCCAGCAGCCCGTGGTCGGCGACGTGGTAGCCGTGCATCGAGGGGTGGAGCTTCAGCCCCTTCAGCCCGTGGTCGGCGATCCAGTGGACGGTCGCGACGGCGTCGTCGTCGGCCGGGTTGACCTGGCCGAAGCCGAACAGCCGATCGGGGTGGGCGGCGGCCAGGCCGGCGATGAACTCGTTCTCGATCCGCTGGGCCAGCGAGCAGATCATCGCCATGTCGACGCCGGCCGCGTCCATCCGGTCGAGGATCCGCCGGGGATCGAACGGGACGTACGGCGGCGGCGGGTCGCCGGGCTTGGCGCCGGTCAGGTAGTCCGACCGGCCGCGGACGTCCTGGGTCGTGTTGTAGGCGTCGATGATCAATGGTGCTCCTGGGTCGCGGCCGACGTGGCGCGTGCCACGCCGACCGGGGGTCCGACGCCGGCGCCGGCCGCGGATCGCCCGCGACCGACGCGCCGCCCGCCGCTACTTGTTGTCGTTGAAGAGCTTCTCGTTGAACTTGATCAGCTCGTCGTAGTGCTCCGCGAGCCAGGTCTCCGAGGTCGGCACCGGGTGGTGCTCGGGCGCCGTCGGGATCTGCTTCCGGACGTCCGGCGCGACCATGTCGAAGGCCTTCTGGAACCCGGGCCCGTAGTGCGTCTGGGTGGCGAAGTCGGCCTGCCGCTTCAGGTCGGTGACCCAGCCCGCATAGGCGACCGCGGCGTCCATGTTCGGCGCATCGGGGTTGATGATGAAGCAGTTCGCGGCGGTGATCGGGTTCGCCTTCCAGTTGATCACCACGTCGACGCCCTTGTTCTGGAGGCCGGTGATGATGCCGTTGGGACCGGAGGCGACCGACCCCGCCTTGCTGCTCAGCATCTGCTGGATCTGCGGGTACTGGTTGTAGAAGATCAGGTCGTCCCAGATCGACGAGATCTTGTGCGCGGCGCGCTCCAGGTCCAGCGGGTAGAGCTCGTCCGGGTTGACGCCGTCGGCCAGCAGCGCCGGCTCGGCCACGCCCTCGTAGTACCCCGGGCCCGGGACGATCCGCTTGCCGGGGAACTTCTTGGTGTCGTAGAAGTCGGCCCACGAGAGCTCGGTCGGGAAGGTCCCCTTCAGCGAGCCCGCGACGTAGGCGGTGACGAAGGTCTGCACGCTGTACTCGTTGATCGGCGCGGCGACGAGGTCCTCGCGCGGGATCCCGGCCGGGAGCTTCGGCAGCGGCTTCTTGCCCTTCTTCAGGGCGTAGAGGACCATCCAGTTGGAGGAGTGGGCCATGTCCCACTTGGCCGGGACCTCGCCCAGCAGCATCTGGTCGCCGAGCTGTCCGTCGACCAGCGGCTGCACCACCCGCAAGCCGACCCGCTTGGCGAACGGCTCGAGGAAGACCTTGCCACGGACCTCCTGCGTGGTGCCGCCGAAGCCGGCCACCACCAGCTGCTTCGAGGTCACCGCCGCGAGCAGCTTCTCGATCGCGGGCGACTCGCTCGAGGCGCCTGATCCGCCGCTCGTCGTCGTCGTCTCGCCGTCGCCCCCGCCGCAGGCGGCCAGGAAGCCGGGGAGCGCCAGCGCTCCGAGCCCGACCCCTGCGCGCCCGAGGAACGCCCGCCGCCCGATCCCGCCTGGACCGTCCGTCCTGTCGCTCATGCCCGTGACTCCCGCTCGTGTTCAGTTTCCCCTAGATTGGATCCTATAGAAGCAGGATTGGACTCACTCGGCAAGTCGAGTGGGCCACGGAACGGCCGCCAGGAGCCCACCGCGATGCGCATCGACAGCCACATGCACCTGTACCCGACGGCCGCGGCCGGACGGGCGGTGGTCACCGCCTACCCGATCGTCGAGTACGGCGAGCACGCCGGCGTCGCCCGCAGCGACCGTGCCGGGACGGTCGCCGACGGGCTCGCGGCGCTGGCGGACGCCGGGGCCGCACACGGCGTGGTGCTCGGTGAGTTCGAGCTGCCCGGGGCGCCGTTCCCGCCGGGCGGGGAGCGCTGGTGGCCGGCGGATCCGCCCCACGCCGAGGCACGCGAGGCCCTGCTGGCCTACAACCGCTGGCTCTGCGACGTCGGCGCGCGCCACCGCGAGCTGCTGCCGTTCGCGACCCTCCACCCCGGCGTCCTCGGCGCCCGCGAGGCCGCCGCCCACGTCGCCGAGCTGGCCGACGACCACGGCGCCCGCGGCCTCAAGCTGCACACGATCAGCCTCCGGCTGCACCCCGACGACCCGGCGCTGCAGCCCGTCCTCGCCGCCTGCGCCGCGCGCTCGCTGCCGGTCGTCGTCCACTGCGGGCCCGACCGCCACGGCGCCGGGTGGTCGCTGCCCGAGGCCTTCTCCCCCGTGCTGGCGGCCCACCCGCGGCTGCAGTTGGTCCTGGCCCACCTCGGCGGCGCGGCCTGGCGCTCCGCCGCCGCGTTCGCCGAGGCGCACCCCAGCGCCTGGTTCGACCTCTCGGAGATCGTCGCCTGGGCCGGCGCCCCGGCGGCCCCGACGCCCCGGGAGCTGAGCGCGCTGATCCGCGCCGTCGGACCCGAGCGGGTGCTGCTCGGGTCCGATTTCCCCTGGTACGAGCCGGCCGACACGCTGGCGGAGCTGGGCGCGCTGCCGGGCCTCGGCGACGGCGAGCGCGACGCGATCGCGGGCGGCAACGCCACCCGGCTGCTGGGCCTCTGACCGCTGCTCACCACCACCGCGCGGGACAGGCCGCGGTCAGCACCTCGTTGCGGTCCTCGTGGACGATGATCGCCTCCTCGTGGCTGATCCCGCCGGTCTCCGGGGTCCCATCACGATCTCCAGCGCCAGCACCTGGCCGGCCGCGATCGGATCGGTCGAGCTCGCGGCGACGAACGGCCCCTCGGTGGTCAGCCCGAGCTGGTGGCCGAACATCGGCACGAAGCCCTCGAAGTAGCCGTGCGGCGGATGCCCGCGCTCGGTCAGGAAGGCGACGCCCGCGTCGTGGACCTGGGCGTGGGTGACGCCGGGCCGGACGCTGGCGATCAGGTGGTCGATCAGGTCGACGGCCTGCTGCAGGACGGTCGCCTGAGCGTCGGTCGCCGGCTGCCCGACGCAGGCCGAGCGCGCCAGGTCGCAGTAGTAGCCGAGGACCGGGCCGAAGCCGTCGACCCGCAGCAGGTCGCCGCGCTCGAGGGTGCGGCCGGCGGCGAAGGACGGGACCCCGCGCGGCGCGTTCGGCCGACAGGGCAGTCCGGAGCCGATCACGACGTCGTCGGGGAAGCCGCCGCCCGCCAGCAGCACCGGCAGGCCGAGCGCCACCAGGTCGGCCTCGGTCCGTCCCGGCTCGGCCGCGGCGACCATCGCCCCGATCCAGGCGCCGCCGACCGCCGAGGCGTGGCGCAGCAGGTCCAGCTCGGCCGGGCTCTTGACCCGGTGCAGCGGCTCGACGATCCGATCGGCCGGCACCAGCGTCAGCGCGTCGGCGCCGGCGGCGGCCAGGTGACCCTCGATCGCCCGTCGCTGACGGTCCAGCAGCGCCCCCTCGCCCGCGATCCCGACCCGGCGGCCCGCCAGCCCGGCGTCGCGCAGGGCCTGGGCGACGCCGACCGTCACCGACTCGACCGTGCGCGCGTCGGCGACGGTCAGATCCGCGGCCGGCACCCGCTGGTCGAGGACCAGGATCGGGTCGCCGTCGACCGGCAGCACCAGCGCCGAGAAGCCCTTGTCGCCGAACGGCGCGGCCGACGCGAAGCCGGACTGGTGGTCGGCCAGCCAGCGGACCGCCCACGACCAGTCGACGCTGCCCCACGCCAGCAGGCCGTCGAGGCCGGCGTCGGCGATCACGCGCCGGGTCCGCTCGCGGCGGTCGAGGAACTCGTCGGGGGCGATCGGCGGCGGCGCGTCGGCGATCGTCGGACCGGTGGGCGGCGTGGTCATCGTGGTCTGCTCCTCGTGGCGGCGGGGTCGCGGGGATCCGGGCCGGACGGCCGCGGCGCCGCCCGCCGCAGGTCGTGGCCGCCGGCGCGCGTCACAGCGGCGGCCGGCGTCGGGAGAACCAGGTGGCGGCCTCGATCGCGGCGGCCTGCGCGAGCAGGGTCCGCTCGTCGCGGTGCCGCCCGACCAGCTGCAGCCCGACGGGCAGCCCCTCGGGCGTGAAGCCGGCCGGCAGCGAGAGCGCCGGGTGCGCGGTCACCGAGATCCGCGTGCAGGAGCGCATCCAGGTGACGTAGCGCTCCATCGCGACGCCGGCCACCGCGGTCGGCCACCGCTGCTCGACCGGGAACGGCGGCAGCTGGACGGTCGGCAGCGCCAGCAGGTCGTGGCGCTGCAGGAACCGCGCCGTCCGGCGGTAGAGCTCGGTACGCAGCTCGCCGGCGCGGACGACCTGCTCGGCGCTCAGCCGCCGGCCGCGCTCGATCTCGTCGACCAGGTCGGGCTTGAAGAGGTCGGGGTGAGCCGCGATCTCGTGGCGGTGGGCGCCGAAGAACTCCAGCGCGCGGAAGCCCTCGAACGCCTCGTCGGCGCCGGACAGGTCGGGCTCGACGTCCTCGACGATCGCGCCCAGGTCGACCAGCACCGGACGCAGCGCCTCCAGCACCGCGGTCACCTGCGGGTCGACCGGCAGCCCGTCGACCGTCCGGCTCCAGGCGATCCGCACGCCGCGCAGGTCGGCGATCGGCAGGTCGGCGAAGGCCGCCGGATCCTCGTCGATCGCGATCGGCGAGCGGTCGTCGCGACCGCTGATCGCCGCCAGCAGCAGGCCGCAGTCGCCGACCGTGCGGGCGATCGGGCCCAGCAGCGACATCGGGTCCCAGGCGTTGCCGGGCCTCGCCGACGCGACGCGCCCGGCCGACGGCCGCAGCCCGACGACGTTGCAGTACGACGCCGGGTTGCGGACGCTGCCGCCGAGGTCGGAGCCGTCGGCCAGCGGCAGCATCCCCGCCGCCACCGCGGCCGCCGCGCCGCCGCTGCTGCCGCCGACGGTCCGCGACAGGTCGTAGGGGTTGCGGGTCGCGCCGAAGACGTCGTTGTAGGTCTGCGAGCCGGCGCCGTGCTCCGGCGTGTTGGTCTTGCCGATCACGATCGCGCCGGCCGCCCGCAGCCGCTGCACCAGCAGGCTGTCCTCGGTCGGGACGTCGTCGGCGTAGATCCGCGAGCCCTGGGTGGTGCGGATCCCGGCGGTCGCCATCAGGTCCTTGACCGCGATCGGCAGGCCGTCGAGCAGCGGCGGCGGCCCGGCCCGGCGCCCGCGGGCCCGGTCGGCGGCCCGGGCCTCGTCGATCGCCCGCTCGGGCACCAGCGTCGGGATCGCGTTGACCCGTCCGTCGACCTCGCCGATCCGCTCCAGGAACGCGGTCACGACCTCGACCGCGGTCAGGTCGCCGGCCGCGATCGCCGCCCGCAGCCGCCCGGCGCTCCACCAGATCAGCGGGCCGTCGCCGCCGTCGCCGGAGGCGCTTGCCCCCGGAGCGTCGGCGGGCGGGATCGGATCGCCGGCCATCGCCTACGGCCGGTCGAGCAGCCGCCGCGGCGTCTCGACCATGATCTGGCGGATCGTCGCCTCGTCGGCGCCGCAGCGCCAGCCGAGCGCCGGCTGGACCCGCTTGAACAGGTGCTCGTAGCCGGCGCCGCCGTTGCGGACCAGGTTCGACTGCGCCCAGACGTCGCAGCCGAGCACGATCTGGTCGCCGTAGCCCTGGGACACCAGGTACTCCAGCGCGTCGAGCCGCTCGACGTCGGTCGGGTTCCGGGCCCGGCTCTCGGTGCTGTAGAAGAACTCGCTGCCGAAGGTGTCCAGCTCGAGGATCGCGCCGGTCTGGGCGACCGCGTCGTGGTAGCCGCGGTCGATCCGCTCGTCCATGTGGCTGAGCACGATCCGGTCGGCCGGCATCCCCTCCTCGGTCAGCGCCTCGACGACCTGCAGGCCGTCGGCGCCGCGCCACGAGAGGTGGACGTTGACCGCCGCGCCGGACTCGGCGCCGGCCCGGCCGGCCGCGCGGACGACCCGCCACTCGTCGACCGACGGCGGGTGGTTGGTCCCGATCTCGCCGATCAGGGCCGGCTTGACGCCGGTGCCGTCGAGGCCGTCGCGGAGGTCGTCGAGGATCGTCTGGGCGATCTGGTCGACGTCCATCGCGGCCAGCTCCGGCGGGTGCAGCTCCTCGACGTAGAAGCCGCAGCCGACGCAGACGTTGACGCCGCTGCGGCGCGAGACCTCGACCAGGTCGGCGGTCCGGCGCCCCATTCCGGTGACGGTCAGGTCGACGATCGTCCTGCCGCCCGCCGCCTTGACCCGCTGCAGCTCGGCGACCGCGACGTCGGGGTCGTGGAGCACCAGGTTGTCGGGCGTGTGGAGCCCGTTCCACCGCAGGTGGACCTGGGCCTCGGGGCCGATCGGGCCCTCCCACGGCTCGCCGCCCGTCTCCTTGACCCAGACCCGCAGGTCGCTGAAGACGTGCTCGTGCATCGAGGTCGGACCGAGGTCCTCGGGATCGATCGGGCCGAGGACGGTGTGGATCGGCACGGCGGGGGCTCCTGTGGTCGGGTCGGGGACGGGCGGCGCCGGCGGACGCTGCCGCGGGGCCGGCGGGGTCAGAGCGCGATGACCACGCTCTTGGGCTCGGTGAACGACAGCAGCGCGATCTCGCCCAGATCGCGGCCGAGGCCCGAGTCGCGAACGCCGCCGAAGGGCAGCGCCGGGTCGAAGACGTTGTAGGTGTTGACCCAGACCGTGCCGGCGCGCAGCGCGGCGGCCATCCGGTGGGCTCGCGAGAGGTCGCGCGTCCAGACGCCGGCCGCCAGCCCGTAGGTGGTGTCGTTGGCGATCGCCAGCGCCTCGGCCTCGTCCTCGAACGGGATCACGCCGACGACCGGGCCGAAGATCTCCTCGCGCGCGATCCGCATCTCGTTGCGCATCCCGGTGAAGAGGGTCGGCTCGACGAAGAACCCGGGACGGTCGGGCACGCCGCCGCCGACCGCGATCCGGGCGCCCTCGTCGCGCCCCGCGGCGATGTAGCCGAGGACCTGCTCGCGCTGCTCCTCGGAGACCAGCGGCCCGACCGAGATCCCGCCGTCGAGGCCGTTGCCGAGCGGGACCGCGCGGGTCGCGTCGACCAGCCGCTCGGTCATCTCGTCGAGGATCGAGCGCTGGACCAGCAGCCGGCTGCCGGCGGTGCACATCTGCCCGGAGTGGCCGAACGACGCGCGCATCGCGGTCGTGACCGCGGCGTCGAGGTCGGCGTCGGCGAAGACGACGTTCGGGCTCTTGCCACCGAGCTCGAGGGTCACGCGCTTGGTCCCGCGCGCCGCCCGGGCCATCACCCGCTCGCCGACCGCGGTCGAGCCGGTGAACGAGACCATCGACACGTCGGGGTGGGCGACGAGCGCCTCGCCGACCCGGCCGTCGCCGGTCAGGACCTGGACGACGCCCTCCGGCACGCCCGCCTCGAGGCAGATCGCTCCCAGCCGCAGGGCCGTCAGCGGCGTCTGCTCGGCCGGCTTGACGATCGCGGCGCAGCCGGCCCCGAGCGCGGGCGCGAGCTTGAACGCCGCCTCCATGATCGGGAAGTTCCAGGGCAGGATCAGCGCCGCCACCCGCACCGGCTCGCGGCGCGTGTAGGCGTGGTGGAGGTCGTGGTCCAGCGGCAGCACCTGGCCGGTGATCCGCCCCGGGGCGCCGGCGAAGTAGCGGAAGGTCCGCGCGCTCATCAGCGTGTCGGCCCGCGAGCGCTCGATCGGCTTGCCGTTGTCGCGGGTCTCGAGGGTCGCCAGCTCCTCGACCTGCTGCTCCAGCAGCTCCGCGATCCGGTGCAGGATCCGGCTGCGCTCGTCCGGCGGCAACCCGCGCCAGCGCGCGTCGTCGTGGGCGCGCGCGGCGGCCGCGACCGCCGTGTCGACGTCGGCGGCAGTCGCCTGGACCGCGTGGGTCAGGAGCGCGCCGGACGCGGGATCGAGGATCTCGAGGCGCTCGTGGCCGGGCGGCGCGACCCAGGCGTCGCCGAGCAGCATCGGCTCGACGTCGGGCAACGGCGGCAGCGGTCGGCTCATCGGAGGGCCTCCGCGTCGCGCGGGGAACGGACGGGAGCAAACGGCACGATTGGATACTACAGTACGGAATATGGATCCATCAATCGCCAGGGCCGCCCCGTCGCTCTCCCTGCTCCCCGCGGCCGAGGCCGGGATCGACGCCGAGCGGCTGGCGCTGGCCGTCGCGCGGGCCACGGGCAGCGAGCCGGCGCTGCCCCGCGCGATGGACCGGTGGCTGGCCACCACGCTCGCGGAGGAGCCGTGGCCGCGGGTGATGGGCCCGCTGCTCGACCGCGGCGGACCGTCGGGGCTGGTCGTCGTCGGCGGTCGCACCGTCGCGCGCTGGGGCCACCCCGAGCGCCGCGAGATGGCGTTCTCGATCGCCAAGTCGGCGCTCGCCACCGTCGCCGGGCTGGCGTTCGACGACGGGCTGCTCGACGACCTCGACGAGCCCGTCGTCGAGCGGGTGCCGCTCGCCGCGCTCGGTGGCGACCTGGTCACCGGCGGCGTCCCGCTCGACCCCGAGGCGGCCCGCCGGATCAGCTGGCGCCAGCTGTTGACCCAGACCAGCGACTGGCGCGGCACGCTCTTCGACGTCCCGTGGTGGGCCGACCCCCAGGGCCGGCAGGCGCCGGACGAGCCCGCCCACGGCCCCGGAGCGCGGTTCTCCTACAACGACGTCCGCACCAACCTGCTGTCGCTCGCGCTCACCCACCTGCGGGGCGCGAGCGGGGCCGAGATCCTCGGCGAGCGGATCCTGGGACCGATCGGGGTCGCCGACGGCTGGAGCTGGCAGGGCCTGGACCAGATGCGCACGACGCTGGCCGACGGGCGCGAGCTGCCGGTCGTCACCGGCGGCAGCCACTGGGGCGGCGGGCTCTGGCTGAGCGCCGTCGACCTGGCCCGCTTCGGGCTGCTGCACCTGGCCGGCGGGCGCTGGGGCGACGCCGCGCTGCTGAGCGAGCGCTGGTGCACGCTGATGCTGGAGCCGTGCGCCGTCCGCGACGCCTACGGACTGATGTGGTGGCGCAACCCGCAGGCCGGCCGGTCGGCGGCCGACGCCGGCGCGCCCCCGCTCGGCGCCGTCGCCGACGAGCAGGGCTTCTACCCCGGCTCCGGCGTCCGCGGCTTCGCGGCCCACGGAACCGGCGACCAGGTGGTCTGGTGCGACCCCGATCGCGACCTCGTCGCCGTCGTCCGCTGGACCACCGACCCGAACCCGATCCTGGCCGCGATCACCGCCGCGGTCCCACCGCGTCCGCGATGAGCGCGACGGCCCACGTCCACGAGGGAGCCCCGATGCACGGACCGCTGATGAGCGAGATGACCTGGCCCGAGGTCGACGCGGCGGCGCGGGCCGGCGCGGTCGCGCTCTGGTCGGTCGGCGCGACCGAGCAGCACGGCCCGCACCTGCCGCTGTCGGTCGACCACCTGATCCCGCTGGAGCTGTCGCTGCGGATCGCGCGGCGGCTGCACGTCGTGATCCCGCCGCCGCAGGCCTTCGGCAACCGCAGCCGGCCGCTGTCTGGCGGCGGGCCGTCGTTCCCGGGGACCACGTCGCTGCGGGCCGGGACCCTGGTCCAGGTCGTCCGCGACGTCGTCGGCCAGCTGGCCGCCGGCGGCTTCCGCTCGATCGCCGTCCTCAACTGGCACGGCGAGAACGTCAACCTGCTGCACGAGGGGATCGAGCTGGCGCGCGAGGCCGGCGACCTCGAGCGGCCGGACGGCGGCGGGCCGGTCCGCGTGATGCTGATCGAGCGGGTCTTCAACGCCTTCTCCGAGGCCGAGATGGCGTTCCTCTTCGAGGACGCGCGCGAGGGCTTCCCCGGCTGGCCGGCCGAGCACGCGGCGATCATGGAGACGAGCCTGATGCTGGCGCTGCGGCCCGACCTGGTGCGCCGCGAGCTGATCGCCGACGACCGCGCCGCCGTCCGGCCGTTCTACGACCTAACGCCGACCCCGCCCGAGCACGTCGCCGCGTCCGGCGTGCTGGCCGAGGCGTCGCGGGCCAGCGTGGCCAAGGGCGAGCGGCTGGCCGCGCTGATCGTCGACCGCCTGACCGCCGCCATCAGCGAGGCGCTCGACCCGCCCGCGGCGCCGTAGCCGCGCTGCTCGCGCTCGCGGTGCGGCCCGTCACCACCACCGCTGCGGGCAGCCGCCGGTCAGCAGCTCGGTGCCGGACTCGGTGACGATCACGCACTCCTCGTGGCTGATCCCGCCGGTCTCCGGCGTCCCGAGCACGATCTCCAGCGCCATCACCTGGCCGGCCTGGATCGGGTCGTCCTCCTGGGCGGCGATGAACGGGCCCTCGGTGGTCAGGCCGATCTGGTGGCCGAAGGCCGGCCAGAAGCCCTCGAAGTAGCCGTGCGGCGCATAGCCGCGATCGACCATCCAGGCGGTCCCGAGGTCGTGGACCTGCTCGTGGGTGACGCCCGGCCTGACCGCCGCGATCAGCGTGTCGATGAAGGCCACCGCGTGCTCGAGCACCGTCCGCTGGGCGTCGGTCGGCTCGGCGCCGACGCACGAGGAGCGGGCCAGGTCGCAGCCGTAGCCGCCAACCGGCCCGAAGCCGTCGATCCGGATCAGGTCGCCGCGCTCCAGCGGCCGGGTCGCGTTGAACGAGGGGATCCCGCGCGGCGCCTGCGGCTTGCAGGGGTTGCCCGATCCGGCCACGACGTCGGCCGGGAAGCCGCCGCCGCGGAGCATCACCGGCAGCCCGGCGGCGATCACCTCGGCCTCCGTCCGGCCGGGCTCGATCGCCTCCATCATCGCCCGCATCCAGGCCGACCCGACCGCCGAGGCGTGGCGCATCCGCTCGAGCTCGACCGGGCTCTTGACCCGGTGCAGCGGCTCGAGGATCGCGTCGGCCGGCCGCAGGTCGAGCGGCGAGCCGAGGCGGCCCTCGACCTGGCGGCGGTGGCGCTCGAGCATCACGCCCTCGCCGGCCACGCCGAGCGGCCGCCCGACCAGTCCGGCGTCGCGCAGCGCGTCGGCCAGCCCGCGGGTGATCGACTCGACGGTCCGCGCGTCGGCCACCGCCACGTCGCCGGGGCCGACGCGCTGGTCGAGGACCAGGATCGGCTCGCCGTCGACCGGCAGCACCAGGGCGCTGAAGCCCTTGTCGCCGAAGGTCGGCGAGGCCCCCTGCTGCTGGAAGCCGGACTGGTGGTCGGCGAGCCACTTGACCGCCCACGGCCAGTTGCGGCTGCCGAAGGCGACCAGGCCGGCGAGGCCGGCGGCGTCGACGGCGGCTCGGGCCCGCCGCTGCCGGTCGACGAACTCGGCCGCGCTCGGCGCGGGCGGGAGATCGGCGGCGGTCGGGGCAACCGGATGCGAATCGGCGGCGACGGATGGATCCTTCTGGATCATGATTGGATCCTATACTCCTCGCGATGCCGCGCCTCCCCGGCCGCACGGCCGGCGGCGATCAGGCCCCGGCCCAGCGACGCGTCGTCTTGCCCGGCAGCAGCGACCGGACCGGCACCCGCCGCACGGGGACCTCGCGGGCGGCGTCGTAGTCGATCACCTGCGCGTCCGGCCCGTAGTCGCTGATCAGCTCGCGGCAGACCCCGCACGGCGTGACGACCCGCCAGCCCCCGTCCTCGGTCCGCAGAACGGCGGCGATCACCTCGATCTCGGTGTCGCCGGCGATCGCCGCCGCGCCGATCGCCACGCCCTCGGCGCAGATGCTGGCGCGACCGATGCTGCTCTCGACGTGGAGCCCGCGGTGGACCGCGCCGCTGCGGGTCCGCAGCGCACAGGCGACCTCGTGGCGCCCGGCGACGGCCCGCTCGTCGAGCAGCTCCAGCGCGGCCCGGACGAGCGCCTCGTCGGCGGGCGAGAGCGGTGGGTCGGCGGCGATCGTCACGGGTTCCTCCGGGTTCGCGGCGCCGTCGGCCAGGGGCGGGACGGCCCCGAGGAGCAGGCGGCAGCCCCTGCTACGTTGGATCCATGCTCGCAGGTCGTGCATCCCGATGATCGAGACGGTGCTCGGCCCGATCGCGGCCGACCAGCTCGGCCCGACCTCGATGCACGAGCACCTGCTCGCCGACGTCCGCGGCCTGCACGCGCCGCCCCGGGAGCCGCCGCCGACCGACCCCCGGGTCCGGATCGAGAGCCTCGGCTTCCTGCGCTTCAACCAGCTCGGCCTGGCGGACAACCTGGTCCTCGACGACCCCGACCTGGCGATCGCCGAGCTGGCCCACGCGGCGGCCGCCGGTCAGCGCGCGCTCGTCGACCTGACCGTCTGGGGCTTCGGCGGACCGGCGCCCGAGCTGCCGCGGATCGCGCGCGAGAGCGGGCTCCAGATCGTCGCCGGCGTCGGCGCCTACCTGGGGCGCCTGCGCCCGGACTGGCTGCGTGCGCTCGACGTCGACCAGCTCACGACGCTGCTCCGCGACGCGCTGCTCGACCGCCTGCCCGGCTGCGAGCACCGGGCGGGGATCGTCGGCACCATCGCCACCGGGCACCCCCGCTCGGCCGAGGACGACCGGATCCTCGCCGCCGCCGGCGCCGCCGCCGCGAGCACCGGCGTCGCGGTCGTCGCCCGGGTCGACCCGCGGTTCCACGACGGCCCCGCGATCCTCGAGCGCTTGGCGGCCGAGGGCGTGCCGGCCGACAGGGTGGTGCTGAGCAACGTCGACGGCTACGTCGCCGACCGCGACCACCTGCGCGAGCTGGCGGCCAGCGGCGCCGTGCTCAAGTGGAGCTTCGGCTACGAGGCGCCGCCGCGGGTCGGGATGACCTCGGCCACCGACGCCGAGCGGATCGACGCCCTCTGCCAGCTGCTGGAGGAGGGTGCCCGCCAGGTGCTGGCCTGCGGGGCCTGGACCAAGACCGCGCTGCGCCGCTTCGGCGGCCCCGGCTACGACCACCTGCTGCTGCGCGTCGTCCCGGCGCTGCGCGACCGCGGCGTCCCGGAGGACCAGCTCGACGCGTTGCTCGTCGGCGAGCCGCGGCGCCTGCTCGATCGTCAGGATCCGATCTCCACATGATTGGATCCATCAGCTAGCATGGCCGCCATGAGCGTCACCGTCACCGACCCCAGCGGGCCGCTGCACTGGTGGAGCGCCCACGACCTGGCGGCCGCGATCCGCACGCGCCGGCTCTCCGCCGTCGAGGTGATGCAGGCCCACCTCGACCGGATCGCCGCCGTCAACGGCGCCGTCAACGCGATCGTCTCGCCGCTGCCGGCCGAGCAGGCGCTGGACGCCGCCCGCGAGGCCGACCGACAGGTCGCGCGCGGGGCGCCGCTGGGTCCGCTGCACGGCCTGCCGACCGCCGTCAAGGACCTGATGGACGTTCGCGGCCTGCCGACCACCCACGGCTCCGCCGCCCACGCCGACGCCCCGCCGGCGACCGGCGACAGCCTGATCGTCGAGCGGCTGCGGAGCGCCGGCGCGATCGTGATCGGCAAGACCAACACCCCCGAGCAGGGCCTCGGGACGCTGACCTTCAACCCGGTCTTCGGCATCACCCGCAACCCGTGGGACCTGGACCGCCACGCCGGCGGCAGCAGCGGCGGCGCCGGCGCCGCCCTCGCCGCCGGGATGCTGCCGATCGCCGACGGCTCCGACAGCGGCGGCAGCATCCGCTACCCGTCGGCGCTCTGCAACACCGTCGGCCTGCGCCCCTCCCCCGGCCGCGTGCCCAGCGGCCGCCCGGGCGACGTCTGGAACCCGCACGGCGTGCTCGGGCCGATGGCCCGCAGCTCGCGCGACGCCGGCCTGATGCTGTCCGCGATCGCCGGTCGCGACGACCGCTCGCCGATCGCGCTCGACGACGACCCGGCCGCCTTCGCCGACCCCCGCCCGAGCGATCTGCGGGGGCTGCGGATCGCCTGGAGCCACGACGGCGGCGGGCTGCCGATCGACCCCGAGGTCCGCCGCGTCCACGCCGCCGCGCGACAGGCGCTGGTCGACCTCGGCTGCGCGGTCGTCGACGTCGAGCCCGACTTCACCGGCGCGGAGGAGGCGTGGGAGATCATCGAGATGTTCGGCTTCTACGGCTTCGGCGGCGACGCACTGGCCGGCGACACGACGAAGCTGCGGCCCGACTACCTGCGCAACCTCCGCCAGGGCGAGGCGCTGACCGCCGCCGAGCTGGCCCACGGGCTGGCGCTGCGGACCGACGTCTACCGCCGCACCGTGCGGCTGCTCGAGGACTTCGACCTGCTGGCGCTGCCGGCCACGCCGGTCCCCGCCCCGCCGGCCGAGGTCGAGTGGGTCGGCGAGGTCGACGGCACGACGTTCGACCGCTACTTCCGCTGGCAGATGCTCGCCAACCGGATCACCGTCACCGCCCATCCCGCGCTCGTGACGCCCGCGGGGTTCACCGCCGCCGGCCTGCCGGTCGGGCTGCAGCTGGTCGGCCGCCATCGCGGCGACCTGGCGCTGCTGCGCCACGGGGCGGCGATCGAGGACGCCACCGGCTGGACCGCCCGCCGGCCGACCGGGATCCCCGAATGAGGTCGACCGCCGACCGCGCCGCCGCGGGACGGGGCGCATGAGCCTCCTGCCGGCCACCGGCCCCGGCCTGGCGCCGTTCTCCGCCGCCGAGCACGACGCCCGGCTGCGGCGGGTGCGGGAGCGGATGGAGGCCCGCGGGATCGACGTCCTCTACGTGCTGAGCCCGCCGAACGTCGCCTGGCTCTGCGGCTACGAGGCCTGCTGGTACCCGCCGCGGCTGCCGCTCGGCGCCGCCGTCGTCCGCGATCCCGACGAGGTCGTCTTCCTCGACTGGTCGCGTCACGAGGCCTACGCCCGCGCCCACGCCCGCGCCGACGCCTTCGTCTGGTTCGAGTACGGCGACGCGGTCGACGTCGTCGCCCGCACCGCCCGCGAGCGCGGCTGGGCCGAGCGGACGATCGCCGTCGAGCGGGCGACGCTCAACCCGTCGCCCGCGATCATCGTCGCGCTGGAGGAGGCGCTGGCCGCGACCGGCGCGACGGTCGTCGACGGCGACTGGCTGGTCGACGGCGCCCGGGCCCACAAGAGCCCGGCCGAGCTGGAGCGGATCCGGGCCGCCGGCGCGATCGCCGACGAGGCGATGCGCGGGCTGCGGGAGCGGATCCGCCCCGGGATGACCGAGCTGCAGGTCTCGGCGACGCTGAACCTGCTGCTGGCCGACGCCGGCAGCGAGGTCGCCGCGACGATGCCGCTGGTCTCCTCCGGCCCGACGGCCTGGCAGGACGTCCACGCCTTCCCGTCGCGGCGGGTGCTGGAGGAGGGCGACATCGTCTCGGTCGACTGCTGCGCGGTGGTCGACCGCTACCACGCCAACCTCTCGCGGGCGTTCGCGCTCGGGACCGTCCACCCGCGCGCCCACGAGCTGCTGGAGGCCGCCGAGGGCGTGCTGCCGGAGCTCTGCCGGCTGGCCCGTCCCGGCGCCGACCCGGCACCGGCGATGGCCGCCGCCGAGGCCCACGCGCGAGCCCGGATCCCGGCCGAGAACCTGTGGTGGGTCGGTGGCTACGGGCTCGGGATCGGGCTGCCGCCGAGCTGGGTCGGTCACACCTACCTGGCCAACGACGGACCGGAGCGGATCGTGCTCGACCCGGGATACGTGTCGAACTTCGAGGTCGTGATCGTCGCGCCCGACGAGGGCTTCGAGGTCTGCTGCATCGACACCCTGGTGATGACCGAGAGCGCCCTGGCGCCGCTCTCGACCCTGCCCCGCGAGCTGCTGCCGGCGGGCGCATGAGCGACGACGCCGCGGTCTGCGACCGGCTGATCGGCCTGACGCTCGGCTGGGAGCAGGTGCCGGAGTTCGTCTCGCTCGAGGGCGGGACCCGCGAGATCGTGCGCGAGCCGATCATCGCGGTGCTCGTCCACGCCCCGGTCGGCTGGGTCCTGCTGGAGACCGGCTGCGACCCGCGCCCCTACCGCGACGGAGCCACCGACACCGTCTACGGTCCCTACCTGCCCGACTTCCCCTCCGACGGCGATCCGCTGCTGGAGGGGCTCGCCGCCCACGGGCTGGCGCCGGGCGACCTGGCGCTGGCGGCCGTCTCGCACCTGCACGTCGACCACTCCGGCGGCCTCCGCCACCTGGCGGACGCCGGGGTCCCGGTCGCGGTCCAGCGCCGCGAGCTGGAGTTCGCGCGCGAGCGGGCCAGCCGCGAGGTCTTCTACGTCCGCGAGGACTACGAGCGCGACGACCTGCGCTGGATCACGCTCGACGGCGACGCCCGGATCACGCCCGGGATCGACGCGATCGCGACCCCCGGCCACACCCCGGGCCACATGTCCTACCGCGTCCGGATGGCCGAGTCGGGGACCTGGCTGCTGGCGATCGACGCGATCGACCTGCAGCGGGGGATCGACGAGGACCGCGCGATCGGCTCCTCGGCCGACCCGGCCGACGCCCCGCTGCGACGGGCATCGCACGACCGCCTGGTCGCGCTGGCCGCCGCCGAGGACGCCAGGCTGATCCCGGGGCACTGCCCGCTGACCTGGCCCTCGATCGCCGATGCCGCCGGCCATCGCTGAGCGCCGGCCGGCGCCGGCCGAGGGCGTGGCCGGCGCCGGCCACGCCACCACGACCAGCCGCGCGCCGCAGCCGGCCACGACCCCACACCACGCCCCACGGAGGCAGCCATGACGACGGTTCAGTCGGTCACCGGGCCCATCGAGGCCGACGAGCTCGGGATCACGCTCCCGCACGAGCACGTCTTCATCAACATGAGCCCGACCGAGCCGCGCGACGGCTTCATGACCGTCTGGGAAGAGCGCCAGGCCGACATCGAGCGGTTCGTCGCCGCCGGCGGCCGCACGCTGCTCGACGTCACCAACGGCGAGCTGAGCGACCACGCGGCGCCGGTCTACTTCGACCGCGATCCCGCGCACCAGGTCCAGAACCCGGTCACCGGCTCGCGCTCGGTCGCCAACGTACTGGCCACCAAGGCGATGGCCGAGGCGACCGGCGTCAACGTCGTCCTCGGCACCGGCCACTACTTCGAGGAGTACTTCGACCGCCGCTGGTTCGACCGCAACTCGACCGAGCAGATCGCCCGCTACCTGATCGCCGACCTCGAGGACGAGATCCCGGGCACCGGAGTGCGGGCCGGGTTCGTCGGCGAGATCGCGTCCGACCTGCCCTACGTCACGGCCCGCGAGGAGCGGTCGTTCCGCGCCGCCGGACGGGCCGCGGCGCGGACCGGCGTGATGGTCTCGACCCACGCCCCGACGTTCCCGACCGCCGAGACCCAGATCGACATCCTGGTCCAGGAGGGCGTCGACCCGTCGCGGATCGTGATCGGCCACACCGACACGGTCAAGGCGCTGCAGTACTCGATCGACCTGCTCGAGCGGGGCGTCTACGTCGAGTACGACTGCATGATGGCCGTCAAGTCCGGCGGCGTCGTCGCCGGCCACGAGCTGGAGCGGCGGGTCTCCTACCTGAAGGCGCTGATCGAGCGCGGCCACGGCGACCGGATCCTGCTGTCGCAGGACGTCAGCCAGCGCTCCCACCAGGCGGCGCTCGGCGGCCCCGGGCTGACGTTCATCTTCGACGAGTTCGCCGACGCGGCGGTCGCCGCCGGCATCGAGCGAGCGGCGCTGGAGCGGATCTGGACCGACAACCCGCGGCGGGTGCTGTTCGGCGAGTGAGGCGGACGCGGCCCCACCCCGCCGGGCAGGGTCCGGCGGGGGGCCGGTCGCCTACAGCAGCCCGAAGTACTCGCGCTGCTCCCAGTCCGAGACGTGCGCCAGGTAGCGCTCGACCTCGGCCCGCTTGAGCGCGACGTACCAGGCGACCACGTCCTCGCCGAGCGCGCGGGCGAAGACCGGGTCGGCCTCGAGCGCGTCGAGCGCCTCGGCCAGCGAGCGCGGCAGCCTGCGGGCGCCGTCGGCGTAGGGATCGGTGGTCGGCGGGCCCGGGTCCAGCTCGCGGTCGAGGCCGTCGAGGCCGCTGATCAGCTGAGCAGCGACGTACAGGTAGGGGTTGGCCGCCGGCTCGCCCGAGCGGTTCTCCAGCCGCGTCGCCGGGTCGCCGCTGCCGCCGACCGCGCGCACCATCGCGCCCTTGTTGTCGATCCCCCAGACGACCCGGTCGGGCGCCAGCGAGAACGGCTGGTAGCGCTTGTAGCCGTTGACGGTCGGGGTCGTGAAGACCGCCGCGGCCGCCGCGTGGGCCAGCAGGCCGGCCAGGTAGCGCTGGCCGGTCGAGGAGAGGACGCCGACGCGGTCGGGGTTGCGGGGCACGAAGGCGCCCTCGCCGCTGTCGAGGTCGCGCAGGGACTGGTGCAGGTGCCAGCCGGTCGACGCGGTCTCGGCCCCGGCCGGGCGCGACATGAACGTCGCGTGGTAGCCGTGGCGGCGGCAGATCTGGCGGATCGCCGAGCGGCAGAGGGCGACGTCGTCGGCCGCCCGCAGCGCGTCGGAGGGCGCCAGCGTGACCTCGATCTGGTTGGGCCCGAACTCGAGCTCGATCGAGCGCAGCGGCAGGTCGAGCTTGGTCAGCCCGTCATGGAGCAGCTGGACGAGGTCGTCGAGCCCGTCCAGGCCCTCCTCGTGCAGCAGCTGCGAGCCGCCGCTGATCGGGGCGACCGCGGCCGGGCGGCCGGGAGCTCCGGGGCGGCCGACCCGATCGGGGTGGAAGTCGTCCTCGGTGGCGCGGAAGACGTGCAGCTCGAGCTCGACGCCGACGGTCATCGCATAGCCGCGCTCGGCCAGCCCGGCGAGCGTCCGCCGCAGGATCGAGCGGGTGCAGAACGGGACCGGCGCGCCGGTCGGGAACCGCAGGTCGCAGAGCACCCAGCCGGTCCGCGGCGCCCACGGCAGCACCCGGAAGGTCGTCGGGTCCGGCACCAGGACGACGTCGCCGGCGCCCGAGAAGCCCTCGACCCCGACTCCGACGTCGGCCGAGAAGACCGGGAAGACCGAGCGTCCCGAGGTGTCCTTGAGGACCAGCGACGACGGCGCGGTGACCCCGTTGCGGAGCCCGCCGGCGACCGCCTCGCGGGTCAGCGTCTTGCCGCGCAGGACGCCGTGCTGGTCGACGAACGAGAACCGCACCAGCTCGATGCCGACCTCGTCGATCACCCGCCGCATCTGGCCGGCGGCGGCGTACTGCGCCTCGCTCCAGAGGTCGTGGCGGTCGACGAAGCCGCCGCGATCGGCGGCCAGCAGCGGTCGTGCGCTGACGCCGCCACCGCCCTCGGCGACCGGTCGCTCGTCGGCGTTGCGCTCGGGCGGGCGCACCGTCAGCGGACCTCTTGCGGGCTGGCCCAGGGCGACGCGGCGCGGCGCTCGGCCTCGCGCTCCTGCCAGCGCTCCTGCCAACCCTCGGTCGGCGTGATCGTGTCGACCGCCCGCGGCCCGATCAGCGCCTGCGCGGCCTGCTCGTCGACCGGCAGGCCGGGGGTCGGGTTGCCCGCCTCGAGCGCGTCGATCGCGCGCAGCAGCAGCCGCCGGTTGGCCGTCACCGCCCGGTCCGAGACCCCGAGCCGCTCGACGGTCCGGTCCTGGATCGGCCCCATGCTCTCGACCGCCCACTGGTCGTGGACGTTGATGTCGAGGCCCATCCCGGTGTAGGTCAGGTCCCGCTGCTCGGCGGCGTCGAATCCCCAGTCGTTGGAGCGGTTGCGGATCGGCCGGTAGTCGGGGAGCGTGACCTCCTTCAGCCGCTGGTCGAGCAGCGTCTGCTTGTCGGTCGGCTGCTTGAAGTCGTAGAGGATCATGAACCAGTAGTGCGTGTGGTCATCGACCGGCACGTGCCACTGGGTGAAGACCTTGTCGTTGCCGAACGGCACCACGAACGCGTTCGGGAACATCAGGTTGGTGATCCGGACGTGCTTGACCTGCTCGGTCAGCTGACGGATCGCGAACACCCGCAGCCCGTGGTCGACCTGCTCGACCTCGATGTCGGGGCGGTAGGCGTCGCCGACGAGCTTCGACAGCTTCTGGCCGGTGCCCTCGACGACCTCGCTGAACTGCTGGCCGTAGACGTCGCGCGGATCCTCGTCGATGAAGCGGTGGAGGAACGAGACGTGGCTGGGGTCGATGCCGCCCTCGACGCCCTGCAGCCAGTTGCACTCCCACAGGCCCTTGAAGGCGAAGGTGTGCTCGTCCGGCGCGGTGAAGCAGTCGTAGGCGGGGAACGGCGGCGGGTCGCCGGCGCCGAGGTAGGCGAAGACGATCCCGTTGCGCTCCTCGCACGGGTAGCTGGCGATCCGGATCTTGGACGCGAAGCGGCTGTGCTCCGGCTCGGCCGGCTGGGCCAGGCAGCGGCCGTCGGGCCCGTAGAGCCAGCCGTGGTACAGGCAGCGCAGGCCACCGTCCTCGAGCCGCCCGTAGGACAGGTCGACGCCGCGGTGGGCGCACCAGCGGCTGATCAGGCCCCAGCCGCCGGCCTCCTTCTTGAACAGCACCAGATCCTCGCCGAGCAGCCGGACCGCCTTGACGGGCCGCTCGGGCGACATCTCGGAGACCAGCGCGGCCGGCTGCCAGTAGGCCCGCATCAGCCGGCCCATCGGCGTGTCGGGCCCGGTCCGGGTGAGCCGCTCGTTGTCGGCCTGCTTCAGCACGGGCGCGCTCCTCCGGCCGACGCCGCATCCCATCTGGATCCGATCATCACCTTCATGGATCCAATCCTTACAGATCGAGGACCCGCCGTCCACGACGACCCGCACGACCGACCGCACGACCGACCGCACGACCGACGTGGATCCAATCCAACCCATATCGGGTCCACGATCCGATAGAACCTATGGCGTGCCGTCCCCCGCCGCCACCTTCTGCCCGCGACTGCTCGCCCCGAGGAGCGCCTGATGGCCGAGCTGCTGGCGTTGGATCGCGCGATCGCCGAGGTGGTTCGCGATGGGGATGTGGTGGCGTTGGAGGGCTTTACGCATCTGATTCCGTTCGCGGCTGGCCATGAGGTGCTGCGTCAGGGCCGCCGCGATCTGGAGTTGGTGCGGATGACCCCCGACCTGCTCTACGACCAGCTGGTCGGCGTTGGCGCGGCTGCGCGGTTGGTGTTCTCCTATGGCGGCAACCCGGGCGTGGGTTCGTTGCACCGCTTCCGTGACGCGATCGAGCATGGCTGGCCGCGGCCGTTGGCGATCGAGGAGCACAGTCATGCGGGGATGGCGGCGCGTTATGCCGCGGGTGCGTCGGATCTGCCGTTCGGCGTCCTGCGTGGCTATGCGGGGACTGATCTGGAGGCCCGCACGACCGTCGCCCGGATCGCGTGCCCGTTTACGGGTGAGTCGCTGGCGGCGGTGCCGGCGCTGCGCCCGGACGTGGCGATCGTGCATGCGCAGGAGGCGGATCGGGCCGGCAACGTGCAGTTGTGGGGGATCCCGGGGGTGCAGAAGGAGGCGGTGCTCGCGGCGGACCGGTCGTTGGTGACGGTCG
>NZ_AGUD01000293.1 GCF_000240225.1 Patulibacter medicamentivorans
CGCGACCCGGCGGCCAGCTCGGCCCGGACCGTCGCGGTCGACGCGTGGCCGCGGACCCAGCCCCGCAGCTCGCCACGCGAGAGGGTCGTGGGCGCCGCCACGGCGGGCGCCGCCGGCAGCGCGATCGCCAGCAGCGCGACCGCCGTGGCGATCACCGCCTGGCCGGCGCCATGGGGGCGACGGCGCGGCCGGATGGCGCGGGGGCACGGCATGGGGACGGGATCGAGCATGGGACGATCTACCGACGGGACGGGACCAACGCAGCATCCCGCGCGGTGCCGGCCAATACCAGCCCATGAATCTGCATCCGTCGCCCGTGCGACGGGGCGGCGGGCGCGGCGGAGCTAGCCGCGGGCCAGGTACTTCGTCGGGGCGGGGCGGAAGCCGGCCGGTTCGAGCAGCCGCTCCAGCGGGTGCCCGATCACGTCGAGCCCGTCGATCCGCTCCAGCTGGACGCCCTTGCGGGCGACGCCGACGCGACCGGACGCGGCGGCCTCGACCAGGGCCGCCAACGCGGCTGGCAGCCGGTCGTCGGCGTACGGGACGAGCACCTGGACGCCCTTGCCCGAGCGGTCGATGAAGAGCACCGGGTCCGGACCGACCAGGACGACCTTCGCTCCGTGCGCGCGCTGCGGGCGGGGGCTCTGCGCCTCGGCCGGCCGGCCGGGGTCCCGGGTGCGGGCTGCGGGCGGCGGCGCATCGTCGTCCTCTCGGCCGGCGCGGGACGACTCGCGCGGGCGCGGCGGCTGGCCATCGGGGCCCGGCCACGGCAGCAGCGTGCCGTAGGGCTGGGCCGGATCGGCCGCGTCGAGCACCAGCACCGGCAGCGGCTCGCCGGACGGCGCGACGACCGGCCCGGGCGGGGCGACCTGCTGGGCCCGCAGTCGCTCGACCGCGCCGGGCAGCGCGAACTGCGCGCCGCCGAGCCCCTCGACGAAGTAGCCGCGGCGGCAGACGCCGAGCGTCTCCAGCGCCCCGAAGCTGTCGTAGAGGGTCGAGAAGCCGCCGCTGATCCCCTCGGCCCGGACGTGCTCCCGGGTCACGATCCCGTGGCGCTCCAGCAGCAGCTCGGCCTGCGTGCGACGTCGGCTGCCGGGATCCACCGCGGGCTCGCCGGGCGGCGGCAGGAAGAGCGGCGCGGCGAGCGCGAACCGCCCCTGCGTCGCCTCGCGCGCGGCCGCCCCCGGCCGGGGGCCGAAGCGTCGCCGCGTCGCGGTCCGGCTGCGTCCGCCGGCCGTCCCCGCGCCGGAGCGGGTCGTCTTCATTCCCGCCCGCCCGGCCCGCAGCGGAGCGAAGACGTCGCAGGTGACCTCGCCGGCCCAGATCAGGTCCCAGAGCGCGTCGCGCAGGTCGATCGGCGGATGCGGGACCGCTGCGAGCATCTCGCTGAAGAAGGCCGGCCGCTGCCCGAGCAGCTCGCGCAGCGCATCGTGGACGGGACCGCTCGGGCCGACGGGCTCGACGCGACCGGCCGTTCCGCCGGCCAGGGGCCGTCCGCCGGGTCGCGGCAGGTCGCGGCCCATCGGCGGGCCGATCGCCGCGATGTCGTCGCGGAAGTAGAGCGCCACCCGCCCGCCGCCCCGTCCCAGCGCCCCGGCTCCGACCCAGACCACCTCGCCCGAGGCGCAGAGCCCGTCGAGCCAGGCCGGCGAGTAGGCGCCCAGCCGCCGCGGCAGCACGTCGCGCTCCCACAGCTCGACCGGCAGCGCCAGGCCCTGCAGCGGCACCAGGATCTCGCGCAGCCGGTCGGGCCCGGCCCCGCTCGGACGGTGGCGGTCGATCCCCTGCCAGCCGGTCGTGAACGCCACCAGCGCCCGCGGGTCGGCCGGCTCGATCTCGTGGCGCAGGGCCGCCAGCGACATCCGCCGCAGGCGCCGCAGGACCTCGGGATCGCACCACTCGGTCTCGGTGCCCCCGGGCCGGATCTCGCCGCGGACCAGCTCGTCCTCGCGCAGCAGGTCGCGGAGCGGCGCCAGCAGGTCGAGCCCGTAGCGCTCGCGCAGCTCGCGGTCGGTGAACGGCCCGTGGGTGGCGGCGAAGCGGACGACCAGCCGCCGCTGGGGGTCGGCGACGTCGGCCAGGAACGCCTCGGGCAGGCCGCCGGGCGGGACCGCGCCGAGCGCGTCGCGGAACAGCCCCGCGTCGTCGGCGGCGATCCACCGCTCCTCACTGCCGATCCGCATCCGGATCGCGCGCCGCTGCGTGCCGAGCGCCAGCAGCCAGTCCTCGGCCAGGGTCCGTCGCGCGTCGTCGGCCGGCGCGCCGGCGTCGGGCACGACCGCGCCGGGTGCCGCGACGCGCGCGGCGACCTCGTCCAGCGTCAGGTCCCCGACCCGCCGCAGGACCTCGGCCAGCGCGTCGGGCGAGCGCGCGACGGTGCGGGCGGAGCGGTGCTGCAGGTCCGCCTCGAGCTGCGCCAGCGCGCCCTCGTCGAGCAGCTCGCGCAGCTCGTCCTGGCCGAGCAGCTCGCGCAGCAGGTCGCGGTCGAGCGACAGCGCCGCGGCCCGCCGCTCGGCGTTCGGCGCGTCGCCCTCGTACATGTACGTCGCGACGTAGTCGAACAGCAGAGAAGAGGCCATCGGCGAGGCGGTCGGCGTCTCGACCTCGACCAGCGAGACCTCGCGTCGCTGGACCTGCTGCAGCAGCTCGACCAGCCCGGGGACGTCGAGCACGTCGCGCAGGCACTCGCGGTAGGTCTCGAGGATCACCGGGAAGTCGGGGAACCTCTCGGCCACCTCGAGCAGCGTCTGGGCCTTCAGCCGCTGCTGCCAGAGCGGGGTCCGCCGGCCCGGCCGGGCCCGTGGGATCAGCAGCGCGCGGCCGGCGTTCTCGCGGAAGCGGGCGCCGAACAGCGCGCTCGACCCGAGCTCCGAGACGATCAGGTCCTCGGCCTCGTCGGGGTCCAGCAGCAGCAGCTCGGCCGACGGCGGCTCGTCGCTGTCGGGCAGGTGGAGGATGATCCCGTCGTCGGACCAGATCGCGTCGGCCTCGATCCCCAGCTCCTCGCGGATCCGGCGGCTGGCGGCCAGGCCCCAGGCGGCGTGGACGCGGCCGCCGAACGGCGACAGCAGGCACAGCCGCCAGTCGCCGATCTCGTCCTTGAACCGCTCGACGACCAGCGCCGTGTCCGAGGGCAGGACCCGGGTGGCGTCCTGCTGCTCGCGCAGGAAGTCCAGGAGGTTGCGGGCGGCGCGCTCGTCGAGGTCGTAGTCGGCGACCAGCGTCTGCTCCTGCTGGTCGACCGCCCAGCGGCTGAAGGCGCCGATCGCCGCGCCGAGCGACTTCGGCCGCCCGCGCTGGTCGCCGCGCCAGAACGGCACGGCGCCCGGCACGCCCGGCGCCGGGGTGACGACGACCCGGTCGCGCTGGATCTCCTCGATCCGCCAGGTCGACGCGCCGAGCAGGAAGGTCTGGCCGGCGCGGGCCTCGTAGACCATCTCCTCGTCGAGCTCGCCGACGCGGCGGCCGTCGGGCAGCGTGACGCGGTACAGGCCGCGGTCGGGGATCGTGCCGGCGTTGGCGATCGCCAGCCGGCCGGCGCCGCGGCGCGGCCGGATCGTGCCGCCGATCCGGTCCCAGACGATCCGCGGCCGCAGCTCGGCGAAGTCCTGCGACGGGTAGCGCCCGTCGAGCATGTCGAGGACCCGCTCGAACAGCTCGCGCGGGAGCTCCGCGTAGGGGTGGGTGCGGGTGACGAGCGCGAAGACGTCGTCGACCGCGATCCCCTCCCCGAGACCGGCGTCGGGGTCCGCCGCGTCCGGGTGCTGACGCTCGCCGTCGTCTCCGCCGGTAGGGCCGGGAGGCGGCTCGCCGGCGTCGGCGAGCGCCAGCTGCCCGACGGCCGCCGGGTCGATCGTGCGCGGACCCCGCGACCGCGACTGGGCGCTGTCGTCGGACGACGCCGCGATCGCGACCACCTGCTGGGCGAGCACGTCGAGCGGGTTGCGGGGGATCGAGATCGGCTCGATCAGCCCCTCGCGCATCCGCCGCGCGACGACCGCGCACTCCAGCAGGTCGGCGCGGAACTTCGGGAAGATCCGGCCCTTGGCGACCTCGCCGACGCCGTGGCCGGCGCGGCCGATCCGCTGCATCCCGGCCGCGACCGACTTCGGCGACTCGATCTGCAGCACCAGGTCGACGGCGCCCATGTCGATCCCCAGCTCCAGCGAGCTGGTGGCGACCAGGCACGGCAGCTCGCCGGCCTTCAGCAGCTCCTCGACCAGCTCGCGCTCCTCGCGGCTGAGCGAGCCGTGGTGGGCGCGGGCGATCTCGACCGCGTGGGGGCCGGTGGGCTTCGCGCCGACGACGGCGGTGTGGCTGCCGGCGACGTTGGCGCGGCCCGTCGGGCCCGTCGGGCCCGCAGCCCCGGAGCCGGTCGCCGGGACGTGCCCGGGCAGCGGCTCGACCGGGCGCGGATGGATGCCGGCGTGGCGCTCGGGGCTCGGGAGCGTCGCGTCGAGGTCGGGCTCCAGCCGCCGCAGCTCGCCCGGCTGGCGGGCCGCGGGCCGGGTCGGGTCGTCGGGATCCCAGCGGGCGTCGGGGTTGCGGTCCGGATCCCGGCGAGCGCCCTGACCGCCGCGGGCCAGCGAGGCGGCGCCGTCGGCCGCGCCCGCGGCGGCCGCCTCGGCGTCGAGCGCCCGCCGCTCGGCCAGCTCGTTCAGCCGCAGGGCGAGCCGCTCGGCCGAGCGGCGGCTGTTGACGAAGACGATCGTCGACCGGTGCTGCTCGACGAGGTCGAGGATCTCCGGGTACATCGCCGGCCAGATCGAGTTGCGGGTGGCCTCGTTGCCCGCGGGCAGCACGTTCAGCGGGTCGTCGATCGCGACGCCCGCGGGCTCGTCGGGGGCGTGCTCGCCGGCGGACGAGCCGGGGCGGGCCGCGTCCTCGTAGGCGGCCGAGCCCGGGCCTTCCCGCCCCGCTGGCTCGCCGGCATGCGCGGGCGCCGCCGCACCGACGCCGTCCAGCTCGGTCAGCGACTCGACCGGGACCTGGATCCGCAGGTCCATCAGCTTGCGCTCGCCGGTGTCGACGATCCGGCACTTGCGCTGCGGGCCGACCAGGAAGCGGCCGACCTCCTCGAGCGGGTTCTGGGTCGCCGAGAGCCCGATCCGCTGGATGTCGTCGCCGGCCCACGCGCCCGGCAGCCCCGGCTCGCGCTGGGCGGCGAGCCGCTCGAGGGTCAGGGCCAGGTGGCTGCCGCGCTTGGTCCCGGCGACCGCGTGGATCTCGTCGATGATCAGCGTCTCGACGCCGGTCAGGATCTCTCGCGCGCCCGACGTCAGCATCAGGAACAGCGACTCGGGCGTGGTGATCAGGACGTCCGGCGGACGGCGCCGCATCGCCGCCCGCTCGCGCTGGGGCGTGTCGCCGGTCCGCAGGCCGACCCGGATGTCGAGCGCGCCGTCGGCCGACGGCGGGGCGATCCCGCGCAGCGGCGCGCGCAGGTTGCGCTCGACGTCGTGGCTGAGGGCCTTCAGCGGCGAGACGTACAGCAGCCGGACGCGCCGTTGCCCGTCCGGCAGCGGCGCCGCCGCCAGCCGATCGAGCCCCCAGAGGAACGCCGCCAGCGTCTTGCCCGACCCGGTCGGCGCCGAGATCAGCACGTGCTCGCCGGCCGAGATCAGCGGCCAGGCCTGCTGCTGGACGGGCGTCGGGGCGTCGAAGGCGCGCGTGAACCAGTCGCGGACGCGCGGGGTGAAGGCGTCGAGGGACACGGACGATCGAGACTACGCCGCCCGCCGGTCCGGGCCGGCGGGGCCGCCTGACCGGACGTCCGTCCACGGAGTGCAGACGGACGCGTGTACAGCGGTTCCGGCCGCCGATAGGGTGATCGTCGCGCAGCCCCACGGCGCGCGGTGGCTCGTCGTCCAGCACCAGGAGGGTCCCTGCATGTCCCGTCGTCCGTCGCGCCCAGCCGCGCTCGCCCTCGTCGCCGCCGCGGTCGCGGGCGGTGGCGCGCTGCCCGCGGTCGCCTCCGCCGAGATCTACGGCGGCGGCTACCTGCAGATCCCGAAGAGCGTCCGCGCCTACGCCGGCAACGACGCGCTCGTGACCGTCAACGTCAACGGGAACGGCGTGCGGCTCAGCGTCGCCGCCGCGACGAGCCGTTGCACCACGCTGGGTGCGCGCGAGCTGCGGACGACGGTCCCCGACGCGACGAACTGGCAGGCGATCAGCGCCGTGCGGACCCTCCGCGCGAGGAGCGGCGCGCTGCGGACCCGGGTCCGTCTCACGGTGCAGCTCCAGCGCACCGGGCCGGAGCAGTTGGACGGAACGCTGACGATGGTCGGCACGCTGCACAACGGGAAGCGCCGGCTTCGCTGCCGCGGAACGCTGCCGCTCTCCGTGCGACGGAACGGCCCGAGCCCTCGTCCCGGCGCGGCCGCCAACCACTCGCGCTTCGGCGTGACCAGCCAGCGGGTCGACGGCTTCCGTGCCGCGATCGCGATCGTCGCGCGCCCCGACGGCCGGCTCAGCGCGGTGTGGGCGACGCGCTTCCGCTGCCAGTCCGGGCGCAAGACCTGGAACGGCAGCTTCCGCAACTTCGCGCCGCCGTTCGCGGTCCGGGCCGACGGCAGCTTCCGCGGCACCGAGCGCCACCGGGAGCAGGGCGGCCGCGGCCGCAAGCGCTACCGCTACCAGTTCAACGGCACGATCCGGGGACGGGTCGGCAGCGACGGACTGGCCCGCGGGACGGTGCACGTCAGCTCGCGCTACGAGCAGCGCGGGTACTACCCGACGGTCTGCAAGAGCATCACCGCCAGCTTCGTCGCCGCCCCCTAGGACGACGACGGGCCGGTCGTCGCCGGCCCGCCCACTGCCTCTCCCGCCGGCCCTGCGGCAGGCCGGGCGCTGATCCGCCCGGCCCGCCGCAGGGCCGGCTCCGCGGCGCGCCGAGGCGCAGCGGCGCCTCAGCTCAGGCCGCGACCGGCTGCTTGGTCGTGTCGACCAGCTGGCGGACGACCTGCGCGACCTGCGCGGCGACCTCGGCGTCGTCGGCCGGGTGCAGCTCGGCGAAGCGGCCGAGCGAGTTGGGGACCGAGACCTTGGCCTCCTCGACGACCGCGCCGCCGGCGATCCCGAGGGCCTTGCGGGTCTCGTCGTGAGCCCAGACGCCGCCGTACTGGCCGAAGGCGGTCCCGATCACGGCGACCGGCTTCTCCTTGATGGCGCCGGCGCCGAAGGGGCGGGAGAGCCAGTCGATCGCGTTCTTCAGCCCGCCGGGGGTCGAGCCGTTGTACTCGGGCGTCGCGATCAGGACGGCGTCGGCGCCGGCGACGGCCTCGCGAAGCGCGGCGGCCGCGGCGGGCACGCTCTCGCCGTCGAGGTCCTCGTTGTAGAGCGGCAGCTCGGCGAGGCCGTCGAAGACCTCGATCTCGACGCCGTCGGGGGCGTTGCGGGCCGCGGTCTCGAGCAGCTGCTTGTTGTGCGATCCGGCGCGGAGGCTGCCGGAGAGGCCGATGATGCGGGTCATGGAGGAGGCTCCTGAGAGAGGGGGCTAGAGTCCGTCGGGGAAGCGGACCATGGTCCGCTCTCAAGAGTTGTAGCACCAAACCGGACCGCGGTCCACTTGCATCGTTTCGGCTACACTCGAACCGTGGCCTCCACGCCCACCGCACCGCTGACGCCGCTGCCGACCCTGGCCCTGCCGATGGCCGGCGCCCAGGAGCACGAGCGCGCCGACGCCGCCCGCAACCGCCGGCGGCTGCTCGACGCGGCCGGCCGCCTGGTCGCCGAGCGCGGCGTCGCCAACGTCACGATGGAGGCGGTCGCGGCCGCGGCCGAGGTCGGCAAGGGCACGGTCTTCCGCCGCTTCGGCGATCGCGCCGGGCTGATGAACGCGCTGATCAACCACACCGAGACCGACCTCCAGGAGGCGTTCCTGCACGGCCCGCCGCCGCTCGGCCCCGGCGGCGACCCGGTCGAGCGCCTGGTCGCCTTCGGCCACGCCCGGCTGGAGATGGTCGATCTGCACGGCGAGGTCCTGCGCGCCGCGGAGTCCTGCGCCGAGAAGCGCCTGGCCCACCCCACCCGCGGGGTCCACGCCACCCACGTCGCGTCGCTGCTGCGCGACGCCGGGGTCTCGGGTGACGTGCAGCTCCTGACCGACAGCCTGCTGGCCACGCTCGATGCCAGCCTGGTCTGGCACCAGAACCACGTGCTGGGCATGCCGCTCGCCCGGATCGCCGACGGCTGGACCGACCTGGTCCACCGCGTCACCCGCTGCTGAGCCCCGCCGCCGGGTGAGCCGGGTCCCCCGGCCCGGTGGTCGCGACCCACGGACCGCCTGGGTAGGGTCGAGCCCATGCGCCTCTCCGACGCACGCGGACGCCGTGGCCTGATCGGCGGGATCGCCCTGCTCGTGCTGCTCGTCGCGATCGGCGTCGGGGCGCTGGTGGGCGGCTCCGGCGACGACGCGCCGGCGGCCGCCGCCCGCACGACAGCCACGATGCCGCCGGCGGTCACCCCCGCCGGCGAGCCGCCGACCGCGCACGACGACAGCGAACCGACCGAGCCCGAGGCCCCGGCGACCGTCCGGACCGCCGCGACGACCACCACCACGACCACCACCGCCAGGTCGCCGCGACCGGCGCTGCAGCGCGCGGCGACCGCGGCCGCGCGGGCCGGCGGAGCGGGCACCGGGGCGGCGGTCGGGACGATCGGCCCCGGGACCGTCGTCCGTGCCGGAACCCTCCAGGTGACCCACGCCTGGAGCAGCTCCAAGGTCCCGGTGCTCTCAGCCGTGCTGCGGGCTCGCCGCGCCGGCGAGCTGCGCGGGGGGCGGACGCCGACCGCCAGCGAGCGGAGCCTCGCCACGCGGGCGCTGACCGCCTCCGACAACGAGGCGGCGCTCGGGCTGTTCGCCGAGCTGGAGCAGGCCTTCGGCGGCGTCGACGGCGCTTCGTCCAAGGTCGAGGAGGCCCTGACCGCCGGCAGCGGCCGCGCGATCGCGGTCAACCGCCAGCGCCGCGGGTCGTTCACCACCTTCGGGCAGACCCAGCTGCGCCTGACCGACGGCGTCCGCTTCTACGGCGGGCTGGCCGGCAGCTGCGTGCTGGGGAGCGAGGACACGCGCTTCGTCCTCGGCCTGATGCGACGGGTCGAGGGCGGCCAGCGGTGGGGCCTCGGGACGCCGGCATGGGGCGCCACGATCGGTTTCAAGGGCGGCTGGGGGCCGGAGGCCGGTGGTCGCTACGTGGCGGTCCAGTACGGCGTGCTGCGGCGCGGGTCGCGCGGGGTCGCGGTGGCGATCGCCGCCGACGCCCGCGGAGGGCTCGAGGCCGTGACGCCGAAGCTGACCGCGATGGCACGGGCGCTGCAGCGGAGCCTGCCGGTCAGCCGTTGGCCGGCGCTGCCGAAGACCTGCCCCGGCGGCTGACCCCCGGCGGTCAGGCGGTGGCCGCGGCGCGCGTCAGGACCGCGTCGAGCATCGGCTCGGTCAGCCGGCCCGTGAAGGTGTTCTGCTGGCTGGGATGGAAGCTGCCCAGCAGCCGGTAGGGCCCGACGAGCGCCTCGACCCCGTGGCCGAACCGCGGCCGTGGTCGCGGCACCGCGATCCCCCGCGCCGCCAGCAGCCGCAGCGCCCCGTCCCAGCCGAACCCGCCCAGGCAGACCAGCGTCCGCACGTTCGGGAGCAGGTCCAGCTCGGCCACCGTCCACGGCAGGCAGGCGTCCCGCTCCTCCGGCGTCGGCTTGTTCGCCGGCGGCGCGCAGCGGACGATCGCGGTGATCCAGCAGTCCCGCAGTCGCAGCCCGTCGCCGCGGTGGGTCGCGGTCGGCTGGTTGGCGAACCCGGTCCGGTGGAGCGCGGCGAAGAGGAAGTCCCCCGAGCGATCGCCGGTGAAGATCCGCCCCGTCCGGTTGGCGCCGTGGGCGGCGGGCGCCAGGCCGACCACCAGCACGCGCGCCGCCGGATCGCCGAATCCGGGGATCGGACGGCCCCAGTACGGCTCGTCCCGGAAGGCCGCCCGCTTGGTCCGCGCGACCTCCTCGCGCCACGCCACCAGCCGCGGGCAGGCCCGGCATTCGACGACGCGCCGGTGGTGCTCGGTCAGGGTCTCGGCCACGTCCCGACGGTAGTCCACGACCGGTCGCGACCAGCACTGGCGAGGCCCTCCGGTACCGTTCGCTCCCGTGACCGCCCGCCGCTCCCGCCTGGCCCTGCTCCTCGCCGCCGGCACGATCGCCCTCGGGGCCGTCGGCTGCGCGCCGACGAACACGACCAAGAGCAAGGACTTCTCGGGCGTGAAGGCGCAGGTGGCCAACACCGTCAAGGCGCTCGACGACGCCTACGACGACGAGCAGAAGGACAACAACGGCGCCCGCACCGTCTGTCGTCAGCTGCTGTCCAAGCGCCTCGTCGCCCAGCTCGACGCCCGCGGCGGCTGCGAGAAGGTCACCCGCAAGGCGCTCGACGACGCCGACCCGATCGACATGAGCGTCCAGGACGTCACGATCGAGGGCGACAAGGCGCTGGCGAAGGTCGAGCTCAAGGTCACCGGCTCCCACAAGCGCAACGACACGCTGACCCTCGTCCGCGAGGGCGGCAACACCTGGAAGCTCGACAGCACCACGCGCGGCGCGGTCGAGGGCGGCGCCGGCAAGAAGTAGCGGCGGCCCGCTCGGGCGGGCGGTCGTGCCGGCCGGGTGGTGGCCCAAGCGCACCGGCCCGACCCAGCCCCCCGCTAGAAGTCGGGGTCGCGGTCGTAGACGCGCCGGTAGTAGGCGCGGTACTCGGCGGTCTCGACCAGCGGCCGCCACCACCACTCGTGGTCGCGGTACCAGTGGACGGTCGATTCCAGGCCGCCCTCGTCGAAGTCGACCCGCGGCGCCCAGCCGGCCAGCTGCCGGAGCTTGGAGGAATCGAGCGCGTAGCGGCGGTCGTGGCCGAGCCGGTCCTCGACGTGCTTGACCTGCGACGGCGACGCGTCGGTCAGGTCGACGATCCGCGAGACGACGTCGAGGTTGACCTTCTCCTTCGCCCCGCCGACGTTGTAGGCCTGCCCGGCGGCGCCGTGCTCGAGGACCGCGTGGATGCCCGACGCGAAGTCGTCGACGTGCAGCCAGGTGCGGACCTGCTGTCCGTCGCCGTAGACCGGCAGCGGCCCGCCGTGGATCGCGTTCAGGACCATGATCGGGATCAGCTTCTCGGGGAACTGCCGCGGCCCGTAGCAGTTGGACCCCCGCGCGATCACGACGTCCTGGCCGTAGGTGTGGTGGGCCGCCAGCACCATCAGGTCGGCGCCGGCCTTCGACGCGCTGTAGGGCGAGGAGGGCTCCAGCGGGTGCTGCTCGGTGAACGCCCCGTCGTCGATCGAGCCGTAGACCTCGTCGGTCGAGACCTGGACGTAGCGGACGCCGCGCCGACGGGCCTCCTCCAGCAGCGTGAAGGTGCCGACGGCGTTGGTGGTGACGAACGCCTGCGCATCGAGGATCGACCGATCGACGTGGGTCTCGGCCGCGAAGTTGACGATCGCCTCGACGTCGGCGGCGGCCTGCTCGACCGCGCCGGGGTCCTCGATCCGGCCGATCACGAGGTCGACGTCGAGGCCGTCGAGGTTCTCCTCGCGGCCGGCGTAGGTCAGGGCGTCGAGCACCCGCACGTCGTCACCGGCCGCGACGCGCTGGTGCACGAACGCCGAGCCGATGAAACCAGCACCACCGCAAACGAGGATCCGCATCGCAGCTGAGGGTATCGCCGCGGTCTTGACAGCCGCGTCGCCAGCCGTCTTTGATCGGCGGACCGAACACCTCGAGGAGGACCAGGACCATGACCGCCACCCCGATCGCCAGCGGCGTCGACTTCATCACCCTGCCGACCCAGGACTTCGCCCGCGCGCAGGAGTTCTACGGCACCGTCCTCGGCCTGCCCTGCTCGGCCCGCTGGGGCCAGATGCCGGCCGCCGAGTACGAGACCGGCAACCTGACCATCGCCGTCATGGAGTCGGCCGCCTTCGGGATCGAGTTCCGTCCCCACGGCCACCCGATCGCGCTCCACGTCGACGACTTCGAGGCCGCCAAGGCGGAGCTCGAGTCCCGCGGCGTGACCTTCAAGACCGAGACGATCGACAGCGGCGTCTGCCACCAGGCGTTCTTCGAGGACCCGGACGGCAACTCGCTGGGGATCCACCACCGCTACGCGCCGCGAGCGCCGAAGGACTGAAGTCGGCGAGGGGCTCGCGGCCCCGAGCGGTCGGCCGGGCTCGACCGCGCGCCTCGGCCGCCCGCGGTTCGCGGTTGAATGGCGGGCGGCGCCGGAGGTCCCGGCGCCGGCGAACCCAGGAGCGACCGATGAAGGTGCAGGACCCAGAGGGAACGACGTGGCGGGTGCGGCGACGGTGGTTGCCGTGGCGCCGACGGGTCCGCGACGTGCCCGACATGCCGGTCGACATCGGCGGGCTCGGCGACGACCCGATCAGCGCCGTGATCGGGATCTTCCTGCTGATCCTGGCGATCCCGGCCCTGATCGTGATCACGATCCTGCTGGCCGAGCTGCTGATCCTGATCGCGCTGCTGCCGCTGTTCCTGGTGCTGCGGGCGGTCGCCCCGGTGCCCTGGACGATCGAGGTCCGACGCCGCTGGAAGCTGGAGCGCGAGGAGCAGGTCCGCGGCTGGGGCGCCTCGCGGGCGCGGATCCAGGACATCGCCAGCGAGCTGCGGCTGCGGGCGCCGCAGAAGCCGGACGCGGCGGAGCCCGCCGCCGACGCCGTCTGACCTTCCGGTCGCTCAGTCGCGCGCCGCGCCGGTCTCGAGCAGGTGCGAGCGCACGCCCTCGTGCCAGTCGGGCAGCACCGGGACGTCGGCCCGGGTCGACGCCAGGACGCTCCAGGCGGGGCGCTTGGCCGGCCGCGGGAAGGCGTCGGTGGTCACCGGCGTCGCGCGGGTGCCGCCGCCGATCCGGGCGAAGACCTCGGCCGCCAGCCCGCACCAGGTGACCTGGCCGCCGCCCGCCATGTGGGCGATGCCGGTCGCCTCGCCGGCCGCGGCACGGACCAGCGCCGGCGCCAGGTGGCCGGTCCAGGTCGGCGAGCCGGTCTGGTCGTCGACGACCTGGACCTCGTCGCGATCGGCGGCGAGCGCCACCATCGTGTCGACGAAGTTGCGCCCGGCGCTGCCGAAGACCCACGCGGTGCGGCAGATCAGGTGGTTCGGGTTGTGCAGGGCGACCTGCTGCTCGCCGGCCAGCTTGGTGCGGCCGTAGGCCCCCTGGGGCGCGGTCGGCGCGTCCTCCCGGTAGGGCTCGTGGGCGTCGCCGGCGAAGACGTAGTCGGTCGAGACGTGGATCAGCCGGACCCCGAGCGCCGCGGTCGCCCGGGCCAGGTTGCCCGCCCCGTCGCCGTTGATCCGCAGCGCCTCGGCCTCGTGCTCCTCGGCCCCGTCGACGTCGGTGAAGGCGGCGCAGTTGATCACCACCGTCGGCGAGAGCGCCTCGAGCGTGCGAGTGGTCAGGTCCAGGTTGGTGACGTCGATCTCGGCCCGCGGCGCGGCGACCACGTCCCAGCCGTGGACCCGCCCGACGTCGACGACCCGCTGGCCGAGCATCCCCCCGGCCCCGGTGACGACCATCCGCCGCTGCCGGGGGCCGGCCGGCGGCGCGTCGGAGTCCTCGCGCTCGAGCTGACCGCGGTTCGGGCGGATGATCGTGTTCGGTCCGAGACGCTGGATCTCGCCCTGGCGCACGTAGCCCATCTAGGCCCCCGTTCGTCCCCGACCGGCGAGGCCGATCACAGGATCTCGATCTCCGAGTTGTCGCCGACCATGAAGCGGTAGGCGCGCGGCGTCCGCTCGCCCCGCCGGACCACGACGTCGCGGCCCAGCAGCGAGGACTCGATCCGGCCCTCGAGCCCGATCAGCTGGGCGCGCTCGAGCAGGATCGAGTGCTCGACCTCGGAGCGCTCGACCACCGCCCCGGCCGCGATCGAGCTGTAGGGCCCGATGTAGGAGTCGGTGATCACCGCGCCAGCGCCGATCACGACCGGCCCGCGGACGACGGCGCGCTCCAGCCGGGCGCCCGCCTCGACCACGACCCGGCCGTCGATCTGGCTGTCGACGACCTCGCCGTCGACGCGCCGCTCGATCACGTCGAGGATCAGGCGGTTGGCCTCGAGCATGTCGGCCAGCTTGCCGGTGTCCTTCCACCAGCCGTGGACGACGTGCGGCTCGACCCGGTCGCCCTGGTCGACGATCCACTGGATGGCGTCGGTGATCTCGAGCTCGCCGCGCGGGGAGGGCTCGATCGCCTTCGCCGCCTCGAGGATCCGCTTGGTGAACAGGTAGACCCCGACCAGCGCCAGGTCGCTCTTGGGCTCGGCCGGCTTCTCCACCAGCCGGGTCACGCGACCGTCCCGGAGCTCGGCGACGCCGTACTGGCGCGGATCGTCGACCGGCTGCAGCAGGATCATCGCGTCCGGCTGGTTGGCCTGGAACTGCTGCACCAGCCCGGTCAGGCCGCCCTGGAGCAGGTTGTCGCCCAGGTACATGACGAACGGCGCGTCGCCGAGGAACGGCTCGGCGGTCAGGACCGCGTGGGCCAGGCCGTCGGGCGAGGTCTGCTCGATGAAGGTCAGCCGGGCGCCGAACTGCGAGCCGTCGCCGCAGGCGTCGCGGATCTCGCCGCCGGTCTCGGGGTTGAGGATGATCCCGATGTCGGTCACCCCCGCCTCGACCATCGAGCGGATCCCGTAGAAGAGCACGGGCTGGTTGGCGACCGGCACCAGCTGCTTGGCGGAGGTGTGGGTGATCGGGCGCAGGCGCGTCCCGCGACCGCCCGACAGGATCAGACCCTTGAGCTGCGGCATCGCGCCGGAGGCTATCGGTGGACGTCCGACTCGGCGACGAGCGCTCGGGCGGGCGGCGGCCGCTAGTAGACCCCGGCGGCGAGCTTGCGGTGATCCCAGGTCGCCCGCCGCCGCTCGACGAACTCCAGGCCGACCCGCTTCGATGCCTGCTGGCGGACCATCGCCACGACCTCGTCCGGCAGCGCGCCGCCGTCGACCCCGGGCGTGTAGCGCTGGAAGATCTCGATCCCCAGCTCGGTGATCGCGTCGACGTCGCGGTGGAGGGTGACCTCGGTCTCCAGCATCACGCCGCGCAGCTCCTGGTACTGCTCGCCGGCCTCGACCTGGATCGTGGCGCGCGGGTCGCGCTCGAGGTTCTTGGTCTTCTGCGACTTGGCGAACGTCCAGGCCCACACCCGACCGTCGCGGACGACGTACCAGAGCGGCATCAGGTGCGGCCAGCCACGCGGGCCCTGGGTCGCGCAGACCAGCGTCCGCTCCTCGTCGAGGAAGCCCAGGACCTCGTCCTCGCTCATGGTGATCTGATCGCGGCGGCTCATGGGCGGGACGCTAGCGGACTGGCTGGCTGGCCAAACCAGGAGCGGCCGAACGTGACCGACGACGCGCTCGGCCCGTGACCGACGACGCGGGAGGACCCGCCGCGGGTCGGCAGTCTTGCGATCACACAGAACGCCACGGCCGCCGACGTCACGGCGAGCCACACGACGACGCGGTCCTCTCGATCCGGATCCAGGGCGCACAGCCCTCGGCGATCGAGTCCACCGCGAACCGCAGGGGAGAGGCGGGCCGGCAGGCCCGCCTCCTCTCGTTCCGGGGCCGCCACGCGCGGCCGCGGACCGCCGCCCGCGAGCGGATGCCGGCGCTCCTCGGGCAGCTGCGACGGCCTGCGGGCCCAGGCCGGGGCCCTGCGGGGCCCGCGGCGAGGCGCCTCGGGGCGCCCGGGTTCCGTCACCGGCGGGACCGCGAACGTGACCGCTGACGCACCCTGCGGCCGAACGTGATCAGCGACACATTCGCGCCGTGACCAAGGCCGGGGAACGGACCCTCGATCGGCGGGAATCTCCTCTCATCGAGCAGGGGCGTCGGGCTCCCGCCGCAAGACACGAAGGGTCGAGCACATGTTCCGCAACACGAAGTCCGCCGAGGCGACCGAGGTCACCGAGGCTCCGCGCCGCCGCCGCATCACGTCGGCGCACGTCGTCGCCGGGGTGGCGCTGTTCGCCGCTCTGGGTGGCACCAGCTACGCGGCCAGCTCGCTGAAGGCCAACTCGGTCGGCAGCGCGCAGGTCAAGAACAACTCGCTGAAGTCGAGCGACATCAAGAACGGCTCGTTGCTGAAGAAGGACTTCAAGACCGGCGAGCTGCCCGGCGGCACGCAGGGGCCGAAGGGCGACAAGGGCGACCCGGGCTCGGACGCCGTGCCGAACGTCTCGCTGTCGGACCTCTCCGCGGCGACCACCACGTCGAGCACCACGCCGACCACGATCGCCGGCCTGACGCAGAACATCACCATCCCCGGCGGCGCCCCGCGCAAGATCGTGGCGAACGTCACCGGCGAGTCCGCCTGCTACGGCGGCACCGGCTACTGCTCGCTGCGGATCCTGGTCGACGGCGCCGAGCTGACCCCGAACGTCGGCAGCGACTTCGCCTTCAACTCGACCGACAACAACACCGAGACCTCCAGCTCCTGGGAGTCGCTCGGCCTCCAGCGCTACAGCGACACGCTCGCTCCGGGCGCCCACACCGTGACCGTCCAGCACTACGCGGTCGGCACGGCCACGCACCGGTTCGACGACGCCGCCCTGGTCGTCACGCAGGTCCAGGGCTGATCGCTCCCCCAGCGCATCACCCAGCAGCACGAGCGGCGGGCCATCGGCCCGCCGCTTCGGCGTTGCCGGACCGCGCTAGCCGTGGAGCGGTCGGTAGCGCCCGTCGGCGTAGACCAGCGGCGCCGTCGGCGGGCCGAACACGATCGCCTCGACCTGGCCGAACAGCACCGCCCGCTCGTACAGCTCGGTCTCGTCGACCAGCCGGCAGCGGAGCGCGACCGGCGCCTCGGCCAGCATCGGCGGGTCGTCGGCCGCCAGCGACAGCCCGTCGAAGGTCGCCGTCGTGCCGTGGCTGAACCGCTCGGCCAGCGGTTCCTGCCCCGCGCCCAGCAGGTTGACCCCGAATCGGCCCGCGCCCGCGGCTCGCGAGCGGACCCAATTCCAGCGGTCGACCACCACCAGCACCACCGGCGGCACCGCCGAGACCGAGGCGACCGCCGTCGCGGTGACGCCGGCCGGGCCCCTGCGACCGGCGGCGGTGACGACGGTCACCCCACCCGGCAGCTGCCGCATGGCGCGGCGGTAGTTGGCGCCGTCGGCGGACGCGGGCTCAGCCATCGCCGCCGACCGTAGCGGACGGGCGCACGGCGCCCGACCGGCGGACGACCCCGGCGGTCGGTCGCCGAGGCCCGCCGGTGGCCGCTCAGCGGGCCCGGACGATCGTGACCCGCGCCGGGCGCTCGGTCGCCACGTTGCCGGCGGCGTCGCGGGCGCCGACCCGCAGGCGATAGGACCCGGGCGCCAGCGAGCGGCCCTTGATCCGCCCGCTGAAGGCGACCTCGTTGCGACCCTCGCGGCCAGTCGCCCGCAGGACGCCGACCTGCTGGATCCGGGTGCAGCGCTTCGCCTTCCGCAGCCGTCGCGAGGGCGCGACGCAGCGCCCACCCGAGCGCCGACCGTCCCGCGGCCGTTCGACGGCGACCGTGATCGCGGCCGGCTCGGAGAGCCGCAGCCGCACGATCGTCCCGATCGCCCCGCCGCGGGCGCGCACGCCCTCGGGGGTCACCGCGCGGCCGGCGCGGAAGCTCCGCCGGACCAGCGACAGGTTCGAGATCCGCGGCGCGGTGACGTCGCGCGGCGGGGTCTCGCCGCCGCCACCGCCACCGCCGCCACCGCCACCGGCCGGCGGGTCGACGCCGACCACCCGGGCGACCTTGCTCGTCCGCTCCAGTCCGACCCAGAGCGTGTTGCCCGGCCCGGCCGTCAGGTAGCGCGGACCAGACGCCGCGGAGAGCCCGGTGAGGGTCGTGCGGCTGCCGTCGACGGCGATCCGGCCGAGCGTGTCGCGCGCGAAGTTCGCGGTCCAGTAGGCGCCGTCCGGGCCGAAGGCGACGCCGAACGGGTCGTCGCCCGGCATCGGCGTCAGCAGCGGGGCGGTCGCGCCGCCGGTCAGCCGACCGACGTGCTGCTCGAGCGCGCCCGGGTTGGTGAAGAGGACCTGCCCGTCGGGCCCGGCGGCGATGTCCTGCGGCCCGCCGCCGACGGGAACGGTCGTGAAGCTGCCGTCGGTCGCCATCCGGACCACCCGCTGGCTGCCGAAGTCGACGATCCAGAGCTGCCCGTCGGTGGCCGCGGCGATCCCGCGGGCGCCCATCCCGGCGACCGGGAAGGCGGTCGCCGTCGCGGGGCTGGCCGGGGAGATCCGCAGTACGTTCTCGCCGCTCGCGGTCCAGAGGTTGCCGTCCGGTCCGACGACGATCCGGCCGGGCGAGGTCAGCGCCGCGATCGGGAACGCGACCGCCGCGGCCGGGTCGCCGGGCGGGATCCGGGCGACGCCTCCGACGTAGGTCGCCCAGAGGTTGCCGTCGGGGCCGGTGACGATCCCGAACGGTGCGGAGAACGTCGGGGCGTCGAACTCGGTGACGGTACCGTCGGGTGTAACCCGGGCCACGTCCTTGGCCCCGCCGAGGACGACCCAGACGTTCCCGTCGGGGCCCGTCGTGAGCTGCTTCGGCGTCTCGCTGAGGGCGAACTCGCCGTCGACGCGGGGGGCGGCCCCGGCCGCGGCCGGGACCAGCAGCGCCACGGCCGCGAGGGCGACGCCGGCGCCCGCCAGGCGCGATCGGCGGCGGATGGTTCGGAGGACGGCGGGGCTGGGCATCGCTTGAACGTACCCGCGCCCCGGGAGCCCCCGCAATCGGGAGCTCACCCTGAACGTTGCGGGCCCCGTCATGCCCCGCTGGGCGGGCCACCGCGCGAGACGGGGCACCCCAGCCGGTTGGCCTGGGTGCACATGTACCGCATCTTCTGCGCGTCCAACAGCCCGCCGCAGCAGGGAACGCGACGTGGCGTCCAGCAGGCCGAGGAAGGCACCGCCGGAGGCGGCGACGAGCGCCTTGGCACGACGGGTCATGCGGATCCTCCGGGACGCTCGGGGTCGGGGCGCCCTCCGACGAAGATCCGGCCGACCGACACCTGGGCCGCGCCGGTGTCCCCGCGACGGTCGGTCGCGACGGCGGCGATCGGGTTCGCTCCGTCGTGCAGCGGCACGCGAACGGCGAAGCGCCCATCGCGGCCCAACCGCGCCACCCTGCCGGCAACGCGCACCTGGGCGACCCCGTCCGGATCGTCGGCGCGGCCCCGGACCGTGATGCTCGACGCCCGGCTGACGGTGCCGTCCGCGGGCGCGTCAATCGCGATCCGCGGCGCGCTCGCCGGGTCGACGACGACCCGCGCCGCGCTCGCCGCCCGCTCGCGGTCGACGGCCACGGCCAGCACGCGGTGCAGTGCCGCGCCGCCCGTGGCAGGCACGTCGATCGACGTCTCGTCGACGATCGTCGCCGGGCCGCGGCCGGTCAGGCGGGTCGGGACCGGCGCGACGCCCAGGCCCGCGGCGCCGCTCGCGCCGACGGCGACCACGGTGCCCGCCCGCGCCGGGAGGATGCCCGGCAGCGGGCCTGGGTCGCCGCCGTGCGGCTGCCACCAGGTCGGGGCCACCAGCATCGTCGCCGGGTGGACGACGCTCACCTCGACCCGGTGCGGACGCTGGTCGGTCGCCACCCAGCGGTCGCGCACGTCGGCGGTCGCGCCGGTCACGGTCACCGTCCGCTCCAACCGGACGCCGGCCTCGGCAAGGCGCCCGCAGCCGCCGAGCGCGGCATCGCCGTCGCAACGCGCGAGCGGAGAGACGGTGGTCACCGTCACCCGGCCGCTGCGCGGCGCGACCTCGGCGTGCGCGTCGACGCCGGCGAACCCGCGAGGCGCGCGTCCGCGCAGGCGCGGCACCGCCCCGGGCAGCAGCGCCGGCCGCCCGTCGACGCGGACCGCGGCGATCCGCGCAGCGCCGCGCCAACCGCCGGCGACGTCGATCCCCCGCTCGGCCTCGCGGACCACGACGCCGTCGCCCGCGACCCGGAAGCGGTCGCTTCCGCCGCCCTCGTCGCCCGCGGCGGGGACGGGCCGCGCCGGCTCGTAGCGGACCACCACCAGCCGCGGCCCGCGGAACTGCTCGCCAGTCGCCTCGCGCAGACCGGCGGGGACGGCGCGGAGGTCGCACCCGCCCACCGGCACCCGGGAGAGCGCGATCGCAGTCCGGATGCGGCCGCCCGCGCGCAGCGGCACCGCCCGGCGCAGGACCGCCGTTCGCGGACCGGCGACGCACACCACGTCGATCGTGCCGCCGGCCCGGCCGTCGCTGCGCCCGCGGACGAGCAGCGGGCGCGCCGCCGCGGGGCGCGAGCGGTCGTCCAACCGCACCGCGCCGGCGACCGGCGCGACGATCCGGGTCGTGCTCGGGTCGGCGGGCAGCGGCGCGCCAGCCAGCAGCGGCGCGAGGACGGTGGCGACCAACACCGCGGACCTAGAGCCGCTCGACCGCGATCCGGACCGCGTCCTTGCGATCGGTTCCGGTCGCCCCGTACACGACGACCACGTTGCGGTGGGTGAAGAGCTGGACGCTCTCGCCCGGCACCGATCCACGCAGCTGCTTCGCCACCTCGCCCGCCTTGCCGGCCTCGTCGAGGACGAACAGCATGATGATCTGGCCGTCCTTGGCGGCGGTCGACTGGTTGCTGTAGGCACGCTCGACGCCGTCGTCCTTGGCGTCGTCCGGCACCGGCATGTCGGCCAGCCGCACGCCGGCGGCCCGGGCGACCGCCGCGCGGGCGTCGCCGGCGGCGGCCTTCGGCGCGTCGGAGCCCCCGCAGCCGACGAGGGCGGCGGTGGCGAGCAGGATAGCCAGGAGCGGTGAGCGACGGATCATGCGGCCGGAAGCTAGGCGCGGCCCGGACGGCCGACAATCGGAGGCCGACCCTGGACTTCGCCGCGGCCGACCCGCAGCGGCCGGCGCCCCCGGGTCGGGGACGCCGGCCCGCTCGCGGTCAGAACCCGCAGAGGAACGGGGTCAACGGCAGGTCCGGCAGACCGACCAGTCGCATGCTCGTCCCGGGCGAGCAGGCGATCTCGCCGCTGCCGACCGGCCCGATGAACGACCGGTGGCGGGCGCGCAGGCCGTCCGGTCCGCCAAACGTGGCGCTCGCCCCGCTCCACGACCCCGGGAAGTCCAGGTCGTCGCGGTAGTCGATGCTGCCGATCACCGGACGGTTGGCCGTGTCGATGTACGCCCGCGGGATCCCACCGGGAGCGACCATCACGTCGAACGCCAGGTCGCCGAGCTGCACGTCGCGCAGCCGCAGGAACTTCTTGCGGTGGTCGGACGAGCGGCAGTCGCGCTCGTTCCCCGGTTCCAGGCAGACCAGCGCGTCGACGGTCATCGGCTGCTGGCTGCTGCCGTTGTCGGTGATCTCCAGCGACGCCTCCGACGCGAAGTTCGGCGAGCCGTTGCGCCGGCACTTGGAGCCGGCGTGGAAGCAGACATCCAGCTGCTTCGGCACGTTCGCCACCGTCGCGTGGAGCAGGCCCAGCTTCTTGCCGCGATCGGTCTCCAGATGCAGCTCGCTGATCGGCGCGGCCGCCCGGTAGCGGATCGCGGTCGCCCGCTCGTCCTCGTCGGGAACTCCATCGGCCGGTGCCCGCATCCGGATCTCCGTCCGCGCCTGCGGCCGGTCGACGTAGCCGCGGACGAACTCCTCGACCCCCTCGATCTCGTCGAACGTCCTCATGTCGATCGCAAAGACCCGCGGGCTGTCCGGCAGGTCGACCTGCACGTCTGTGACATCCTCCAGCTCGGTCTTGCGGGTCTCGATCCGCGCGCTGCGCAGGTGCGAGACCCCGGCTGTCAGGGCGTACTCGCTCGGGGTGTCGTGGTAGAGGATCCCGTCGTGGTTCGCCGGCAGCTCGCGGAGCGCGCCGCCGGCCGCCTGGATCAGCAGCCGCCCGACCGGTTCGGATGCCGTGGCCTCGATCACCGGCCCGGTCTCGGGGAGCTTGGCCTCCAGGTGCCGGGGTGCGTCCTCGATCTCCAGTCGCAGCTGGTCAGCGCGGTCGACGACGTCCAGGTCGCTCCCGCGGAGCGACACCCGGGCGACCGGCGCGTCGGCGTCGTAGGTCACCTGCGTCCCGCTCGCGGCGTCGTCGACCAGCCGCAGCGCCACCCGCCTCGGCAGCGCGTCGATCCGCGCGTCGATCCGCTGGTCGGGGCCGGTCTCCTGGGCCAGCGTCGCCTTGGCCGTGAACGGGCGCCCGGCCCCGGCACGGACCAGTAGGTCGAGCGGATCGGGCGTGATCCGGACCTGTCGCAGGCCGAACACCCGGGCCGCGAGCAGCCAGCGGTCGTCCTGGTCTCGGAGGATCACGCCCTGCTCACCGGCCGGCAGGCTCTCACCGTGGCCGTCCGAGGCGCGCAGGTCGATCTCGCCGACCGGGGCGTCGCTGGAGAACTCGATCGTCCCGTCCTCGTCCTCCGCGACCTCGAGGTCCATCGTCGCCGGGATCCCCTTGACCGACGCCTCGAAATGGGTCGCCCGCTCGAGCAGCGGCTCGGGGCTCGTGGCCTGGACGGCGATCTCGTCGATCCCCTGGCCGTGGCCGTCGAAGACGATCCGCGGCGCCGTCGGGTCGATCGCCAGCCGGGCACGGTGCGGCAGGTTCCGCACCAGGGCCTCGGCCTCGAGGTCGGGGCGCTTGAACGACGCCCGCACCGGCCCCGACCGCATCGTCGCGTCGAGCAGGATCGAGCGGCTGGCGCTGCCTGGGGCGGTGCCCTCGATCCGCACCTGCTCGACGTCGAACAGCCGCAGGGCGGAGGAGCGGAACTGGGTCGGTCCCGAGCCCTCGCCGTCGACCGACTTCACGTACGCGCCGGGCGCCGGGTCCACGATCGGCTGGCCGTTGACGGCAAACGCCGCTTCGACCTCGCCGACCGGGCCTCCGCGGGTGTCGATCGCCAGCTTCTCGATCCGGCGGTCGAGCGTCTTGATCCGCGCCGTGGCGCCGATCGGCGCGCGCCTCAAGTGGACCAGGCCGGCGTCGACCACGGTGTCGTAGGTCGGCGCTCCCTTGCGCGCGGTGATGTCGGCGCTGATCCGATCGATCGGCTCGCTCGCCTGGTAGTCGATCCTCTGGTCGTCCTCGCCCAGCGGCTGGAACCGCAGATCGATGCTCCGCGGCAGGTCCTCGATCGTGGCCACGACGCGATCCTCCTCGTCCAGCGCGTCGTCCTGCAGCCGGGCGCTGACGGTCGTCCTGGTCCGCTCGGTCGTCCGCAGGTTGGCCTCGATCGCGTCGTCGGCGGCGAACGCGAAGTCGGCCGTGGTCCGCTGCGGCGGCTTCTCCTGCTCCAGCCGCGTGGCCATCCGGTTGGTCCGGACGCCCTTGCCATCGACGCCGTCGAAGACCTCGGCCAGCAGCGCGACCGGCCCGGTCGCGCCCGTCTGCGTGACGGTGGCCCCGAACCGCGTCGGCTCGGCGTCGCCGAAGACGTCGGTCAGCCGGATCACGGTCTGCCAAGCGGTCGGCGCGTCGGAGGGCATGCCGTCGAACCCGACCGCCACCCGCTTCCGTGGCAGGCTGCCGTCGGACGGGTCGGCGATCACGGCCTCGACGGACGCCGGCAGGTGCTCCTGCCTGCCGGGCACGCGCTCGATCTTCAGCGTCGCCTTGTCGAGCGAGAACACCTGCAACGAGGCGAGGAACTCAGGCGCCGGATCGTCGTCGACGTTCAGCGGCGTCGGGAATTCGAGCGTCGCCGGGACGTCGCGCTTGACGATCTGGCCGTTCGGCCGCCGGAACTCGGTGTGGAAGGCGTAGTCGAGGACGTCCAGGTTGCAGGCGCCGGTGGTCAGCAGCCCGGTCAGGTCGGAGAGGCCCGGGACGCCGTCGACCAGCTCGTCGACCTCGGTCACTGGCGGGCAGAGGGCGTCCTGCAGCAACCGGCCGAGCGGCACGGCCTTCGCGGACCGCGAGTCCTGCAGCAGCCGGCCCAGCGGCTCGCTGTGAAGGACGTCGTCGATCACGGTCTCGAGCCACCCGGACGGCGGCAGCAGGTTCAGGCGCTGCTCGGGCGTCGGCGCCGCGGGGGCGGTCGACGGGAGCAGCGCCCCGCCGGCGACGACGAGCGCGGCCAGCGGAAGGCGGAGGAGCTTGCGCATGCGGCTCGTCCTCACGGCAGGCGATCGGCCGCGCGGCCGCGAGCGCCCGGCTTGGAGGGGTCGCGCGGATTGCGGCCGCCGAGGCCGCCGGCGCCGTGGGTCAGGGTCGAGTCCGTGGCGACCGTCGTCGATCCGCTGCCGAAGTGGCCGATCGCGGCGCTCGGGCCGCCCGCGCCACCGCCGCCGGCGCCACCGAAGCCGCCCCGGCCGCCATCGCCGCCGTCACCGCCGTGCCCGACCTCGCCGTCGGGGTCGCCGACGCCGTCGTCGGTCACGCTGCCGCCAACGCCGCCCTGGCCGCCGTCGCCGCCACGTCCGCCGCTGCCGCCGTCGCTGCCGGGC
>NZ_AGUD01000292.1 GCF_000240225.1 Patulibacter medicamentivorans
GCAGCTCGCCCGACCCGGGCGCGACCGCCCGTGGCTGCTCGCGGTGGGTGGCGGCGTAGCGGTCCTCGGCGGTCGCCTCGGCCTCGCTGTGCGCGGCCGCGGTGGCCGGCGCGCCGAGCAGCGCCAGGCCGAGCGCCAGCGGGATCAGCCGCGGCACGAGCCCTGGACCGCCGCTCACGCGAGCACCTCGCGGGCGGCGCGCTTGCCGGCGCGGACCGCGCCGTCCATGAACCCGGCCCAGTAGTCCGAGGTCTCGGTGCCCGCCCAGTGGACGTCGCGATGCGGCTGGCGCAGCCAGCGGCCGAAGCCGCTCAGGGTGCCCGGCGCGGGCAGCGCGACCGGTCCGCCGGCCGACCACGGCTCGCGGCCCCAGTCCTTGTCGAAGTAGGCCTTCGGCTTCAGCGCCTGGGGGCCGACGTAGGTCGCGAACTGCTGCAGGACCGCGGCGCGCCGGTCGGCCGGCCGCATCCCGCTGAACCGCCGCCAGCTGTCGCCGCCGCAGAAGCCGAAGAGCACGCCGGGACCGCCCTGCGGCGGCGTGTTGTCGAACATCGCCTTCATCGGCCCGTCGGTGCCGGCGGCGACCGCCATCCCGCTCAGTCCCTGCTCGCGCCAGAACGGCTTGTCGTAGACGGCCTCGCACTTCATCAGCACGCCCATCGGCGAGCGCTGCAGCAGGATCCGGTGCTCGGGCGGCAGCCCGGGCTGGAAGTCGATCGCGGCGGCGAGCGGCGGCGGGACGGCGATGATCGCCTTCTTCGCCTGCCAGCTGCCCTGGTCGGAGAGGACGGTGATCGTGCCGCCGGCCTGGGTGATCCGCCGGACCGGCGCGTTCAGCACGACCCGGCCGCTGCCGAGCTGGTTGGCCATCGCCAGCGAGACCAGCTGGCTGCCGCCGAGGATCCGCGAGTCCTGGGCGCCGCCCTTGCTGCCGAGCATCCGCTCGACGGTGCCGATGTTGTTCTCGTCGCCGGCGCCGGCCACGAAGCGGGCGAACAGCAGCAGGGTGACCTCGCGGTTGCCGGCCCCGAAGCTCGGCTCGATCAGGCACTCCGCCAGCTGGTGGACGCGCTCGCTGACCAGCGGCCCGCGCGAGCGCAGGAACGAGGCGACGGTGTCGCTCTCCCAGTCGGCGGCCCTGGGCGCGTCCCAGGGCGAGTTCGGGTTCAGCGAGTGGCCGATGTCGTCGATCGTCGTCAGCAGGTCGTTGAGCCCCAGCAGCGAGCCGACCTCGGGCGGGATGTCGCCGGTGTAGCGCTGGACGCGGCCGTCGGCGATGTACGAGTTGTCGCCCGCGGTGTACGCCTCGTAGATCCCGATCTTCAGCTCCTTGCAGAGCGCGATGATGTGGTTCTGCGTCGGCCCGACGTACTCGCCGCCGGCCTCGACCGGGCGGCCGGGGGCGACGTCGTGGTTGAGCGTCCGCCCGCCGACCCGGTCGCGGGCCTCGAGCACGACGACCGACTTGCCCGCCGCGGCCACCCTGCGGGCGGCGGTCAGGCCGGAGATCCCCCCGCCGACGACCACGACGTCGACCTTGCGGACCGTCGGCGGCTTCGGCTTGCGCTTGTGCTTCCTGCGCTTGGCCGCATCGGCGTCCTGGGCGGCGACGCCGGCAGCGAGGGCACCGGCGGCGGCACCGGCACCGGCACCGACCAGGCGGCGACGGGTGAGTGGGTGATCGGTCGTCATGGGTCTCCTCGGGGGGGGTGTCAGCCGGTGGCGTGCGTCGCTGGGCGCACGTCGAATGCAGGGGTCTGGTCGGCGTCCGCGGCCGGTGCGGTGGCGATGTAGGCGCGGAGCATCGCGATCGTCTCCTCGAGCGTCGCCGGATCGCCGTCCGGATCGATCCGGAACGCCTCGCGCAGGAGCGCGTCGCAGGCGAGCACCCCGATCCAGCACTTGCGCGCGAGCGCCTCGCTGTCGGTGGCGTGCCCCTGGGCGACGAGGACGCGCCGCGCCGCCTCGGCGATGATCCGCTTGTTCTGGCGGTCGGCCTTCTCGAGCTCGGGCGTCAGGTGGCTGCCGAGCCACAGCGCGCGGTAGCCGGGCTGGGCCCGCCAGCGGCTGGCGAACGCCCACACGACGTTGGCCGTCGGGTCGTCCCAGTGCTCGCTGAGGGCGACGGCGACCAGCTCCTCCACGAGCCCGTCGAACTCCGCCAGGTAGCGGGTCGCGAGCGCGTCGATGATCGCCTCGCGGTCGGGCACGTACTGGTAGAGCGACCCGACCGAGATCCCGGCCTCGCGTGCGATCCGGGTCGTCGTCAGGGCCTCGAGGCCCTCGCTGGCCAGCAGCCGGTCGGCGGCGTCGAGCGCTCGCTGCAGCCGCTCGCGGCTGCGCTCCTGCTGCGGCTCGCGGCGGAGGCGAGCGATCGGCGGCTGGTCGGGAGGCGGGGTCGGCACGGCGGGCCGTCGGACGTCGCCGACGGTGGTTTCAGGGGTGAAATCTGAAGACGGTTTCACCATAGACCGAATTCTGCGTACAGTCCACTCCGAGATATCCAACCGTCCCCCCTCCCCGTTCGCCCACCGGGCGGGTGCCGGCCGTGCTCGCCGCTGAGCGCGAGCGGGTGGCCGCCGCCGCCCGCGACCTGGCAGCGACCGGCCTCGTCCGCGGCACCAGCGGCAACGTCAGCCTGCGCGCCGGCGACCACGTCGCCGTGACGCCGACCGGCGGCCAGCTGGCGCTGCTGCGCGCCGAGCAGATCGCGGTCGTCGACCTCGCGGGGCGCCACGTCCACGGGCCGCTGCAGGCGACGTCGGAGCTGGACCTGCACCTGTCCGCCTACCGCCGCCACGGCTGCGGAGCGGTCGTCCACAGCCACGCCACGGCGGCGACCGCGGTCGGCACCGTGCTCGACCTCGAGCTGCCGCTGATCCACTACGAGATGCTGCTGCTCGGCGGCCCGGTGCGGGTCGCGCCGTTCGCGCCCTTCGGGACCCCGGAGCTGGCGGAGCTGGTCGCGGACGCCCTCGCCGACGGCCGCCAGGCCGCGCTGCTGGCCAACCACGGCGCCGTCACCGTCGGCCACGACCTCGACGCGGCGGTCGCCCACACGCACTTGCTGGAGTGGCTCTGCGAGGTCTACCTGCGGGCGGCGCCGGCCGCTGGCGCCGGCGGCCCGCGGACCCTCGACGCCGCCCAGCAGCAGGCGGTGATCGACGCCGCCGTCGCCCGCCGCTACGGCCAGACCCACGCCGCCGACGACCAAGCGGCTGACCCCGGAGCCCCGCAGTGACCGAGATGCGCGCCCTGACCCTCGGCGTCCACGTCCTCGACGTGCTGGCCCGGCCCGTCGAGGGGATCCCCGACGGCCAGGGATCGCAGCTGCTCGACGAGATCCGGGCCGCCCCGGCGGGGACCGCGGGCGGAACCGCGGTGACGCTGGCCAAGCTCGGCGCCGCGGTCCGCACCGCGGGCGCGATCGGCGACGACGCGCTCGGCGGGCTGCTCGTCGAGCTGCTCGCCGAGCACGGCGTCGACACCGGCCTGCTGCTGCGCCGCAAGGGCGTCCAGACCTCGGCCAGCGTGCTGCCGATCCGCCCCAACGGCGATCGTCCCGCCCTGCACGTGATCGGCGCCAACGGCACCTACGGCCTGGCCGACGCCCCGCGCGAGGCGATCGCGCAGGCCACGCACCTGCACCTCGGCGGGCCCGAGTTCCTCGGCGGCGAGGCGGCCGGCGAGCTGCTGGCGCTGGCCCACGAGCACGGCGCCGTGACCTCGGCCGACGTGCTGGCCGACGGCAACCCCGGCCTGCTCGAGTGGATCGCCCCGGCCTTCCCGCAGCTGGACCACCTGCTGCCCAACGACGCCCAGGTCGCCGGCTTCACCGAGGAGGACGACCTGATCGCCGGCTGCCGGGCGCTGGTCGCGCGCGGGGTCGGGACCGTGGCGGCGACCCGCGGCGGCGACGGCGCCGTGGTCGTGACCGCCGAGCAGGTGATCGAGGTCCCCGCCTTCGCGATCGACGTCGTCGACACCTCGGGCTGCGGCGACGCGTTCTCGGCGGGGTACCTGCGCGGCCTCTCGCTCGGCCGCGACCTGCGGGCGTGCGCGGTCCTCGGCAGCGCGACCGCGGCGCTGGTCGCCCAGGGCCTCGGCAGCGACCACGGCGCCTTCGACCTGGCGGCGGCGGACGCCTTCGCGGCCACGACGCCGACCCGCTGAGCCGGTCGCGGGCGGCCGGCTCGCCGCCCGGCGCGGCCCGCGCCTCCGACCCGCGGCCACCGGACATGATGTCCAGTCACGCTGTGTGACTAGAATCCCCGGCAGCGCCCGCCGCTGCCGACGGTGAGGACGCGACACCGCCCGGATGTCGGGACGTCGCCACCCACCACTCGGCCGGGGAAGCGCAATTCGTACCATGGAAGTCGGAGGTCGACGGGCGCACCGCCCCGAACCGGCCTTCCGCCGCTCACCCGATCCGCCGAGGCTCCGTGTCCGATCAGCCCGAGACCCCCGCCCGCCCGCTCAAGGTCGCCATCGTCGGCGCCGGCCCGGCCGGGTTCTACGCCGCCGGCCAGCTGCTGGCCGCCAAGGGCGTGGCCGCCGAGGTCGACCTCTTCGACAAGCTGCCGACGCCGTACGGCCTGGTCCGCTTCGGCGTCGCCCCGGACCACCCGAAGATCAAGTCGGTGACCCGGGTCTACGAGAAGATCGCCCAGAAGCCGGGCTTCCGCTTCTTCGGCAACGTCGAGGTCGGCAAGGACATCACCCACGCCGAGCTGCTGGAGCGCCACCACGCGGTGCTCTACGCGACCGGCGCCTCGCACGACCGGCGGCTCGGGATCCCCGGCGAGGACCTCCCCGGTTCGCACCCCGCGACCGAGTTCGTCGCCTGGTACAACGGCCACCCCGAGGCCCGCGACCTGGAGTTCGACCTCTCCGCCAAGCGCGCGGTCGTGATCGGCAACGGCAACGTCGCGGTCGACGTCGCCCGGATGCTCGGCCTCGACGCCGGCGAGCTGCGCGAGACCGACACCGCCGACCACGCGATCGAGGCGCTGATCGCGTCCGAGGTCGAGGAGATCGTGATGCTCGGCCGCCGCGGCCTGGCCCAGGCCGCGTTCACCAACCCCGAGCTGCGCGAGCTCGGCGAGATGGCCGACTGCGACATCGTCGTCGACCCCGCCGAGGTCGCGCTCGACGAGCACTCGGCCCGCTGGCTGGAGCGCGACGACGCCGACGTCCGCGAGAAGCGCAACGTCGAGATCGCCACCGAGTACTCGACCCGCACGCCCGAGGGCAAGAAGCGGCGGATCGTCCTGCGCTTCCTCGCCTCCCCCGTGCGGATCCTCGGCGAGGACCGGGTCGAGGGGATCGAGATCGTCAGGAACGAGCTGGTCGCCGACGACGACGGCTGGCTCTCGGCCCGCCCGACCGAGGAGACCGAGGTCATCGAGTGCGGCCTCGTCCTGCGCTCGATCGGCTACCGCGGCACCAAGCTCCACGACGTCCCGTTCGACGACCAGCGGGCCACGATCCGCAACGTCGGCGGCCGCGTGATCGACGAGAACGACGACGAGCAGGTCCCCGGCGTCTACACGGCCGGCTGGATCAAGCGCGGCCCGTCCGGGATCATCGGCACCAACAAGAAGTGCGCCCAGGGGACCGTCGACGCGCTGCTGGAGGATCTCGAGAGCGGCCAGCTGCCCGAGCCGACCGTGACCGAGGACGACCTCCCGGAGCTGGTCGCCGAGCGCAAGCCCGACCACGTCGACTGGTCCGCCTGGTCGCGGATCGACGCCCACGAGCAGGCCCTCGGCGAGCCCCAGGGCCGCCCGCGGGTCAAGCTGACCCGGATCTCGGAGATGGTCGACGTCGCGACCGCCGCCGGCGCGGTCGGCGAGCGCACCTGAGGGGAGCGGGACCGCATCGCGCGCCGCCCGCTCGCCGCTGCCCGCCGGGTGCTGCGGGGCGACCGGGCGCGCGGCGCCGATCGCCTGCTGCGGCGCGCCGTCAGCGTGCTGGCCGTGCTGCTGGCGACGGTGGCGGCCGGCGCCGGCGCGCTGGCCGGCTACGACCGCACGGTGCGGCTGTCGGTCGGCGACGTGCGGCTGTCGGTCGACCCCGGTCACCGCGGCGCGCTCGACCTCTTCGTGCCGCTCGTCGACTGGGGCGTCCGCTACGACGCGATCCGGCTGCCGGCGCGGCTGCGGATCGACCTGCGGACCGTCGATCGCCAGGCCGCCCAGCGCGTCGCCGAGGGCGGGAGGATCGACGCCCACGCCGTCCGGTCCGAGGCCCGCGACGCGATCGCCGGCTACCTGCGCGCGCTGATCGCGATCGCCGTGCTGGCCGCCGCGGCCGGCGGGCTGCTGGTCGCGCTCGCCGTCCGCTCCCGCAACGGCCCGCGCCTGCGCTGGACCGCCGCTACGGCGGTCGCCGCGGCGGCCCTGGGCGGGGTCCTGCTGGTCGTGCTGCTGCCGCCGCGCGGCCAGCTCGACCGACCGCAGTACTACGCCTTCGGGCCGGACATCCCGCGGGCGCTGGCGGCGCTCGAGGACGCCCAGCGCTCGTCGGGCGTGCTCGACCAGGAGCTGGACGCGCAGCTGGTCGGGCTGGCGCGGCTGGTGACCGATCCCGCGGCGCGGCGGCCGCTGACCGACGCGCCGCTGGTCACGATCGCCTCGGACCTGCACAACAACGTGCTGGCGCTGCCGATCCTGAGCCGCGTCGCCGCCGGCGGGCCGGTGCTGTTCCCCGGCGACCTGACCGATCGCGGCTCGCCGCTCGAGGCCCGGCTGCTGGAGCGGGTGGTCCACGCGGGGCGGCCGTTGGTGTTCGTGACCGGCAACCACGACTCCGACAGCCTCGCCCGCTCGCTGGCCCGGCGCGGCGCGATCGTGCTCGGCCGCGACGGCCAGCTCGGCGGCGACGGGCGACCGCTACGGCCGCGGCGGCTGGTCGCGCGGGTGGCCGGGCTGCGGGTGGCCGGCTACGGCGACCCGTTCGTGCGCCTGCGCTCCCAGGGCTACCGCGACCGCTACGTCGACGCCGGGCCGACGATCGCCGATCAGGAGGCGTTCGCCACCTGGCTGCGGCCGCTGATCGGCGGCGTCGACATCGTGATGGTCCACGAGCCGGCGCTGCTCGGCGTGGCCCTGCGCGACCTCCGCGACCATCCGCCGCGGCGGCCGCTGGTCTTCGTCGTCGGCCACACCCACCGGGCCGAGCTGACCCGCCAGGGCGGCGTGACGGTGGTCAACGGCGGCAGCGTCGGCGCCGGCGGGACCGGCAACCTGGCCGGCGACCCGACCGCGATCGGGATCGCCCGCCTGCTCTACCGGACCACCGGCGACCGCTTCCAGCCGCTGGCCGTCGACCTGGTCTCGGTCGATCCCGGCAGCGGCTCCTCGACCGCGCGTCGCGAGCGGCTCGACGTGCCCGCGGCGGGCGCGCGCAAGGGCCCGGCGGGCGCGAGGGGCCGGACCGCGACCACGGCGGGGCCGGCGCCGCCGGGGCGGTGACGGGCCGGTCGCCCCTTCCGGAGCCCGCGGCGAGCCAGTAGCGTCGTTGCGCATGGGCACTCCTGGATCCGGCTCGGCCCGCAACCCGATCGGCGGTCCGACCACGGCCGACTCGCCCGAGGCGACCGTGGTCCGGGCCTTCCTCGCGTCGCTCGAGCTGCTCGACGTCGATCGCGCCACCGGCCTGGTGGCCCCGGACCTCGTCTACGAGAACGTCTCGCTGCCGACGATCCACGGCCGCCGCGGCCTCCAGCGCGCGCTGACGACCTTCACCCGGGTGGCCACCGGCTTCGAGGCCCACACCCACCGCCTGGCCGCCAACGGCCCGGTGGTCCTGACCGAGCGCACCGACGTGATCGAGGTCGGCCGTCTGCGCGTGTCGTTCTGGGTCTGCGGCACGTTCGAGGTCCACCACGGCCAGATCACCCTCTGGCGCGACCACTTCGACTGGCTGAACGTGACCGGGGCGGCGCTCCGCGGCGTGCTCGGGGCGGTCCTCCCCGGGCTGCGGGCCGGCGCCCCCGAGGGCCGCTGACCGCCGCGGGACGAGCGCGCGGCCCGGACGACGCCGGGCCGCGCGTGCTGCGAGGCGCGCCGCCCGCCGTGCGGCGGGCGGCTGTGGGATCAGGGGATCAGTGGGCCATCGCCGGCTCGACGGCCGGGTCGATCGCGGGGGCGCCGCCGCGGAGCAGGGTCCCGGTCACGATCGCGCCGACGAGGAAGATCCCCGCCGACCACCAGAAGGCCGTCGTGTAGCCGTGGACGGCGGCCTCGGCCATCACCTGCGGGGTGCGGGCACGGCCCTCGGCGAAGCTCGTCGTCGCGCTCGCCGCCAGCGTGCTGAGCAGCGCCGTGCCGACCGAGCCGCCGACCTGCTGGGCGGTGTTGACCATCGCCGAGGCCACGCCGGCGTCGGAGCGGTCGACGCCGAGGGTCGCGGTCGCCATCGCCGGGGCGAAGATCAGGCCCATCCCGACGCCCATCACCAGCAGCCCGGGCAGGACGTGCGCGGCGTAGGAGCTGTCGGTCCCGAGGCCGGTGAAGTAGATCATCCCGGCGGCGCCGAGCAGCATCCCGGTCGGGACCAGCGGGCGGGCGCCGGTACGCGGGAAGACCTTGGTGCTGACGGTCGTCGCCGTGACCATGATCGCCGCGCTGATCGGCAGGAACGCCAGGCCGGTCTCGATCGGCGAGAAGCCCAGCGTCTGCTGCAGGTAGTAGGTGAGGAACAGGAAGACGCCGAACATCGCCACGCTCGCCAGGCCGAAGGCCAGGTACGACGCGCCGCGCGAGCGATCCAGGACCACGCGCATCGGCAGCAGCGGGTGCTTGCTGCGCAGCTCGATCAGGACGAAGCCGGCGAGCAGCGCGACGCCGGCGGCCAGGAAGGCGATCGTGCCGCCGTTGCCCCAGCCGTCGGTCTCGGCGTGCGAGAACCCGTAGACGAGCGAGAACAGGCCGGCCGACGCCGCCACGGTGCCGGGGATGTCCAGGCGCGGGCGCTCCGCGGGGGTCTGCTCGTGCAGCAGCCGGAAGGCGGCGATCGCGGCCGGCACGGCGAAGAGCAGGTTCACGTAGAGGCTCCAGCGCCACGACAGCCACTCGGTCAGCACGCCGCCGAGCAGCATGCCGATCGCGGCGCCGGATCCGGCGATCGCGCCGAAGACGCCGAACGCCTTGCCGCGCTCGTCGGGGTCGGTGAAGGTCGTCGACAGCAGGCCGAGGGCCGCGGGCGCGAGCAGCGCGCCGAAGAGGCCCTGGGCGGCGCGAGCGGCGACGAGCACGCCGAAGCTGCCGGCGGCGCCGCCGACGGCCGAGGCCAGCGCGAAGCCGAGCAGGCCGACGATGAAGATCCGCTTGCGGCCGATCAGGTCGCCGAGGCGGCCGCCGAGCAGCAGCAGGCTGCCGAACGCCAGCGCGTAGGCGGTGACGACCCACTGGCGCGAGTCGTCGGAGAAGCCCAGGTCGTGCTGGGCGGAGGGCAGGGCGATGTTCACGATCGTCGCGTCGAGGACGACCATCAGCTGGGCGATCCCGATGACGGCGAGGATCAGCCAGCGCCGCGCGTGGTGCGGATCTTGGGTGGCAGGCATGTTGGTGCTCCGGGAGGACTGGTGTCGAGGTGCTCGCGTGCGGCGTCTGTGGCGCCGCGCACATAAGTGGAGGACGTTCCTCAACTTTTCTTTCGGCACCGTAGCACACAAATGGAGAGCCTTCCTCCGTTTTGTATGATCCGGTCATGACCGACCTCGGCGATCCCGCCACCGAGCCGCCCGCGACCGCGGGTGCGCCAGCCGAGCGGCCCCTGCGCGCGGACGCCGAGCGCAACCGCCGGCGGATCCTCCAGGCGGCCCGCGAGGTCTTCACCGAGCAGGGGCTCGGCGTGACGATGGACGACATCGCCAAGCACGCCGGCGTCGGCGTCGGGACCGTCTACCGCCGCTTCCCGGAGAAGGGCGAGCTGATCGACGCGCTCTTCGAGGAGCGGGTCTCGGAGATCGTCGCGCTCGCCGAGGAGGGACTGACGATCGAGGATCCGTGGGAGGGCTTCGTGCACTTCCTGCGCGGCCAGCTCGAGCTGCAGGCCGCCGACCGGGGGCTCAAGGAGCTGCTGATCAGCCACGGCCACGGCAGCAACCGCGTGACCGCGGCGCGGTCGAGGATCGCCCCGATCGCGATCCAGCTCTTCACCCGCGCGCAGCAGGCGGGCGTGATCCGCGCGGACGTCGCCCCGACCGACGTGCCGATGATCGGCATGACGCTCGGCAGCCTCGTCGACTACACCCGCGAGTCGCACCCCGACGCGTGGCGCCGGCTGCTGGCGATCGTGCTCGACGGCCTGCGCGTCCAGCCGGAGGTCGGCACGCCGCTTCCGGCCGAGCCGCTGACCTTCGAGCAACTCGACCAGTCGATGGCCTGCTGGAAGTCCGGCCGGCGCTGAGTCGCGCCGACCGGACCCGCAGCCGGCTAGAGCGCCGCGATCGCCGCGTTCAGCGTGGCGCTCGGCCGCATCGCCGCGTCCGCCTTGGCGCGGTCGACGAAGTAGTAGCCGCCGAGGTCGACCGGCTGGCCCTGGACCCCGTTCAGCTCGGCCACGATCTGCTCCTCGGCCGCGGCCAGCGTCTCGGCCAGCGGCGCGAAGCGGGCGGCCAGGGCCGGGTCCTCGGTCTGCGCCGCCAGCTCCTGCGCCCAGTAGAGCGCCAGGTAGAAGTGGCTGCCGCGGTTGTCGATCGTGCCCAGCTTGCGGCCCGGCGAGCGATCCTGGTCGAGGAACGTCGCGGTCGCGCGGTCGAGCGCGTCGGCGAGCACCTTCGCCCCCGGCCGGCCCGCCTGCTCGGCGTACTTCTCGAGCGCCGGCACCAGGGCGAAGAACTCGCCGAGGCTGTCCCAGCGCAGGTAGCCCTCCTGGACCAGCTGCTGAACGTGCTTGGGCGCCGACCCGCCGGCGCCGGTCTCGAACAGGCCGCCGCCGGCGATCAGCGGGACGATCGAGAGCATCTTGGCGCTCGTGCCGACCTCGAGGATCGGGAAGAGGTCGGTGTTGTAGTCGCGCAGGACGTTGCCGGTGACCGAGATCGTGTTCAGGCCCTGGCGCAGCCGCTCCAGCGAGAGCGCGGTGGCGTCGGCCGGGGCGAGGATCCGGATGTCGAGGCCGTCGGTGTCGTGGTCGCCCAGGTAGGCCTCGACCTTCGCGATCAGCTCGGTGTCGTGCGCGCGGGCGCGGTCGAGCCAGAAGATCGCCGGGTCGCCGCTCGCACGGGCGCGGGTGACGGCCAGCTTGACCCAGTCGCGGATCGGCACGTCCTTGGTCTGCGTGCCGCGCCAGATGTCGCCGGCGGCGACCTCGTGCTCGAGCAGCGTCTCGCCAGCGGCGTTCACGACCCGGACCGTGCCCGCGGCGGGGATCTCGAAGGTCTTGTCGTGGCTGCCGTACTCCTGCGCGGCCTGGGCCATCAGGCCGACGTTCGGAACGGTGCCGATCGTGGCCGGGTCGAGCGGGCCGTTGGCCTTGACGTCCTCGACGACCGTCTCGTAGACGCCCGCGTAGGAGGAGTCGGGGATCACGATCAGCGTGTCGTCCTCCTCGCCCTGCGGACCCCAGAGGCGGCCGCCGTTGCGGATCAGGGCAGGCAGCGAGGCGTCGACGATCACGTCGCTGGGGACGTGGAGGTTCGTGATCCCCTTGTCGGAGTTGACGTAGGAGAGCCGCGGGCCGTCGGCGATCGCCTGCTCGAAGGCGGCCTTGATCTCGGCGCCGTTGGGCAGCGCGTCGAGGCCGGGCAGGATCGTGCCGAGGCCGTCGTTGGCCGACAGGCCGGCCGCCGCGAGGTCGTCCCCGTAGCGCGCGAAGACGTCGGCGAAGAACGCCTTGACCGCGTGGCCGAAGATGATCGGGTCGGAGACCTTCATCATCGTCGCCTTCAGGTGGATCGACCAGAGCACGCCCTCGGCCTTGGCCGCGGCGACGGTCTCTTTCAGGAACGCCTGCAGCGCCGCGACCTCGAGCACCGTGCCGTCGACGATCTCGCCGGCGAGCACCGGCAGCGACGGCTTCAGGACCTGCGTCTCGCCGTCGGCGGTGACGAGCTCGATCCGCAGCGTGTCGTCGGCGGCGAGCACGACCGACTTCTCGTTGTGGCGGAAGTCGTGGTCGCCGAGGCTGGTGACCACGGTCTTCGACCCATCGGCGAACGGCTTGTTCACGTGCGGGTGCTTCTTCGCGTAGGCCTTGACGGACGCGGGGGCGCGGCGGTCGGAGTTGCCCTGGCGGAGGACCGGGTTGACGGCGCTGCCCTTGACCGCGTCGTAGGCGGCGCGGGCGGCCTTCTGCTCGTCGGTCTGCGGGTCCTCGGGGTAGTCCGGGACCGCGTAGCCGTCGTCCTGCAGCTCCTTGATCGCGGCCTTCAGCTGCGGGATCGACGCGCTGACGTTCGGCAGCTTGATGATGTTCGCGTCCGGCGTCTTGGCCAGCTCGCCGAGCTCGGCGAGGGCGTCGGGGACGCGCTGCTGCTCGCTCAGGCGGTCGGGGAACTGGGCGAGGATCCGCCCGGCCAGCGAGATGTCCCGCGTCTCGACGTCGACGCCGGCCGCCCCGGCGAACGCCTCGACGATCGGCAGGAACGAGTGCGTCGCGAGTGCGGGCGCCTCGTCGGTGTAGGTGTAGATGACCTTCATGTGGCTGTCGGCCTGCTTCGCTTCGTGGTAGGAGCGACCGGCCCGGCCAGCCGCGTTCCGGCGAGCAGGGTCCGATGCGCGAGCGACACGCTATCTGCTGCGGTCCGCCGGTCGCGGTGCACGCGGCGGGAGCGCCCGTCGAGCGGCGATCTCTTTGGGGTGCACTCGCGGGCCGCTCCCCGATGTAGGGGATGCGCCGAGCGGGGAGCCTGGGTGCATGAGAAGCCTGCTCCTGCTCGCGTCGCTCGTCGGCGCCGCGGCCGTCGCCCAGCCGGCCGCGGCCGCGACCTTCGCCAACCGCCCAGTCACCTTCAAGGTCTCCGGATCCCAGAAGACGACCTGGAAGGCCGTCCCGGTCGCCGACCCGGGCTGCCAGAACAAGCTCGGCGGCGAGCGCGGCAGCGGCACCGAGACGATCTCGTTCTCGCACGCCCGCGCGCTCAAGGGCACGATCGTCGGCTCCGGCAGCAGCTGGGGCCTGTGGGTCCGCGACAAGCGCGGCCGCCAGACCTCGACCCTGCCGATCTCGGGCACGATCGATCGCCAGGGCGGCGGCGTCACCGTCGTCTGCGGCGAGGACCGGCCGGACACCAGCGGCGGCTGCGTCGGCCGGCGCACCTTCGACGCCCAGGCATCGGTCCAGTTCCTGACCGGCCGCCGGACGACCTTCAGCGACGACACCGTGCTGGGCACGTCGCAGCTCTACCCCGACTGCCGCTGGGTCTGGGACGGGATGACCGTGCGGACCGGCAACGTCCTGCTGAACGTCGGCACGGGCAGGTTCGACCCCAAGCGCCTGGCCAGCTCCAAGTCCTCCCTGACCCTCGTCGGCCGCGACGAGGCCCGCTGCGAGGACGAGCCCGACCCGACGCCCGGCGTCACCTGCACCACGGTCACCGACTGGCGCGTGACGCTGTACCCGGCGGGGAAGAAGCGCAGGCGCTGAGCCGAACGAGCCGGCGGGGCGGTCACCGCGTCCCGTCGAGCAGCGAGCGGCGCTGCTCGAACTCCTCCTGATCGAGCTCGCCGCGCGCGAACCGCTGCTGGAGGATCTCGAGCGGCGTGGCGGCGCTGCGCGGGCGCCACGGGCGCCACAGCACGACGGCGACCACCGCGATCAGGACGAGCAGGCCCATGAAGATCGCCATCGCGGTGCCGCGCCCATCCCAGCCGTCGCCGCCCGCGCGGTGCCCCCACATCCGTCCGGGGCCGTAGCTCCCGCCCATCATCGTCCCGCGGGAGCCGTCACCGGAGGCGCCCATCATGCCCACGCCCATCATCCCGATCGCCGCGCCGAGTCCCGCCGGCGCACGGCCGGTGGCGCAGCCGGCGAAGCGCCGGCCCATGTAGACGTGCGCCCGCTGCTCGCCGGCGCTGCCCATCATCGCCCGCATCTGGCGGTTCATCGCCTCGTGCGAGGCCGCGGACCCAAGCATCCGCTCCATCACGTACTCGCCGATCCGGTCGAAGTCGTCGGTCGTCAGCGACGAGCACGTCGCCCTGCCGTCCTGCACGCGGGCGAGCAGCTGCGCGCCCTGCTGCGCCTCGGTGGCCGCGCTCGCACGCGGTGCGACGGCGAGGGCGGCGAGGACGACCACCACCGCGACCCGGATCGCCAGCCGGACGGCCCCGGGGCGCCAGCGACGGTCGCCGACCGCGATCGGCGACCCGGCGGTGGCTGCCATCAGCTGTCGCGTGCCCCTCATCGGACCGACCCTAGGCCCGGCGGCACCGCCCGCCAACCGTACGCGGCGCGGGCCGGGGTCCGTGCGAACTACCGGTGAGCCCTGCCCCACGACCGCCCCACGACCGGAGGAGATCGTGCAGAACGACGAAAGCGCCGAGGACACGGATCCCGTGTCCCCGACGCTCGCAAGCCCTCTGCCGGACTCGAACCGGCGACCCCTTCCTTACCATGGTTCGCCAGGAAGAACCGGAGGGTGTCGGGGAGGGCGCCGGCAGCGACGAAACGCCTGCAAACAAGCCGAACGGCGACAGCGACGACGACCCGCCGCAACCCGCCGAATCGCCCCGCAACCAGACCGCAGGGACCGGAAACGGACCGGAGCCGATCGACCTGCTGTCGGTCGCGCAAGCCGCCCGATCGGCCGCCGCGGCCAACCGGCAGTTGGCCCAGGCGCTGCACCGCTTCGACGCGTCCGGCGTCGTGACGTCCGTCGCCGCCACGGACGTCGACCGGCGCTACCACGACGCGATCGAGCTGGCGCGCGACGAGCTGACGGGCGGCCGCTACATCGACGGCGACCTCGCTACCGCCGCGGTCGACGAGCACCCCGGCGCCCAGGCCGCCCTCGACGTCCTCAACAACGCCCTCGCCGGCCGACCCCTCGCCGCCGTCCAGGAGGGCCGGGGCGATGCCTGAGTTCCGCTGGAGCCCGGAGGCGATGGGGCAGGCGACCAGCGCGGTCGCCGCGGCGCGCCAGGCCGGCCGGGACGACGAGACCACAGCCCGCGAGGTCGTCGCCGCGTTGACGAAGGACACGCCGGCCTCGAACTTCGCAGTCGGAACGCTGCTCCAGAGCTTCGAGCTCGTCATCGTTACCGGAAGCGACACTGTCGGCGCGCCCGGGGCGGTCGTCGCACGCGCCCTTCCTGGGACCGCCGACGCGTTCGAGGTCGTCGGGCACTACGTCGATCTGAGCTTCGGCCACGCGAGCGGTCGTCGCTGGACCAAGCGCGTCGCCGTTAGTGGCATCGCCGCGCCGAGCGGTGCGTCCGACGGAGGCGAGAGCGCATGACGATCGCTGAGATGGTCTGCCGGTACGAGGCGGGCGAGTCGTCCGCCTCGATCGGCGCGGACGCGTTCCTCCACGAGGGCGTCGTGCGGGACCGGCTCCGCGCCGCTGGCGTGCGGATCCGGCCGCGCGGCGGCACGGGTGGTACCCCGCCGCTGTCGCAGGAGGAGTACCGCCGCACCGTCGCGCTGGAGCGCGACCTGGGCACTGCGAGGGCCGCCCGCGTGCTGGGCATCTCCCCCAGCCAGGTCCGCTGGCGCCTCGGCCAGGGCGGCCACGCGGCGTCCAACTCGATGCTCCACGCGCGCCCGGCGATCCCGGACGGCTTCGAGGACGTCGAGGCCGCCGCACGGCGGCGCGGCATCTCCGCGATCCGGCTCCGGCAGCGCTGCCGCGACGGCCGCGAGCCGGACGCCACCCGCGAGGAGCGCTGGCCGACCCGCTGGCTGTTCCCGATCCCCGACCACGCCAGGAGCGCCGCATGAGCCTCCCCGCCACCGCGCGCGCCGTGATGCTCGGCGTGCGTGACCTCGACGAGCGCGACGGCCGCGGCGCGGCCTGGGACGAGGCAACGCTCCTCGTCGCCGCCAGCCACCACACCGCAGCCGGCCGCAAGGCCACCACGAAGACGCTCGACGGCCTCGGCCGCCGGTGCCTGATCCACCGCCGTCAGTCCGACGGCCGCTACGTACTCACGACCGCCGGCCGCGTCCGGCTGAGAGAAGGACTCTGATGGGCTGGGCCAAGTTCGACGACAGGTTCTCCGAGCACCGCAAGACGCGGCGTTTGTGGCGCACCGCGCCGGCCGCCGTCGGGCTCCTGACGATGGCGATCACCTACAGCGCCGCGCACGAGACCGACGGTGTCATCGACCGCGACTGGTTCGAGGAGCACTGCATCCTCGCCCAGCTCGACGCCGACGCCACGATCGCCGCACTGGTCGACGTCGGGTTCCTCGAGCAGCTCGACGAGGAGACCCTGCAGGTCCACGACTACCTCGACTATCAGCCCTCGCGCGAGAAGGAGCAGCAGCGCCGCGCGGCCGAAGCCGACCGCAAGGCCCGCGGCCGCGACGCCCAGAAGAAGGGCCGCCGCGGCACCAGTCCAGGCGGACACGACGACCCGTCCGGCGGGACTCCGGCCGGACACGATCCGGACAGGCCGCGGACTCCGCCGGACGTCCGACCGGAGTCCAGTGGTCCCGACCCGACCCGACCCGACCCGAGTAGGGCGGCTACCGCCGCCGCCTCGCACGCGGACGCGCACGAGGCGGCCGGCGATCCGCCGCCCGGCGGCGGTGGCGGCGACCTCCCGGTCCCGATGGCCTGGGCCCCTGCCCGGCAGGCCCTCGCTCGGTGCTGGCCCTCCGACTCGATCGAGCAGCACCGCCGTGGGATCTGCGACGAGCTGCGCAAGGAGGGCGACCGCGACCGGCCGCCGATCGACTGGGGACGCCTCGGCGAGCAGCTCGAGCAGCTGATCGCCGACGGGACGTGCCAGGCGATCACGCCGCTCGAGGCGCTGCGGTTCGGCCTCGGCCAGAGACGCCCGCCGTTCGCCGGCGACCGGCGCCGCACCAGCCGCCCCGCCACCACCGGGCAGCCCAAGGCGGTTGCGCTGCCGGCCGAGGCTGCGGCGGCGGCCGGCTTCTGGCCGGCGATCCTGGCCGACGCCAGGGCCCGAATCGGCGACGCCGCCTGGGACACCTGGCTGTCCGTCATGCGACCGATCGCGGTCGACGCCGACGTCGTCACGGTCACCTGCCCCAGCCACGCCGCGTCGTGGATCGCCGACCGCCTCGTCCCGACGCTGGAGGCCGCGGCGACCCGCACCGGCTACGAGCTGCGATTCGTCCGGCCCGAACACGTCGCGACCGCCACGGCGGCGACCGCATGAGCAGCAACATCGACCGGGTGATCGCCCGAGCGGCGAAGCCCCGGCCGGACCTCCTGCCGGCCGCCGCGCTGCTGACCTGCGGCCAGGTCATGGCCGACGGCGCCGACGAGCACGGCGAGCGGTGGCGCAGCCGGACCGCCCGCCACCACGTCAGCTGTGGGCTGCGACACCTGCTGCGGTGGCTCGCTGGCGACCGCGTCGACCACAGCGGCCACAGCCACCTTGCGCACGCCGCGACCCGACTGCTGATGGCCCTCGACCGAGAGGAGGCCCAGTCGTGACGCTCGTCGTCCGCCACGACCTGCTGACGCTGGAGGGCTGCCGCCGCGAGGCATGGCGGCTGCTCGGCCGGATCGCGACCCAGGTCACCGAGGCATCCGGCCAGAGCATCGGCGGCCGCGTCAGCGCTGGCAAGCCCGAGAGCCGCCCGCCGACCGGGCCGCGCGGCGACACCCTCGAAGCGACGTGGCTCACCCGGTTCCACGCATCGTGGGACGACGTCGTCGGGCTGCGAACCGACGTCCTCGTCTGCGGCGCCGTCTACGCCCGCCAGCTAGGGCAGCTCGACAGCTGGGCGCGCGAGCACTTGCTGACCGACGCCGGGTTCTCGGTCCAGCACGACGCCGACCTCGTCCTCGACCGCGTCATCGACTGCTACCCCGGCTGGGCTCCCGAGGAGGTCGCCGCCGTCGAGACCGCGATCGGCTCCCGCTGCGACGCGCTCTGGGTCCGCCGCGCCCGCCGCAGCTCCGCACGGCACCCCGAGACCGGCGTCCCGGTCCCCGTCGGCCAGCACCGCATCGCCGAGGTCATCGCGCTCAACGCCGCCGGCCGGTCGCAGCGCTCGATCGCCCAAGAGGTAGGCGCCAGCAAGACGACCGTCCAACGGATCCTCGACGAACACCTCAGCAAGGCCAGCTGATGCCGAAGCACGCCTTCGTCCTGCTCGACGACCTGATCCGCTCCGGTGGCCTGTACCCCGGAGCGACGATCAGGATCAATGGTCGCGTCAGCACGGTCGAGCGAATCGGCTGGTCCCACGACCGCATCTCCGTCAACTTCGCCGATGGATCGTCGTTGTTCCGGATCGAGGCCGGACCGGACTCCGCCGTCGCCGCCGCGAGAGCGACATCAGCGTTCGTCGATGTGACGGTGACCCTCCGGTGACCACCGCTCGGCGCTCGGTCACAGGCGCGAGTTGACATCCGACGAGTGGTCCAGGTACGCTTTTTACCGACGGACGAACTGCGTCCAGAATCCGAACGCGGCGCCTACGGCACAGGCGCCGTTTCGCGTTCTAGGCCCCGCCCTACCAGGGCAACTCGCCCGTCTCCTCCCCCGCATCCCCGTGACCGGGTCGCGGTCGATCGATGCGCCCCTCTCGCCCCGCGGCGAGCCATGCACAGACCCCGCGCGACTCCTACGCCGGGCCGGGGCGGCAGCGCGCGCCCAGCGCCCGCGTCACCGTCGACCGCGGCCCGTTCGCGCCACCACCATGTCCCGCGCGCCGTCCATCTGCTCGCAGCCCGGCTGCCCCGAGGACGCCACCGGCAGTGGACGCTGCGCAGAGCACCAACGCCGGGCGTGGGCCAACCGCTCCCCGTCCAGCATCGCCCTCAACGGCGCAGGCCGAGCGGCCCACCGCCGCGCCCGCCGCGCCGCTGCCCGCCGCGCGGCGGGACGGTGCGAGGAGTGCGGCGAGCCGAGCGACGACCTCCAGCTGCACCACCACCACCCGATCAGCCAGGGCGGAGCGATCGTCCAGCCGAACGGCCGCATGCTCTGCACGGCCTGCCACCTCGTGGCCGACCGCGACACCGGCGCCCGACGATGACCGCCACCCGCAACAGCTGGCACGTGCTGGAGATGGCGACCCACGTCGCGCTGGTCCCTGACTACGAGGACGGCCACGTGCTCGCGGCTTGGTGCTGGTGCCAGCCGACCGTCGAGACGGCTAACCCCGAGACCGGCCAGGCGTATGCGATCCCGGTGATCGCGCACCGCGACATCGGCGAGCGCACCGGAGGCCGTCCGATCACCGACGTCGACCAGCCCGATGACGAGACCTGACCCGTGAGCAGTCACACCTGGATCTACCTCGACAGCACCGACGAGTTCTGCGTCGCGCACGAGCGAGACGAGGTCGCACGCCTCCTCGAGGACTGCGATCGAGAGTTCCTGCCGATGCTGTCGATCCGGTACCGCGACCCTGAGGCGTCGGACTTCGACGCGTTGAGCGACGACCCCACGTTCACCCAGGTCACGACCTTCGTTCGTGCCCGGAGCGTGGTCGCGTTCGAGTCGGCACCGCCCCACGTGGAGCTGTCGATCATGCGGGCCGCAGCGCACCAGCTGGGCTGACCCTCACCCGTGCGCCGTGCATGCGTGCCCCAGGCGGGCTGCTTGCACGGTGCAAGGGTGGGGGGTGGCCCCCTCCCGAGGGGGCTAGGAACCGCCCGGGGTGGCTTCTCGCGATCTGTACGGATCTCAGGGTCGCGAACCCCTAGCCCGGCACTCACTTCACCCAGGCGCAACCGCGCGCCGCCACTGACGATCCGGTCTGGGCCAGATGCCCGGACCGCGGTCGCGACATCGGCCCAGGAGGCCACCCGTGGCGCTGCCCAAGCCGCCCGGCCAGACCCGACGACGGAACCTCGACCAGCCCAACTGGACCACCCTCACCGACGACGATGTCCCCGACGAGGTCCCGGAGTTCCCGGGCCGCAAGCCGTCGGTTGCCGCGCTCGTCTACTGGACCGCGATCTTCACCTCGCCGATCGGCGGGATCCTGCACGACGTCGACCACTTCGGCATCGCGCGCCTGTGCCGCCTGCACTCCAAGGCCGAGCAGGGGAAGATCAACGGCGTCGAGCTGGGCGAGCTTCGTCAGCTCGAGCAGATGTACGGCCTCTCGCCCTGGGCGCGCCGCCGTCTCCAGTGGGAGATCGACCGCGTCGGCGGGCCCGGAACCGCGCACGACCCGCAGCGGACCGACGAACTCCAGCGCCGCCGCGACGAGCGGCGGGGCCGGATGGAGGGCACCGGGACGTGACCGGCAAGGGTCGGCTCCCCCAGCTCGGCCCGGTCAACTTCCCGACGCTCGGCTTCCAGATCGTCGACTGGTGGGAGACGTTCCTGCGTCACGGTCCGGGCGACGTCATCGGCGAGCGTTGGCTTCCCGGCGACGAGCCCGGCCTCGCGCTCGACGACGAGGAGATCCGGCACCTCTGCTGGTGCTACCGCCTCAACGGCCACGGCCGCCGCGTCTTCCACCGCGTCGTGCGCGTCGCGCCGAAGGGCCGCCGGAAGTCCGAGATCGCGGGCGGCCTCGTCGTCGTCGAGGCGATCGGCCCCTGCCGCTTCAGCCACTGGGCAGCCGCCGGCGAGGTCTCCTGGTGGGGCTACCCGTACCGCGAGGGCGAGCCCGTCGGCCGACCGCTCTTGACCCCGTTCATCCGGGCGCTGGCGACGGAGGAGGACCAGACCGGCAACACGTACGACAACACGTACGAGATGCTGCGCGGGCCCGAGGTTCGCGAGACCTGGCCCGGCCTCGACGTCGGCCTGACCCGCACGAACCTTCCGGCCGGCGGCGAGATCACCCCGTCGACCTCCGGTGCCGACTCCAAGGAGGGCGGCAAGGAGAGTTTCGGCGTCGCCGACGAGACCTATCTCTGGCGCACCAAGAAGCACCGCGACCAGCACCGGATGGTCACCCGCAACTTGGCCAAGCGCAAAGCGGCCGAGGGGTGGATGTACGAGACGTCGAACGCGCACAAGCCCGGCCAGGGGTCGGTGCTCGAGCGGGCCTACGAGTACGCGCTGCGGCTCGGGTCGCTGGAGGCGATGGTTCGCGCCGGCGTCCTGATCGACTGGCGCGAGCCCACCGACCCGCTGGTCGGCAAGGACTTCGGCGACGACCGGAAGGTCCGCCGCGCGATCCGCGACGTCTACGGTCCCGCCTCGGCTTGGCTGGACGTCGTCCGGATCCTGACCGACATCCGCGACCCCGAGACCGAGGAGTCCGACGCCCGCCGCGCCTGGCTGAACCAGGTCGCGCAGGGCACCGGCTCGTGGCTGGACCTGGCTCGTTGGCGAGCGCTGGAGACCAGCGAGCGGCTGGAGCCCGGCACCCCGGTCGCGGCCGGGTTCGACGGCTCCCGCTTCGACGACTCCACCGGCATCATCGTCGTCACCGAAGACGGTCTGATCGTCCCCTGGCGCTGGTGGGAGAAGCCCGCCGACGCTGGCGACGACTGGGAGGTCGACGAGGCCGAAGTCGACGGCGGCGTCGACGAGCTCTTCCAGACGCACCCCGTCGCGCGGTTCTACGGCGACCCGTTCTATTGGACCGCCGACATGGCGCGGTGGGCCCGCGACCACGGCCCGGCCGTCCGGACGTGGAAGACCAACGAGCAGCGCAAGATGGCCCTCGCGCTGGACGCGTTCGAGGTCGACGTGCGTGCCGCGCAGGGCGCCGACCCGACCGTCGCTCGTCTGCGACACGCGTCCGCCAAGACGCCGTTGACGACCCACGTCGGCAACGCGCACACGATCGAGGTCCCCGTCGTGCTGGACGACAAGGGCCGCCTCGGTCACATCCTCAGCAAGGAGCGCAAGGGCTCCCCCCACAAGATCGATCTCGCCATGGCGATGGTCCTGGGCTGGACGGCCCGCACCGACGCGCTGGCCAAGAACGAGTTCCGCTCCGCCCGGATCCGTGGCCGCAAGGCCCGCTTGGGCTTCATCCGATGACCGAACCGACCACCCCACAGGACACGCCGTTCATGCTGCCCGATGGCGGCCCGCCGCGGTTCACGCCGTTCGACGTCGACCCCGACGCCTACGCCGACGGCAATGCCCGCGCCGCGGCGTGGACGCGCGAGCTGTCGCGACGGCTGTCCCAGCGCGAGCCGTCGATCCGCCGGCATCGCGCCTACTTCGCCGGGGAGCAGCCGATGCGGCTCGGGTCCAAGAACTGGACCGACGCGTTCGGCGACAGCTTCGGGTGCGCCCGCAACAACTGGATGCCGCTGGTCGCCGAGACCGCCGTGGCTCGCATCGACCTCCAGGGCTTCCGGCTGGATCCCCGCGACCCGAATCCCGACCGCGACGCCTGGGAGATCTTCCAGGCCAACGGCCTGGACCTCCACGCCGCCCAGCTGCACCTCGACACGATCGTCACCGGCTGGGGCTACACCCTCACCTGGCCCGACGAGCACGACGACCCGCGGATCACCGTCGAGGACCCGCTCGAGACGATCGTGATGCGCGACCCGGCCGACCGCCGCCGGATCCTCGCGGGCCTGAAGTCGTGGCGCGACCTCGTCGGCCGCTGGCACGCGCTGCTCTTCACCCCCGACACCGTCTGGACGCTCGTCGGTGGCATCGACGGCTCCGACGAGCGGACCGCGATCCCGCCGCAGCAGTGGACCGTCACCAAGGGTGAGGACAACCCGCTCGGTCGCGTCCCGATCGTCGAGTTCATCAACAACCCCGACATCCACTGGCAGGGCCACTCCGACCTCGAGCCCGTCGAACCGCTCCAGGACGCGCTCGACAAGACGTTCGCCGATCTCCTGATCGCGTCCGAGTTCACCGCCTACCGCCAGCGGGTCCTGATCGGCGGCGAAACGCCGATCGACCCGACGACGAAGCAGCCGATCACGCAGGCCGAGTTCGGCATCCAGCGGCTCTTGACGCTCGAAGAGGGCGGCGAGATCAAGGAGCTGGAGGCGTCGGACCTGTCGAACTACACCGGCGTCCTGGAGTCGCTGAAGAACGACGTCGCCGCGCTCACCTGGACCCCGCCGCAGTACCTCCTCGGCTCGATGGTCAACATCAGCGGCGACGCCCTGAAGGCCGCCGAGTCCGGGCTCTACTTCCGCGTCGCGCGCAAGCTCAAGCTCTTCGGCGAATCGTGGAAGGCCACGCTCCGTCTGGCGTTCCACGTGCTGGGGCTCGAGGAGATGGCGATGACCGCCGAGGTCGTCTGGCGCGACCACGAGACCACGTCCGAGGCGGTCCGCGTCGACGCGCTCACAAAGCTCTCCACGCTCGAGGTGCCAAAGGTCGCGCTCTGGGAGATGTGGGGCGCCACCCCGACGATGATCGAGCGGTGGAAGGCCGAGCGGATCGAGGAGCAGATCGCCGGCGGCTACGCGCTCGGCCTGACCCCGAACGGCCCGGCGGTCGAACCGGCCGCGCCGGAGCCGTTGCCTGAGCCGATCGCCGCGTGAGCGGCCCGGCGCTGCGGCGCGCCACCGACGCCGCCCAGGCAGCCTGGGACCGCGACGTCGGACGCGTGACCGCGCGATGGGCACGCGAGATCGCCCAGAGCGACCGACGCGAGGACGCCTACGCGGCGCTCTCGCGGATGCTCGAGCAGCAGACCCGCACCGCCGCGCAACGCGGTGCCGTCGCGGTCTCGCAGATCGTGCGCGCCGCTGGCGTGGACCCCGTGCCCGACGTGCCGACGGTCAGCGTCCGGCCGCCGCGGAACCTCAACCGGACGATCGCGCGCGACTGGCTGGCCGCCGACAGCGCGGCCGACCCCGCTGCGGCCCGCGAGGCGGCGCTGCGGCGGATCATCGATCTCAGCCTCTCCGACGCGTGGCGCGACGGGATGGACAGCGCGATGGACGCCGACCCCGCCGTCACCGGCTGGCGACGCGTCTCGCGCGCCGGGTGCTGCGGCGCGTGCCTCGTCCTCGCCGACACCCGTGTCCGCGCGCTCGACGAGCGGTTCCCGCGCCACCCCCACTGCCGCTGCATCAAGGAGCCCGTCGTCCGCGACGTCAACGAGCACGACGCGGGCCGCGCGACACCACAGCAGCGCTGGGACGCGATGACCACAACGGAGCAAGACGCGATGTTCGCCGGGCACGGCGGGGCCGCGAAGGCCGACGCGATCCGCAGCGGCCTCCCGCTCGCCGAACTCGTCACCTTCCGCGACCGCAACGTCAACGTGCAGCAGCCGCTCGTCGAGGAGACGACCCTCGCCGCGCTCGCCCGCCGCGTCCCGCTCGTGCGCCACGACGCGATCACCCGCTACCTCGACCAGCACCATGCCCCGACCGGCGACGACGCCGACGCGCTGCGCCGCTACTCGACCCCGGCGCTGGCGGCCCCGGTCAACGACGCGCTCCGCGACCTCGTGCCGCTCAGCGACGAGGCCGCCGGCCTGATCGCCGACCTCGACCGGGCTATGACCCCGCTGCAACGACCAGTCGGCGGCGTGTTCCGCGGGCTTGCGACGGTCGGTCGATGGCTGGTTCCGGCCGCCGAGATGCAGCCCGGCGACATCCTCGACGACCCCGGGTTCACCTCCGTGTCGCTGGCGGCCGAGATCTCCGAGGCGTTCGCCGGCGACCACGATGCGCTGCTGATCCAGCTCCACATCCCCGCCGGAACGCCGGTCGCGTGGGTCGCACCGGTCTCCGGCGCCCCCGAGGAGCAGGAGTTGCTCCTCGCGCGCGGCGGGCGTATCGTCCTCGACGAGGTCGATCCCACGATCTCACCGGTGTTCGCTCGAGCAACGTTCTACTTCGATGGCTGACCGCCCCACCACCACCGACCCTGACGCCGCGGCCCGCAAGTGGGCCAGCGTCGAGGGTCTGCGGCTCGGCCACGACTCCGAGCATCGCCCGCGGCCGCTCAGCGCCGACGAGCAGCAGCTCGCCGACGCCACCCGCCGCCGTCTGCGCCAGCGCGCCGACCGCAACGCCGCGTAGGCCGCGGCCACCAGGCTTCCCGCCCCGCCGCCCCGTCGGCGGCCCCCTCGCCCAACCGCCGCACGACCCCCACCCCGGGGCCGCTGGCGACCCTCGACCTGACCCAGGAGGTCAGCATGGCCCCGACGGCCACCACGAACGCCCTCGTCCACGAGCTGGCGGCGATCGAGCGCGCCACCTGGCCCGCCCGCATCACCGCGCTGCACCACACCGGCGTCCCCCTCAACACCGAACCGCCGGCACCGCCGACCCCGGCGCCCACCCCGGCCGCGCCGGCACCCGCTCCGCCGACGCCCGACCCGGCCGCGGCTCCTGCTCCGGCGCCGGACCCGGCGGCGCCCGGCGGCCCGGAGAGCTTCTCTCGGGAGTACGTCGAGGGGTTGCGTCGCGAGAACGCCGGCTACCGCACCGCGGCTCGCGACGCCGAGACGCGGCTCCAGGAGATCGCCGACAAGGACAAGACGGACGCCGAGCGCGCCACGTCGCGCGCCGAGGCCGCCGAGGCCCGCGCCGGGCAGCTGCTGCGCCAGAACGTCGCCCACCGCCACGGCCTGCCCGACGAGATCGCCGACCGACTCCAGGGCACCACCGAGGAGGAACTGATCGCCGACGCGCAGAAGCTCGCCGCCCTCGGCATCGGCCAGCCCCCGGCGGCCCCCGCGCCGCCGACGCCAGCACCGGCCGTGCCCGGTGGCCCGCAGGGGCCCGCCGGCGGCTCCGGAGCGATGACCCACGACGAGGCCCGACGCCTCGCCGAGACCAACCCCGCGGAGTTCAACCGCAAGTACGAGGCCGGGGAGATCCCCGCCTCCGCGTTGGCCGGCAAGTAGCCCGGCCACCACAGCCAGCCGATCCCGCCAGGAGCGGGCGGCCCGGCTCCCGCACCCCGACCACCAAGCAGAAAGGACCGACGGCCATGTCCGTTGACGTCTTCGTGCCGGAGTTCTGGTCCGCCCGACTCCGCCGCTTCCTCGATCCCCGCCTCGTCCTCGCTCAGCCGACGGTCATGAACCGCGACTGGGAGGGCGAGATCCGCGACGCGGGCGACACCGTCCACATCAACCGCCCCGGCGCCGGCGGCACGATCCGCACCTACACGCGGAACACGCCGATGGCCCCGCCCGACCGCCCCGACGGCGAGACGCTGACGCTGGTCGTCGACCAGCAGAAGGCGTTCTACATCGCCGTCGACAACGTCGACGAGGCCCAGGCCAACATCCGGCTGATGGACGGCTTTGCGCAGCGCACCGCCCGCAACCTGGCCGTGACGCTCGACAGCTTCGCCGCGGCGAAGTTCGTCGCCGCCGCGATCCCGGCCAACCGCATCGGCACCGACGCCACGCCGGTGACGATCAAGGCCGATGGGACCGGCGACTTCACCCCGTACCAGTTCGCTGTCGAGGCGCGCAAGCGCCTCCAGAAGCAGTCCACGCCCGGCGACGACCGCTGGATGGTCATCAACGCGGACCTCGAGGCTCAGTTCCTGCTCGACCCGCAGTACATCGAGACGGCCAACCGCGAGGTCACCCGCTCCGGCCAGATCGGGTCGGTCGCCGGGTTCGACATCTTGACGACCGAGGCGCTGCCCGCCTCCCCGGGCTCCGGCGGCGCGCCGGTCCCCAACCACAAGGTCGTCTACGGCGACGGCAACTACGCGCTGACGTGGGCCGATCAGGTCGTCAAGACCGCCGCCGAGGATCTCCAGGGCGAGTTCGGTGACGCGGTCAAGGGCCTGAACGTGTTCGGCGCGAAGGTCATCGAGCCCGAGTCCTACGGCATCGCCGACGTCGCCAACCCGGCGTAAGGAGAGCACCGACATGTCCGACACCCTCACCTACGAGCACGACCTGGGACACACCCAGGCGACCGAGGCCGGGTCCACGCTCGACGACGTCCTGCACCGCGATCCCGAGTGGACGCTGGTGCAGGGCGCCCGACACCGCGACCCGGGCCCCGGCCACGGCGTCATCGACCTCGAGTCCTTCGACCCCGACCTCGACGAGCTGCACCGGCTCCTGGCGGCCGCGGCCCCCGACGACGTCGATGCGTTCGAGGACAAGATCCGCGAGATCCTGGAGCTGATCGCTCTCGCGCGGACCACGCCGCCCGTGGCCGGCCCGTCCGACGACGAGCTGCTCGCCGACACCGACGGCCTCAAGCGCAGCGAGCTGGACCAGATCGCCGCCGAAGAAGGCGTGGAGGAGCCCGAGAAGCTCCCGAACATCGACGCCGTCCGCGACGCGATCCTCACGATCCGCCGCGACGCCGCCGCCTGACCAACGGCGCCGGCCCCTGACCGGGGCTCACCGCCAACACCGGCCGAGGCGCTGCCCCCGCAGCGCCTCGGCCCCCGCTTCCCCATGGCCATCACCCCTGCCGCGATCACACCGGAGCTGAACGCTGTCGGCGGCCGCATCCGTAACCGCACGCTCGACTCCCTCGGACGCGAGCTGGGCACGTTCACAGGCGACACCCGACCGACCGACGCCGAAGCGCGCACGTGCATCGACACGGCCGCGCGATACGTCGCCCGCGAACTGGGCAAGCCCGGCACGACGTGGGACGGCGACCTCCTGGAGGACGCCAAGGACGCCGTCGCCTCGCGCGCGGCACTCCTGATCGAGACGAGCTACTACGCCGACGGCAGCCGCCCCGACAACGACATCGCCGACCAGCTCGGCCGGATCGCCCGCGAGGAACTCGACTCGCTGAAGACGACCGCCCGCGACAACCAGATCGGCGGCGAGCGGATCCGCAGCATCCGAATCGTCTCCGCCAACCGCCGCACCTCCGGAGCGTGACCATGCCCCGCCAGAAGGCCCAGACCACCACCAAGCAGATCACCCGCGGCCCCCGCAAGGGCCAGGTCGTCGAGATCTACGTCAAGTCGGGCACCGAGGTTCGGCGCAAGACGGGCGTCCGCGGTGAGGACCACACCCGCGTCTACAGCGGGTCCGGCACCAACCGCCAGCGCGGCAACCCGCGCGCCGGCCGCAAGTTCACGACGACGACCAACGCCAAGGGCCAGGTCGCTCACGTCTACGCCGACGGCACCGAGGTCGTCGTCCGCGGCGCGAACAAGCGGCGCGCCGTCGGCGCCGGGCGCAAGATCCGCGCCGCTGCCGCGGCGAACAAGGGCAAGGCGAAGACCCGCGTCGGCACGAAGCCGAAGGCCAAGCGCTCCAAGTGAGCGTCGAGCTGGACATCGACGAGGACGGCCTGGCCGAGCTCGCCCATGCCGTCGAGGTGCTGTCGCAGCGCGCGAGCGACCTCGCCCCGATGGGCTGGCGGCTGCGCCGGCGCTGGGTCGAGGCCGAGCGGCGGCTGTTCGAGGTTCGGCCGTGGCCGGCCCGCGCGGCCTCGACGCTCGCGCGCTACCGCTACCGGGTGCGCCACAGCGCCGACGAGCAGCTGCACCACGTGGAGGGTGGCGTGATGCACTTCACCGGTCTGCTGGAGCGGTCGCTGACGACCGAGCACGCGCTGGGCACGATGGATCGCACCGGCGCGGTGTCCTCGTCGCACGTGGTCAAGAAGAAGGACGGCACCAGCGAGACGCGGACCCGCCCCGGCGGGCTGGACCTGACCGTCGGGCTGCGCGCGAACGGGCCGCTGTTCCATGGCGTCATGAACGAGGAGGGCGCCGGCAGCCGCCCGAAGCGCGAGGTCGTCGTCTTCGACGAGATCGCGCACCAGGACGCCGCCGGCGATGTCGTCGACTACCTCATCGAGAACTTCGGGAGCGACACGTGACCCCCGATCGCTACGGACCGTTGCCGTCGCTGCTCGACGTGCCGATGGCCGTCGCGGCCGAGCTGGACGCCTGGATGCCGGAGTATCTGCGAGCGCTGGAGCGCCAGCGCGGCCTCGAGCTGGGCGCGGTCCCGACGCCGAGCGCGGCGATCGTCCGTCACGCCGGGATCTGGCGTCGCGGCGAGAAGCTGCCCGTCAGCGTCGTGTGGCCCAGCGGTGTCGTGGACTACGAGATCGACCCCGACAGCGGCAACCAGACGGGCACGCTGCAGCTCGGCGTGCTGGTCTGCGCCGGCGGCAGCAACGAGGAGCTGACGGCCCGCAACCTGCACCTCTACGTCGCCGCGGCACGGTCGATCCTGCTGCACCGCGGCGGCCTCGGCGGCCTGACCACGGGCCTGCGGGAGATCGACACGGACCTGACGACGATCGACCCCGAGGACCGCGGCCGCACCCGCGCCGGCGCGACGATCGCCTACGAGGCACCCGACGTCTTCCTCGGCCAGGTCGGCGCCGGCCCGCCACTGGACGCCGACCCGCGCGAGGACCCACGGCCGCCGTGGCCACCGGTCGAGCTGTTCGAGACCGATCACACGAGCGTCGAACAGTCGGCGCACCCCTCCGACCCCGACTGAGGTCCCCCATGCACACCACGTACTTCGTGGCGTCGGGTGTCCCGATCACGCCCGCCGGGCGCCCCTGCGCGCCCGGCGAGACCGTGACCGGCCTGCACCCCGAGATCGCCGCCCCGTTCGTCGCCCGCGGCGACCTCGTCGCCTACCCCGACCCGACGCCCGACCCGGCGCCTGATCCGCCGGCACCCGCCGACGAGGACCCCGCCGAGCGCCTGGAGCGCCCAGCCGCCGAGCAGGAGGGCCAGGAGCCCGCCGCGACCCCGCCGCCCCGCAAGCGGCCCGCCCGCACCACCAAGAAGGACTGACCATGCCCCTTGTTCCGGCACCGCCCGGGGCCGCTGTCGCGTTCGAGGACAGCGCCCCGGCCCGCTTCTCCCCGCCCCACACCTCCAACCGCTTCATCGTCGGCACGTTCGACCGCGGCGACGTCGGCCAGGTCAGCGACCTGTCGGCCGCCCGCAAGATGTTCGGCGGCCACGTCAACTACAGCAGCGCCCCGGACGCCGTCGCCGTGCTGCTCGCGCTCGGCGTGCGCACCGTCTCGATCGCCCGCGTCGTCGGGCCCGCCGCGACCGCCGCGACCGTCACGCTCGACGCCAAGATCAAGATCACCGCCAAGAGCGCCGGCGAGTGGGCCAACGGCGCCACTGGCGGTCTCGACGCCGCGATCGTCGACGTCGCCGGCAGCCGTCGGATCGTGATCCGCGAGAACGACCTGCCGGTCGCGACCTCGCCGGCGTCGCCGGACCAGGCCGGCCTGATCGCCTGGAGCGACGCCAACGACGTCGTGACGGTCGAGACCGTCGCGCCCGGCCTGCCGGCCGTGACCGCCGCGGCGAACCTCGCCGGCGGCACCGACGACCGCGCCAACATCGGACCGGCCGACTACGGCGTCGCGCTCGCGAAGCTCGACCGCCGCTGGGGGCCGGGCCACATCCTCGCGCCGGGCGTCAGCGACCCCGACGTCCACGGGCTGCTGCTCGAGCACGGCGAGATCAATAACCGCAACCCGCACCTCGACCTCACCCCGACGGTGACCGAGGGCGACGCCCTCGCGCACGCCCTCGCGGTGCAGGCCGACCACCCCGCGACCATCAAGCGCGCCGGGCTCTGGGCGTCCTGGTCCTACGTCACCCCCGTCGCGGGCGAGCCCGAGCGGCTGCTGCCGCGCTCGGCGGTGCAGTCCGGGATCGCGTCGCGGGTCGAGCAGGTCAACGGGATCGGCGCCGCGCCGTTCGGCCACGAGCTGGGCACCAGCGCGATCGAGAGTCGGCTGTTCCGCGAGTGGTCGACGGGCTACAACCCGCCCGGCGAGGCGCAGCGGCTCTACGCCGGCCAGGTCAACGTCGCGCTCGACGACGGCGTCACGATCGCCGCCGAGGGCTACCGGACGCTGGACCCCGACCCGGTCTACGAGGACCTGCACGTCGCCGACACCCGGATGCGGCTGGCGTGGCAGGCCGAGACGCGCGCCCGGACGTTCATCGGCAAGCCGGTCACCCGGCAGACGCTCGGCTCGCTCCACGGCTCGCTGATCGGGCTCTGCGAGGAGTTCCGCGCGGCCGGGGCGTTCAACGACATCGGCGACGTCGGCTACCGCGTGATCGTCGACGAGCTGAACACCACCACCACGATGGCCGCCCGCGAGCTGCACGGCCGCATCCGCTTCCGGCCGACCGGCAGCACGCACTGGATCGACGTCCTCGTCGGCTCGATCCGCCCGACCGAGACCGTCTGAGGAGACGAGCACCATGGCCAACGGCAACCTGAGCGAGAACAACGTCGCGCACGAACTCGTCGTAGAGGGGAAGAGCTTCGGGTTCTTCGACTGCGACGAGCTGGAGTGGGGCGTCGACGCGTCCTCGGTCGATGACCCCGAGTACGGCAACGTCCCGACCGGCGGCATCCCGACCGGCGGCGACGTCGAGATGAACCGCCCGTGGTTCTCGGCGCGCGACACCCCGGCGTACCACGAGCTGGTGCCGCAGCGCGGCATCGCCAAGGTGGTGATCAACGTCCACGAGGTCGACGGTGCCCGCCAGCCCGTCTCCAGCACCCCGCTCGACGTCCTGACGGGCATCCTCGGCGCGGTCACCAAGCCCGCCGGCGGGCGCGGCAGCAGCGAGACCGCCCGCTTCAAGGTGGGGGTCCAGGTGGCGGCCCGATGAGCGAGCACGTCAAGGTCGTCCTCGACGGCGAGACGATCGACCTCCCGCCGGCCGCCACCACCGAGCCGTCCGCGGACGCGGACGCGGACCGGCCGGCGGCCGGGTCGCTGCTCGGCAGCCTGGTCCAGACGGCAGAGCAGGTCGCCGACGCCGACGAGAAGGTCCTGCGGATCGGCAAGCAGGACCTCCACGCCCGCTACCGCGTCCTGCGCGACCACGAGCGCCAGAGCCTGGAGCAGACCGCCAAGCAGCAGATCAAGCTCCGCGAGAAGATCACCGGCGAGCAGCTGCGCGACCTCGAGCGCGAGACCGAGGTCCACGCGCTGCTGATCGCGACCGCCTGCATCGACGTCGGCGTCCTCGACGCGAACGGCAACTACCAGCCGCTGCACGAAGCGCTCGCCGTCGCCGACGACGAGCTGGACCGCAACATCGCCCCCGACGGGCCGCTGCGGTTCAACGCCGAACTCGCGGCCCTGATCCTGCCCGGGTTCACCGGCGAGAGCGGCGGCAAGCCGTCCTCGATCGAGGTCGTCAAGCGCATGCACCTCTGGTCCGGCACCTACGCCGCGGTCCGCACCACCGGCCGGCTGCTCGACATGTGGATGTCGACCGCGTCCAGCCGCGCGATCACGGAGACGCTGGAGGGGAACTAGCCACGGTGGCCGTCGACCAGGCGGCCCACCTGCTGCTGCGTGGCGTCAACCCCGACCTCCACCTCAACGATCCCGACCGGATCGCGGTGGAGATCCGCATCCGCGCGCTGAACCGCGCAACCGATCTCCGGCAGCAGGAGATCGACGTCCAGGCCCAGGCGACCGCCGCCGCGGTCGTCAACAACCTCGCCAAGGCCACCAAGGCCGGCAAGAAGGGCGGCAGGTAGCCGCCCCACACCACCCCCTCTCCCTCCTCGCTCTCGTGGCCGTCAAGCGCGCATCCATCGTGATCTCCATCCGTGGTGGCCTCAAGGCGGCCGCGGAGGTCGACGCCGTCAAGGAGTCCGTCGAGGACCTCGACGACGAGGTCGACGAGTCGACCCGCTCCGCCCTCGGCGCCTACGCCGCGTTCAAGCGGCTGACCCGGCAGATGCGCGAGTTCGCGGCGTCGGAGGTCGTGGCCACCGCCACCATCCGCCAGCAGAACGGCGCGATGCGCGCGCTGCTGATCACGACGCTCGCGCTCGGCGTGATGGCGATGCCGCTCGTCGTCTCCACGCTGGGCGCGGCGACGCTCGCGAGCGTCGTGATGCTCGGCGCGATCGTCGGCCTCGGCGCCGGGATCGGCCTGATGGCCGCCGGTGCGGTGCTGCGGTTCAAGGAAACCTCCGACGCGGCCGGCAGCGCCGCGGCGGACCTGAAGGCGACCGCGGGCACGCTCAAGGACACGTTCGGCGCCGCAACAGCGAAGGGCGCCGACCAGCTGTTCCTCGGCATCGCCCGCGGACTGCGGACCGCTAACCCGCTGATCAGCGAGTTCACGAACGAGTTCACCGCGATCGGCGCCGCGGGCGGCGACGCGTTCGCCACGTTCGCCGACCGCTTCGTCGCCGCCGGCCCGGAGATCGGGGCGCTGCTACGCCAGATCCCGCAGGCGATCGGCCCGCTCGGCGACCTCGCCGCGACCGCCATGGACCTGTTCTTGCGCTTGGCGAACGTCGGGATGCCGCTGCTGATCGACGGCGTCCAGTGGCTCGACGACGTCACGGGCAAGTGGGTCGACAGCCTGACCGATGCCCGCGTCGACGGGGCGCTCAGCACGATCCACACGGCGTTCGACGGCATCAGCCGCTTCGTCACCGCGATCGCGGACACCCTCGGCCCCGAACTGCTGCCGGCCGCCGCCGACCTCGCCACCACCCTGGACCACGTCGCAGGCCCGCTCGGCACCATCATCGGCGCCATCCTGGCCGGCTTCGTCCAGCTCGGCCACGGCGCGCTCCCGGGCGTTCAGACCGCGATCGAGCAGATCGCCCCGGCCCTCCAGGCGATCGTTGACAGCGGCACGCTGCGAACGCTCGGCCAGGCGATCGGCGCGACGTTCGGAACCGCTGCCACGGTGATCGGCACCGTCGCTACCGAGCTGCAGCGCGTGGGGCTGCTGCGCCCCGTGATCCTCGGCGTGGTCGCAGCGTTCACCGCCTGGAAGGTCGCGACCGTGGCGCTCAACCTGGTGATGCGCGCCAACCCGATCCTGCTCGTGGTGTCCGCCATCGCCGCCCTCGCCGTCGGTGTCGTCTACGCCTACCGCCGTTTTGCGTGGTTCCGCAACGCCGTCGACACCGTCTGGAGCAGCCTCAAGACGGGGTTCAACTGGGTCAAGGACCACTGGCCGCTCGTCCTGTCGATCCTCACGGGGCCGATCGGGGCCGCGACGATCTTCATCGTCCGCCACTTCGACCAGATCGTGTCGTTCATCACCGGGCTCCCCGGCAAGATCGGCGGCGCCGCGAAGGGCGTCGGCGAGGCCATCGCGAGCGGGGTCAAGTCCGGCGTCGTCGCTGCGGTCAACTGGGTGATCGACAGGCTCAACGACCTGATCGGTGCCTACAACAGCATCAGCGGCATCGCGAAGGCCGTCGGCGTCGACCTCACGATCGGCAAGATCGGCCACGTCGGCGGCAGCGGCGGCGGGGACGGCCTCCTCGGCAGCGTCCTCGGCACCGTCGGCAAGATCGGCAAGGGTGTCAAGCGGGCGCCGGGCGCAGCCGGCGGCGGCTTCCTCGAGCGCGCCGGTCTGGTTTGGACGGGCGAGCACGGCAAGGAGCTGGTGAACCTCCCGGCCGGCGCCGGCGTGCTGGACCACAACAGCTCGATGGCGCTCGCGCGCACCCGGCCGCTGAACACCGTGAGCGCCCCCGACTTCGGCACGTCGCTGGACGGGTCGCTGGCTGAGCTGCCGACGCTGTTCGCGGAGATCCGGGTCGACCTCGACGGTCGCGAGGTCGGTCGTGGCCTGGACCGCGTCCGGCTGAACGACCGCGCGCGGAAGGGCGGCTGATGGCCACCAAGAAGCCTGCCCTCTCGCTGCGGCCGCTTGGTCCACCGAGCGCGGCGAAGGCGGCCACCACGCCGGCCGATCCGGTCGCGCCGGCCGCGATCCGGGGCCGCGTCACGCTCTGGGCACCGGAGGCGGCGATCACCCTGATCGTGCGCTACAGCGCCGCGCCGCAGGTCACCGCCGAGACGGCGGCGTCCGGCGCGTGGGAGGACGTCCGCCGCCCCCGGCTGCCGCCGCTGACGAACTGGGTCGGCCCGCAGCCGCTCCAGGTCGAACTGCCGCTACTGATCGACGGCTGGCTCGAGCAGCGCTCCATCGACGAGGAGCTGCGGACGCTGCGCTACCTCGGCATGCCGATCGAGGTCCCCGGCGCGCCGTCTCGGCCGCCGTGGCTGCGCGTCATCGGCGTCATGCCTGCGATCCCGGTCCCGACAGCACAGCGCTGGGTGGTCGACAACCTCCAGATCCAGGAAGGCAAGGAGCGGATCGCGGGGCGCTGCGCTCGCGCGACCGCGACGGTGACCCTCAAGCCCTACCGCCCGTCGGACCTGCGGACGCAGCTCAGCCGCAGCGAGACGGCGAAGAAGAAGCACAGCAAGCCGTGGACGAAGGGCGACACGCTCGCGAAGTTCACGCGCCGTCACCTCGGCACCTGCGACGCGTGGGCGCGGGCCGAGATCCGCAAGGCCAACCCTTCGGTGAAGGCGTGGACGAAGGTCGCGGTCGGCAAGCAGATCGTGGTCCCGCGGCTGGGGATCGAGTTCGGCCCGACCGGTGTGGGGAGCTTGGTGCGCGGTGGCTAGCCGGACCGTGAAGGCGAAGGCCAAGCGCAAGCCCGCGCCGGCCGTTAAGCGCACGCGGCGGCTGCTGCCGGCGCTCGCGGGCCTGGACGCCGACGTCCTCGCGCGCGCCACGCTCAACGGGGCCAAGGTCGACATCGCGCTGGTCGAGGCGATCGTCTCGATCGGACGGGACCTCGCGATCGACAAGGCCAACGTCCTGCGCCTCGCCCTCCACGACCCGGACGCGGAGATCTTCCGCTCCGACCTGCTGGCCGGCCAGATCGATCTCAACCTTGCCGCTGGCGGCCGCTGGCGGATGGACCGTTCCCGCGACATCGGCAGCGTCGCGGTCGACGGCGACACGACCACGCTGGAGCTCTGGTGCATCGCCTCTGCGGCGCTGCGCGGCCAGACCAAGACGATGCGCCGCGCGACGTCGACGACGTCGTTCGGCGCGTTCGTGCGCTACCTCGCCCGCGAGGTCTCCGCCGACGTCGACCTGCGGGTCGTCTGCCCCGATCCCGGGCAGGCGATCCCGCAGGAGACCACGGCCACCAGCAGCAAGGGCACCAAGACGACCCCGCCCGGGTTCGGTGGTGGGGCCGCTGCGCGTCTGACGATCAAGGGCGCCCGCGCGTCGACCGAGCAGCTGCGCAACGCCGCCCAGGTGCTCCAGATCGCCCGCGAGAAGAACGCCCCGGCCAAGGCGACCAAGGCGCTCGTCGCCGCGTGCATCGTCGAGTCGCTGTTTCGCAACATGTCCGGCGGCGACCGCGACTCCAAGGGCATCCTCCAGCTGCGGACCGGTATCTGGGGCGAGGCCAACGCCCGCTCGATCGACCGCTCCGTCGAGATGTTCCTGACGAAGGGCTTCACGGGCAAGGGCGGCGCCATCGCGCTCGCGCGCAAGAACCCGGGCTGGAGCGCCGGCCGGATCGCCCAGGCCGTCCAGGGCTCCGCCTACCCCAGCCGCTACGACCAGTACGGCCAGGAGGCCGACCGGATCATCGCCGCGTGGCGCGGATCAGGCACAGCGGGCGCGGGCGGGACGCAGACGGCGCAGCTGCCCTCGGCGTGGCGGCGCGGCACCAGCGACGGGGCCGAGTCGTCGTGGACGGCGCTGGACCGCGAGGCGCGGCGTCTCGGCCGGCGGCGGTTCGTCGCGCTGCCATGGGCGCCGGAGCCGCGGCTGGTCATCGCCTCCGACCAGCAGCTGATCCAGGCCCAGCCCCATCACACCCTGCGCGGCCTCGACGACCCGCTGCTGAGCGCCCGGCCGTCGATCCGACTCGACGGCATCAAGCGCGCCACCACGGTCGACCTCGAGGTGCTGAAGGCGCCCTGGCTGGCGCCGCCTGGCGCGGTTGTCGAGTTCATCGGCGCGGGCCTGATCGACGGGCCGTGGGAGGTCGCCGCCCTGGCCGACGACACCGGCGCGGCGACCGCCCGCGTCCAGCTGCAGCAGCCGACCACCAAGGTCGAGGCGGCGCCGGCCACGTCCAGCGCGGCGAAGGGCACCACGACCAAGGCCAAGGCGACCTCCAGCGCACCGGGCCGCCGCAACGTCACCGATCCGCTGACGTCGCTGCGCGGGTCGCCGCGGGGCGTCATCGAGGAGATCGTGCTGCCGATCGCGCGAGCGTGTGGGATCAGCGTCACCGCCGCGTCCGTGGCCGCGGCGAACGCCCGGCACGGCCCGACCGTCAACGGCACCCGCTCCGACCACCAGGGACCGCCGAACGTCGCGTGGGCGGCGGACATGTCCAACGGCGGCTCGCCGACCCCGCAGATGGACCGCCTCGCCCGCACGATCGCGCGCGTGTTCGGCATCCCGTGGACCGGGGCCGGCCTGGTCAGCGTGACCCGGTGGGGCTACCGCTTCCAGCTCATCTACCGCGCCGACGACCACTACGACCACGTCCACTTCGGCGCCCGGCGGGTCCGATGAGTTCCGCCGACGACGACCTCCACGACCGCATCCCGCCAGGCCGGCTCTACCGCGCCGAGATCGCGACCGTCGACACCGCGACCAACACGTGCACGGTGCTGCTGGCGCAGATCGACGGCGGCGATGACCGCAACCCCGCCCCGTACACCCCGCACCCGGGGGGCGGGGGATCGCTCGCCCACCCCGGCCGTGGCGACCCGTGCCTCGCGATCGAGGACGACCGCGGCGGCCTCTGGGTCGTCGCCTGGACCACCACCACGTGATGCCCCCTGACCCCACGCACCTGCGCTGGCCGCCCGCGCTCTCCACCCGCCCCGACGGATCGGTCGCCTTCGCGACCGTGGCCCAGGACTCCGACGAGGAGATCCGCCGCGGCCTCGCGATGGCCTGCGAGCTGCGGCCCGGCCAGCTCGACTGGGACCCCGACCTCGGCGTCCCCGACCCCCTCGGCTCGACCGACCCCGACCTCGCCGCCGACCTGATCCAGGCCGCGCTCACCGACCTCGAGCCGCGCGCCGCGATCGTCGTCGACGTCCGCGACAGCGACAACGGGCGCAGCATCCACCCGCGAATCCTCACGAGCTGATGAGCACCCCCCTCACCGACGACCCCGACCAGCTCACGACCGCGTTCGGGATTCCCGTCTCGACCGACGCCGGCGACATCGCCGACGAACTGCGCGACCGGATGGCCGAGGAGATCCCCGGCTGGCAGCCGATCGCGACCGCGCTCGACACCGCGATCCTGGCCGCCGTCGCGACCGTCACCGCCGAAGGCCGCGACGCGCTCCAGCAGCGCCTCCGCCAGGTCATCCTCGACCTCGCCGGCGCGCTCTTCGGGTTCCCGCGCTCACCCGGCACCCCGGCCCAGGCACCGATGGCCGTGACCGCGGTCGACACCCTCGGCCACGTCCTGCCGGCCGGCGAGCCGGTGATGCTCGGCGACGTCGAGCTGTACACCGTCGAGGACGCCGTCATCCCCGCTGGCTCCAGCACCGCCACCGTCGCCGTCCAGGCGGTCGAGTTCGGCGCCGCCGCCAACGGCGCCGACGGCGAGCTGTCGATCGACGCCAAGGACTGGCTGGCGACCGTCGACGGCGTCGTGCTGACCGCGCCGCTGGACGGCGGCACCGACCCGTGGGACGACGACGAATACCTCGAGCGGTTCCGCGAGCACCAGGCCGCCGGCGCCCGCTCGCCGGTGCTGCCGCACCAGTGGGCCGCGGCCGCACGGTCCCATCCCGCGGTCGGGTTCGCGTGGGCGATCCGCGCCTACAACGCCGCGACCGACACCGCCGGCGTGCCGTTCCACGTCACGATCGTCGTGGCTGGCCTGGAGGCCGAGGCATTGCCCGGGCCGATCCTCGCCGACCTCCAGACCGACCTTCAGGCCCAGGCGCTGGACAACGTCATCGTCCACGTCGTCTCGCCCGACTACGTCCCGGTCGACGTCACCGGCACCGGCGTCGCGCGTGCCGGCTACGCCACCGCCGACGTCGACACCGCCGTCGAGCAGCACCTCCAGAACTTCCTCAGCCCCGGCACTTACGCCCGGCCGCGCGAGGTCACCGACGAACCGAACCCCGCGCCCGACCGCACGATCCACGTCAACGAGCTGATCGCGCGCGCCGACGACGTGCCCTCGCTGGACTGGGTCGAGGACGCGCAGATCGGCGACGGGTCCAGCGACCGCGTGACCCTCACCGTGCGACAGCTGCCCACGCCGGGCACGATCGCGTTCACCACGACCGCCCCGGGACCGTGAGCGTCCCCGCCCCGGCGCTCCGCGCGCTCGCCGAGCTGGAGCCGCTGACCCGCGACCCCACCACCGCCGACCTGCTGACGCGGCTGCTGTCCTCGGCGCTCGTCGGCGAGGTGCCGCTGTGGTCGATCGCCGAGGACCCCGGCGCGGCGCAGTGGCTGCACCCCGACAACGCGCCGCCCGAGTGGCTGGCGCTGCTCGCCGAGCTCGTCGGCGGCCGGCTCTCGCCCACGATGAGCGACGCCCAGCGCCGGACCGAGGTCCGGACCCCGTCCGGGTGGGCCGCAGGACTCCCCTCCACGCTCGTCACGACCGCTCGCGCGCACATGCAGGGCCTCGCCCGGGTCCAGGTCCGCCTCCGCTACGACCCCGCCCTTGGCGCCGGCACCGACGCTCCGGGTCATCTCCAGGTCCGTGTTGTCGCCGCCGACGTGCTGCCCGGCCACGAGGATGCGCTGGAGCGCGACGTGCTCGCGCAGGTGCCGGCGTGGTTGATCGGTCACGTCGAGATCACCGACGAGGCCGACTACGACCAGGTCCAGGCGACCTACCCCACCTACGACGACCTGCTCGCCAGCGTCGCCGACTACGACGACCTGCTCGACGCCGCCTAGGAGCCGCTGATGCCCACCACCCCCGATGATCGCCTCGGCCTCGTCGTCCCGACCGGCGGCGACCCCGCCAACGTCCCCTCCGACCTCAACGTCATCCGCCAGCGGCTGCGGCTGATCATGCCCGGCTACGCCCAGGGCACCATCGCCGCCCGCGCGTCGCTGACCCCGTTCGTCGGCCTGCTCTACCTCGCCACCGACGGCGCGGCCGACGGCGGCCCGCTGCTGACCTACTACGACGGGGCGTCGTGGGTCGACTGCTCGCCGCAAGAGCTCGACACGAGCAACAGCGACCTCACGGGCGACCTGCCACGCCCGACGGTCCACCGCATCCAGACGGCCCACCTCAAGCTGCATACCGTCGACGGACGCCGGCAGCTGCACCGCGAGCTGCGGACGATGCCCTCGACGACCGCCAACGCGGTGATGGTCGGCACCCTCACCCATAGTGGCGCCGTCGTCGACGTCGCGGTCAGCGTCGAGTGGTCCGGCGGCCAGCGCATGCACCGCTACACCCTTGCCGTCGTGCCGACCGCCGACACCGGATGGCGGCTCGTGCGACCGACCTCCGTCGCCGGTCCGGCCGCCGACACGCCGATCCTCGAGGCCCGCGAACAGGCCGGGGCCCTCTCGCTGCGCCTGCGCGGCTACGCCGCCAGCGGCGCCACCGCCGAGGTGATCCTCGACATCGCCGGCCGCCCCGGCCCCTGGACGCCCGACAGCACCGCCGCAGCCGCAGCCGCGGTCACGGCCCCGTTCAGCGCCGGAGGCCCGACCACCGAGATCAGCACCAGCTCCACGCCGCCGACCAACCCCTACCCCGGCATGGTCTGGCGGATCAACTCCGGCACCAGCCCGCGGGTCTGGCGGTTCATCTACAACGGCACCAACTGGGTCTACGACTCCGGCGGCGCCGTGATGGCGGCCGCCTCGGGCATCAACGTCGCCGCCGGCGCGACCGTCACGACCTGCCCGATCAACGTCGTCGTCAGCGGCGTCTACCGCGTGCAGGGCCACGTCAACACCGACCAGGCCAACGCCGACGGTCGCGTGCGCCTCATCTCCCCGTCCAGCGACTGGCTCTACGACGCCGCATCCGACAGCCGCGGCCAGTGGCGCTCCGGACGACCGTTCGATGTCGGCCTGTCGGCCGGCATCCGCAGCCTCCAGATCTACAACCCGGCGAGCGTCAACTGCCACGTCTGGGACGTCGCCTGGACCATCGAACCCGTCTACGTCTAAAGGCCCGAACCATGCCCACCAGCCCCGTCCTAACCCGGGCCTGGCTGCTCGCCACCCTCGACGAGACCGGCCGCCGCCTCGCCCTCGCCGCCGACGCTGGCGTCGCCACCCCCGCCCTCACCTGGACCGATCAGGACCAGGTCCAGATCAGCGTTCGCGGCCACGGCACCGGCGTCACGCTCGAGGCCACCCACCCCGACGGGCGCGTAGGCCCACTGACCTTCCCCGCCGGCTGGACCACCACGCCCTAGCCGGCCCCCTCCACCCACCGATCCGAGAAGAGCCCCCCTGATGGCCGACAACATCACCGACGCTGAAGAGCGTCGCATCCTCGACGACTCGCTCGGCGGGACCGTCTACCTCGCGCTGTTCACCGTCGCGCCGGCGGACGACGGTGCAGGCGGGACCGAGGTGTCCGGCAACGCCTACGCCCGCCAGGCCCTGACCCTCGGCGCCGCCGCCACCGTCGCAGGCGCGTCCACAAAGAAGAACACCGCGGAGGTCGTCTACCCCATCCCGACCGGCAACTGGGGCACCATCGTCGCCGCCGCCGCGATGACCGCCTTGACCGGCGGGGCGATGCGGTGGCGCGTCGACCTGACGCCGATCGCGATCACCGCCCCGGTCCAGCCGCGGTTCGCGATCGGCGACCTGTCGTTCGGGCTCTCGTAGAGACGCGATGACGCAGCAGGTCGCGCCGACCGCAGACGGCACCTTCGCCACCGGCCCGGCGGGGTCCCCGACCAACACCGCCGGACAGCGCTACGTCAACGTCGACGAGACGTCGGCCGACACCGCCGACTTCATCGTCTCCGGGTTCGGCACGGCCACGATCACGCAGACCTTCGCGCTGCTGCTCGGCAAGCTCGAGGACCCCGGTGTGAACACCGGGCACGCGATCTCGTGGTCGACCGGCAAGAACAGCTCGGCCGGCTCACAGGTCTACATCGACCTTGGGCTGTGGGCCAACGGAACCGAGGTCGTACCACAGGGCAGCCTCGCGGCCAACTACCCGCAGGGCGGCACCAACGTCGGCCCGTTCGCCGCGTCGCTCACGCTGACCTCCGGCCAGGTCGACACGCTGCGCGCCGCCGGCGGCTACGGCACCGCCGGCGCGCTCGAGCTGCGGTTCCGGATGACGCAGACCTACAACGCCGGATCCGGAACCCGGCAGGTCCGCCTCTACCAAGTCGGGATCGCCGCACCCGACCCCCAGTACGCCTACCTCACCGCCGCCGCCACCGGCGACACGACCGCGACCGCGACGCTGTCGGCGCGCGCCGGGCTCGCCGCGACGGCCACCGGCGAGAGCCCCATCGTCGGCGCGCTGTCGGCACGCGCCGGGCTCGCCGCGGCCCTCGCCGGCGAGTCGACCGCGACCGGGCTCGCGACCGCCGTGGCGACGCTCTCCCCGGCCATCCTCGCCGGGGACGGGACCGCGACCGCCGTGCTGGGCGCACACGCCGCGCTGTCAGCCACGCTGGCCGGGGCGGCACAGGTCGACGCCTGGGTCACGCCGACCGTGGCGATCGAACCGACAGCGGCGTCCGGGCAGAGCGCCGCGGCTGGCCACCTCGAAGCGCACGCCGTGCTCACCGCCAGCCCGTCGAGCACGTCCACCGCAACAGGGTCGCCAAGCGCCACCGCTGGCCTCAACGCCCACGCCGCCAGCACCGGCGACCTGGCCGCTCACCTCTCCGCCGCGGTCAACGAGACCGCCGCCCTCGACGGGCAGGCGGCGACTGACGCCGCGATCGGTGCCATCGCCTGGCTGGCCGCCGAGTTCGTCGCCCAGTCACTCGCGTCGGCCGCCGTCCCCGACATCGTCTACCTCGAGCCCGCGCACCTCACGGCCAGCGCGACCGCGACGGCCGCCGCCAGCATCTCCGCTGCCCTGGCCGGCACCGCCGTTGGCTCGACGTCGGTCGCGGCCGCCTGCACCGCGAGCCGCAACCTCGCCGCGACCCTCGACGGTCACACGACCGCCAGTGCGACGCCGTTCCTCTCGCTCGCGCTCGCCGCCGAGTTCGTCGCCAGCGGCGACGCGACCGCCAACGTCGCCGCGGCGCTCTGGCTGTCCGCTGCGCTGACCGGCCGCAGCACCTGGACCATCGGCGCCGCACCGGCCCCGGTCGGTATCGCCACCGCCTCGATCGCCCACCTCCTCGTGACCGCGACCGCCCAGTCGATCGCGACCCGCGTCGCGGTCGGCCACCCCACCGTGACAGCGAGGGTCAACTGATGGTGCTCACCCACACCGACGTCCGTGTCCGATTCGTGGTTGAGGGCTTCGATGGCGAGACCGTCACGCCGACGGCCTACACCGTCACGGCGACCGTCCGAGGCAACCCGGCCGCCGTCATCGAGATCGAGTCCGCCGTGCTGAGCGACGGCACCGTCGAGTCGATCGTCTACTCCGCCGAGGCCGGCACCGTCGCCGTCCTCCTGCGCGTGACCGCCCCGGTCCGCGTCGAGCACCTCGCGACCTACGCCGTCGGGACCGCCTAGCCGTGCCCGCATCGCCCCCGACCCCCGCACCGACGGGAGGACCCCCATGCCCGCGACCACCCTCAACGTTCACCAGGCGACGTGAGTGCGCGCCTGGGACTGCATCGCGCTGACGGAGGCGCTGCTGCTGCGGATCGCGTTCCCCGCGGCGGCTCTCGTCCTGCTGGTGCTGCTGGCGTTCCGCGAGACGCTGACGCTCGAGTCCGCCCCAGCGATCCTCTCGCTGTTCGTCGGCCGGCTCGCACCACCGCTGCGCAGCGGCGTCGGTGGCGGCGGACCGCCTACGGCCGGGTGATCCCCGCCTGGGCGCTCTGCGCCGTCTCGTGGCTGATCACCCAGATCCTCGCGGGCCATCTCTGATGGCCCGGATCCTCACCCTCGACCCCTCGACCGCAAGGGACTGACCATGGCCACACCGATCCTCAAGCAGGGCGCCACCGGCGAGCAGGTCACCCGCCTGCAGCGTGCGCTCCGGGCGCGCGGCAAGGGCCGCGTCGCTGACTGGGACATCGCCGTCGACGGCATCCTCGGCCGCCTGACCTGGGACCTCTGGCGCCGCGTCGTCACCGCGCTCGGCGGCCACGCCTTCGAGGGCACCGACGCGCTGGCGCGTCGGCGGTACGCGATCGTCGTCAACCCCGCAGGGCGGACCGCAGCGGAGCTGCGCCGCGCGCGCGCCTGGCGCCGCGCGCACAAGAACGAGACCGCCACGTCGGCGGGCGACCGGCCGAAGATCGTGCGCCTCAACGTCACGATCCGCGACCTCTTCGGCCCGCTCGGTCCGCTCGTCGGCACCGTTGGCCACTACACCGCCGGGCCGCGCGACACCAGCGACAGCCACGCCCTCGCGCTCTGGCGCCAGTACCACGCCCAGCACGCCGCGCAGGGCTGGGGCGGCATCGGCTACCACCTCGGCATCACCACCGCCGGAACCCTCGCGCTGCTGCGCCCGGTCGCGCTGAAGGGCGCCCACGTCGGCGGCCACAACACCGGCCGCATCGGCGTCGTGGTGCACGGCACGACCGGCCAGCGGATGACCGCGGCGCAGCGCGCGACCTGGCGCTGGCTGCTGGCCAACGCCCACACCACCGCGATGCCGGCCTCGCACCGCGCACCGCGTCGGCTCCGCGACCTCACGGTCTGGGGCCACAACGACCTGTTCCCGACGTCCTGCCCCGGAGCGTTCGAGACCGACTACAAGGCGGCCTGACCCACCATGCCCACGATCCGCTCCGCCTCGCAGGCGGCCACCATCAACCACCCGACCGGCCTCGCCGCGGCCGCCGCGACCGTCCTGGTCTGGCTCGCCGGCGTGCTCGGACTCGACCTGCCGCCGGCGGTCGCCGCCGCGATCGTCGGCCTCGCCGCCGCCGCGGTCTCGGCCTGGACGCCGCGGTTCGACGCCGCGGTCGCGGTCGCCGACAACGACCCCGCCGCCGGTGGCACCGGCCCCGACGAACTCGGGGGGTGAACCCCGGCCCGCCAGCGGGTCTACCACCTGACGGCGCGCGCGGAAGCGCGTCCCGCGGCCCGCCCGACGGCTCGCCGCGCCGTCCCCGAACCTGCGCCCCCGGCCTAACCCGCCGGGGGCGCTCGTCGTTCTACGACAGGTCCGGAAGGCGGACGTAGCCGTGGCCCGACCCGAACCCGAGCTCGTTCAACCGCAGCTCCGGCTTGCGCTTCAACGCCGCCTTCGGCACGTCGAAGACGACCGTTCCGGTCACGGTCGCGTCAGGTCCAATGTCCTTCAGGAAGAACGGCTCCTCCTGCGCGCCGATCGCGGCGACGGTGCCCTGGGTGTCGGGGTCGTACGTGTTCCCTCGGACCTCGAGCTGGAAGACCTTGTCGGTCAGCGTGGCCGACTCGTTCTTGTCGGAGTGGACCTTCACCTTGACGACCACGAACGTGCCGTCGGCCTTCTCGCCGAGACCGTAGGTCTGGTCGCCGATCGAGCCCACCGCCTTCGCGCTGACGATGTCGTAGTAGAGGGCGTCCACCCGCACCTTCCGACCGAACGCCACGTGTGGCGTGCAGTCGCTTGTGGCCCGCGTCCCGCAGGACGCCGGCTTCTTCTCGCTGCTGGACTTCGCGTCGGCCTTGTCGCCGGCGTCGTTGGTGTCGGCTGAGCAGCCGGCGAAGGCGGCGGCGAGCAGTGCGGTCGCGGCAAGCTGGATCAAGCGTGGCATCGATTCCCCCGAATCTTGGTTGAGACGCCCGTGTGTGCCGGGGCGCGCGGGCGGAACCCTACGCGAACCGGCCTCACTCGCGCGGGTGGTCCTTCTCCCTCGCGACCGACGGCGGGCGACCTAGCCCGGCGAAGTCGAACATCCGCTGTTACGCCGTCGCACGCGTAACGCGTATTGCCCTGCATCCCCCCAGAGGGGCTGCCCGTCAAGGCATCCCGCAGCGGCCGCCGAGGATGCTGCCCGTCTCGTAGCGTCGCTGCATGGGGCGGTCAGGGGTCGCGGACGAAACAACCGAGCACCGCTTCCCGCGGGCACGTGCACGTCTCGCCCGGCGGACCTGAGGTCGCCGCCCTCGCGCAGGCGGCCCTCGCGCTCGCCGCAGTGATCGATGACGCCGAGGGCGGTCTCGCGCAGCTCGTGGCGGACCCTGATCTGCGGACGCGCGTCCGCCGCCAGGCGCGGCGACTACGGGCCCTTGCCCGCGACGCCGACCCCTGACCCCGTCGCGGCCTCCGCGTCGTCGAGCAGCTCAGACAGGCGACGATCGCGGTCCTCCGCGATGTCGGGCGGCGCGATGTTCCCCGTGAGGAGGACGCGCCGCCCGTCCGCGGCTCGAACACCGACCACCAGCCCGTCGCCGTCCTCCGCCAGGACCACCGGGGCCTGGTAGGCGCGGACCAGGCCGGCCAGCCGTCGCACCTCATCACCGAGATCGGCGACCTGCTCACGCAGCGCCACCAGTTCCCCCTCCGCGGCGATCGCGCGTTCCTCAGCTTGTTCCGCGCGGACGGCCACCGGAACGCCGTCGCGACTCGCCGCCCGCGCAAGCTCGGCGCTGTCGAGCCCCAGGCCGTTCGCCAGGTGCAGAAGGTTCTGACCCTGCGGGACATTCTTCCCCCGCTCCCACCGAGCGTAGGTCCGCAACGTCACGCCGGCGCGAAGCGCGGCCTCCTCCTGGGTGATCTTCAGGCGCCCTCGGGCGCCCCGAAGCAGGTCACGCAGGTCGTCCCGCTCGGTCTCCTTGGGTCCCACGTCACGAGCATCAGTCTGTCATGACGATCACGACAGGACAAATCATGCCGTCTTTCTTGACGGGACATTCTTGTCCTGTCAAGATGCGCGGCATGACCGACGACCCGGCCGACCGCTTCCCTGAGAGGCTGCGCGCGCGCCGCGACGACCTGGGCCTCGCCCAGGAGGAAGTGGCCAGACGCGTTGGCGTGGCGGTTCGCGTCTACGCGCGGTGGGAGGCCGGCGAGACCGAGCCCCGCGCGAAGCACCTCCGCCGCCTGGCGCAGGTCCTCGCCACGAGCGTTGAGGACCTCTACCCGCTCGCCGCCGAGGCGGCCTGAACCCAACGAAACGCCCCCGCGCCGTTGCATCGGCCGGGGGCATGACCCACAGGAGAAGAAGTCCCGTGAGCAGCACCAACGATACCCCTGAACCCGGCGACCTGAGCAGGCCCGCCCGACGGACGGCGCTCTACAGCGCGGACGCGCGGCTGGCCGCGTTCACGGAGGTCGAGGACGCGCAGCACCGCGAGTCCCGTGCGGCGCGGCTGACGCGTCTCGCGGACGTTCGCGCGGCCGTCGTGCTCGGCCCGCCCCCCGGCCCGTATGGCACGTGGAGCACGTTCGTCGGCGCGTGCCGGACCGCAGCGACCGAGGCCGCGCTCGGTCACGCGCCGGTCGCGCCGTGGCGCGCCGAGGCACCGATCGCTACCGCATCGGCGGGCCGCTAGATGACGACCCACGACGACAACGTCACGGCCCGGATCCGGAAGCTCCTCGCGCTCAGCGAGTCGCCGAACGAGAACGAGGCCACCGCAGCCGCCGAGAAGGCCCAGGCGCTGCTCCTCAAGCACGGCCTCGACCTCGCGGCCGTCGCGGCGAGCGCCGATCAGGAGATCGGCGTCGACGACACCTACGTCCGCGACACCGGGTGCACCGTGCCGTGGCGGCGCTCGCTCGCCGGCGCTGTCGCGCGGTCGCTCGGCGGCGACATCACCTACCTCTCCGGCGCCCACGTGCACTTCTACGGGCCGCGCGGCTCGACCGAGAGCATGGTCGAGCTGTACCGCTACCTGGAGCGCAACCTCGACCGCGAGTCCAAGCTGGCCGCCGCGACGCGCGACGAGTTCTGGGTCCCGACCCGCACCTGGCGCAACTCGTGGCTCCTGGGAGCCGTCGACCGACTGCAAGAACGCTTCAAGGCTCGTCGCACGATGGTCGAGCGGGAGACGGCGAACCCTCACGCGATCGTCCTGGTGAAGGACGCCGTCACCCGAGCGATCGAGGACCTGCACCCGAACCTGCGGAAGGGCCACTACCGCGCCTCGGTCGACCCCGCTGCCGCTGCCGCCGGGGACCGCGCTGGTGCCCGGATGGGTCTCGGCGACAGCCAGGTCTCCGGCGGTCGCGGTGCGCTGCCTGCCGGATCGGCGGTGACCTCGTGACGACGACGGCGATCATCACCGACGCCGAGGCGCTCGACATCGCCAAGGCCGGCATCCCGACCTACCTGAAACCGGACCTGACGGAGCTCCTGGCGCCGCTGCGCGAGTTCGTCGAGACCGGACAGATCGACGAGGAGCTGGTGCTCCAGGTCGCCGGGTGCGCCGAGGCGTCCAGCCGCAACGGCTCGCTCGAGCGCAAGGCCGGCTGGCTCAGCCTGCTGCTCTACCTCTTCCACCACGGCCGCCGGCAGCGGGTCCCCGGTTGGGGAGCGCCCGTCGAGCGGGCGCGATCGGCCTGCGGCCGGCCAGTCACGCCTCAGGGCGCCCACGACTTCGGCCCGATCTGCCGGCGGGCGCAGGGCCACGACGGCCCCTGCTCGCCTGTCGCCTACCTCCCGTCCGAGGGGCTCGTCTCGTGACCCCGCTCGCGTCGTGGGTGCTGGTGCTGCTCCTGGTCGCCGTGGTCTACCACCGGCGGCGGCTGCTGGGTCTCCTCCGTGATGGCCGTGAGTCCGTCAGGAGGGGCCGTCAGGACGAAGCGTGGCCCAGAAGGAGAGCCCGCCCGCGGCCGCGGTGCGAGGGCGACCTCGTGCCTGGGCTGCTGACGGGCCGGCTGACGCCGTCCGACGTGCTGTTCACCCGGCGCGCGGTGCGGGAGGCACCGCGCGCCACCGACCTTCCCTACGTCATGTCCCACTACCACCAGCAGAGGAGATCTGCGTGATGGAAACCACCGAACCCGACGCGCCGCCGAGGCCGCCGGCACCGTCGTTCATCGACGTCCTCGAAGGCGTCCACAGCGGCCTGTTCCTGCGCCAGCTCTCGGAGGCGATGGCCGACCTCACGACCGCCGTTCGGCGGCAGGGCAAGGCCGGCGCGATCGTCATCCGGTTCTCGGTCCAGCCGATCGCGGGCAACGACGAGATGGTCCAGATCGTCCCCGAGATGACTCCCAGGATGCCGCGTCCGAAGCCGACGGCCTCGACGTTCTTCGTCACGCGCGATGGCGGCCTCTCGCGCGATCACCCCAGCCAGATGACCGACCCGGCGCTCCAGCCGGCCGCCGCGAACCCCGAGGAGACCCAGCAGCGATGACCACCAACGCCCCCGATGGCCTGACGGATCAGGCCGCCGCGATCCGCGAGGTGCGCGACCTCGCCTACCAGGCCACCAGCCGCGAGCCCGTCGAGCTGGCCGACGGCGTCGGGCTGCACCTGCGCCCGTACGGCCACGACCTCGTCGTGACCGACGTCCGCGCGCCGGACGACTGGGCCGAGCACCCGCTGCGGCGTCGCGGCACCGCGACGTTCGACGAGCTGGAGCCGTTCACCCGCTACGTCAACACCCACCACACCGACACGTCGGCGGCCACGACGGTCTGGACGCACCACGAGGCCGGCGCGCTCGGCAAGGACGACCGGCCGATCGGCACGATCACCGGGATCCTCGACGACCACGACGGCGTCAACGGCACGGCCGGGTGGGGCGAGCACCGCGCGACGCTCGCGCTGCGCACGACCCCGGAGTGGCGGCACTGGCTGAGCCTCGACGCCAAGCGCGTCGACCAGCTCGCGCTCGCTGAGCACCTGGAGGACGGGATCGCCGAGGTGATCGAACCGGCGGCTGCGGACCTGCTCGACGTGGTGCAGACGATCAGCGTCAACCGCGACGTCGAGTTCGCCAGCTCGCAGCGGACCACCGACGGGCAGATCCAGTTCGCCTACAAGGAGCAGCAGGACGCCAAGGCCGGCAACCGCGGGAACCTGACGATCCCCGAGCGGTTCAAGCTCGCGGTCGCCGTGTTCCCCGGCGGCGACCGCGTCCCGCTGACCGCGCGGCTGCGATACCGGGTGTCCGCTGGCGGGCTGGAGATCGGCTACAAGCTCGAGCGGCCCCAGGACGCGGTCCGGGAGGCCGTCGAGAAGCTGCACGCCGATCTGCTGTCGAAGCTCGACGGCGGGATCGCGGAGCGGGTCTACCGCGGCGCGCCGATCGGGTCCGACCGGTCCGTTCGGCGTGACGAGCAGCTGAAGGTCCGCGCCTACGACGTTCGCGGCTGATGACGACGGGCCGCCTGATCATCCTCGCGTCCTGCATCGGCCTGCTGGTCGGCGCAGGGCAGGCCCTGGGCCCGTGGGGTCTGCTGGGCGTGTCCGTCCTCGTGCTGCTGATCGGGATCGCGGTGCGTGACCAGGACGACCAGCTCGTCCTCGACACGCGCCGCGACCTGATGGCCGACCTCGACCGCGCGCTCGCGCGGCGTGGCGCGGACGTCGCCGCGGAGGCCCAGGACTTCCTCAACCAGCAACGCCGCCTCGGCGGCCCGTCAGGGGGCTGACCGTGTACCTGCCGACGCAGTCGACCGGCAGCGCGCCGGCCGCGCTCGATCCGTGGATCGGGCTGGAGGAGATCGCCGCCGACACCGGCGTCGCGATTTCGACCGTCAAGAAGTGGACTCGGCCGCGGACCGGCTACCCGCTGCTGCGCTGCTCCAAGCCCGCGCACGGCGTCTGGCGGTTCCGTCGCTCGTGGGTCGACGCGTTCCTGGAGGACTGCTCCGCGCAGGACCGCGGCGCCGGCACGCTGGCGCCACCGACCAGCCACCGGCCGCCCGCGGCCGTGATCGATCCGCTGCGCGAGATCGCCGACCGGCCGCCTCGCGCCCCGCGGCGCCGTCGCCGCGGCACCGTCGGCGACGCGAACCTGCCGATCATCGCCCCGCTCGGATGAGTCGCGCGGGCACCAGCGAGCGGTCCAGTCGCGGCGGGATCGAGACGACCGTCTACTACAAGAGCGACGGGACGCAGACCAAGACGCACCGCGTTCGCTATGCCGACGCCGCCGGTCGGAAGCGCTCGGCGACGTTCGATCGCGTCCAGGACGCCCGCGACTTCAAGGCGCAGATCCGGCTCCAGCGCCGCGGTGGCCAGCTCGACGATCTCGACCGCGGCCGCGAGACGCTGCGGGTGTTCGTCGAGTCGACGTGGTGGCCGCAGCGCGCCGGTGACCTCGCCGTGACGACGCAGCGGGTCTACCAGCGGATGCTCAACAACGAGATCCTGCCGCGGATCGGCGACATGGAGGTCCGCGAGATCCGGCCCAAGACGATCAGTGTGTTCAAGGCCGACGTCTCCGCCGCGCTCCACGCGCGCCTCGGCCCCGGCCGCGGCGGCCCGACGGTCCGCAAGGCGATGTCGGTGCTCCAGAGCGTCCTCACCGACGCCGTGCGCTGGCAGCTCGTCGACTACAACGCCGTCCAGCCGATCAAGAAGCCGGCCGCCGGCGCGTCGCTGCGGGCCGTCCACCCGCCCACGGCCGCACAGCTCGAGGTGATGCGCCTCCTCGCCGGCGGCGCGTGGTCGCGGACGCTGATGTCGGTGATGGGCTACGCCGGCCTGCGGCCGCAGGAAGCGCTCGCGCTCCAGTGGCGCCACGTGCGCGAGCGGACGATCCTCGTCGAGCAGCGGATCTCGGCCGGCCGTCTCATCGGCGGCCAGAAGTCCAAGGGCAAGCCGCCGCGCACGATCGAGATCATCGCTCCGCTCCGTGGCGACCTCGACGCATGGCGCGACGCCAACGGCACCCCGCCGGGCCGCGCGTTCGTGTTCCCGCAGGCCAGCGGGGCGCACATGACTGAGGGCGGCTACCGCCGCTGGCGCGCCAAGACGTTCCGTCGCGCCCGCACCCGCGCCCAGCTCGACGCCGAGCTGTTCCGCCCCTACGACCTGCGCCACCTGTGGGCGTCGCTACGGCTCGCCGAGCAGCGGCTGTCGCTCCAGGAGATCGCGCAGGAGATGGGCCACACCGTCGAGGTGCTGGCCAAGACCTACTCCCACATCATCGCCGACCTCGCCGGCGCCGGTCCGGTCGACCTGGTCGAACACATCACCGCCGCCCGCACAGCGGCGATCCCGCTCGCGTCCGACGTGCTCGCGCGCGAGGCCAAGCAGAAGGCCGCTAAGGCCAAGGAGAAGAGCTCATGAACAACGTCACGATCGACCCCGCGCGGCTCGCCGCGCTGGACACCATCGACCTGCACTACGGCGGCCACCGCGACTGGGACGACGGCCACTGCGCGCTCGAGGTCGTCGACTGGCTCGCCGGCGGCGTGGGTACCAACGACAGCCCGGCGTGCGTCGACCCGGTCATCGCCGCGTTCGGTCGCGGCCTCAACGACCGGATGCCCGATGACGCGACCCGCAACCGCTTCCTTCGCCCCGTCCTGCCGTTGATGGTCGGGACCCGCGGATCCAGCGACCTCACCGCTCGCCGCGCCTACCTCGCGGTCGACTGGGCCATCCGGACCGCGCTCCCCGCGCTGCTGCGCGACACCACCGACCACGAGTTGCACGTGGCCGCGGACAAGCTCCAGGCCCTGGCGCCGATCGTGGACTACCAGACCGCGACGGCTGCGCGGCCGCTCACGCAAGAAGTGCGCTACCACGCCCAGACGCTGCGCATGCGAGCCCGCGAGACGTTCGAGGCCGAGTTCCTGCGCCGCTTCGAGGAGCGTCGCAAGGCCTGGGCCGCCTGGGCCGCCGGGGCCGCCTGGGCCGCCGGGGCCGCCGAGGCCGCCGGGGCCGCCTGGGCCG
>NZ_AGUD01000291.1 GCF_000240225.1 Patulibacter medicamentivorans
GTCGGGCTTCAGCCCGCCGTCGGGGCCGCTGGAGAGCAGCGCCTCGGCCTCGCCGATCGGGGCGCTGGTCTTCAGGTCGATCCCCGAGCCGCCGGGTGCGAGCGTGATGTCGGCCTTCGGGGTCAAGCCGGCGATCGCGGCCTCGACGCGGGTCGCGCGTCCGACCAGCGGCTTCGTCGACCGCGCCTCGGCGGTGATCCGCTGGACGGTGTCCCCGAAGGCGTCGTAGGCGATCTTGCCGTCGCGGGGTCGGAAGCCGATCGCGACGTGCTTCGGCAGGTCTCGGATCGTCGCGGCCGCCGTGATGCCGTCGCCCGTGTAGCGGACGGCGATCGGCTGGGTGCCCAGCTCGAGGTCGCCGTCGAACGCCTGCAGCTCGCCCTGGGCGTCCTTCTCGATCGCGACCGTCGCCTTGCGCAGGCCCTTGACCCGGGCCTGGGCGGCGAAGCGGTCGGTGGTGTCGACGATGTCGGCGCCGGTCTCGTCGGGCTTCAGCCCGCCGTCGGGGCCGCTGGAGAGCAG
>NZ_AGUD01000290.1 GCF_000240225.1 Patulibacter medicamentivorans
CGGCGGTCGGTCGTGGCTGGGTCCCCCGTCGCCGGCTCGCTGGGAGGGAGCACGTCGCGTTTGGGCGATCGCCAGCGGATGACCATCCGGCTCGGCCGTGCGGCGAAGCGGTCGCTGGGAGAGCAAGTCGCGTTCGGGCGATCGCCAGAGGAGGACCATCCGGCTCGGCCGTGCGGCGAAGCGGTCGCTCGGCGACCGGAACGTGACAACCGACGCTGGCGGCGGCCGGCCGGTGTCCTTCGCGCCACGAAACGGTCGTACGGCGACCGCAACGTCACACCGCCCTCACGTCCCGCCGACCGCCGGCCGCCCGGGTGACAAACGGTCGCTCAGCGACCGGATCGTCACAGCCCCACGGCCGCCGATCGGCCGCGACCTGATGCGAGCCGCATCGCCCGCGCCCAACCACGGCTCGCTTCCCAACAAGCGGCCCGCCCAACCACAGCTCGCTTCCAACAAGCGGCCGCCACCCACGGCGTGCTCCCCCAAAGAGCGGCTCCCTCCCGCAAGAAGCCGCCCCGCCACCCCGGCGCGCTCCCAAGAGCAGCAGCCCAACGCGGCGCCCGCCGGGGACGCGCGATCGGCCAACCGCACCG
>NZ_AGUD01000289.1 GCF_000240225.1 Patulibacter medicamentivorans
GTTTGCGCGGCCGCGGACCGACCGCCGTGATCACCGACCTCGCCGTACTCGAACCCGACCCGACCACGCGCGAGCTAATGCTGACGCAACTGCTGCCCGGCGCGACCGTCGAGGCCGCGCGCGAGGCAACCGGCTGGCCGCTGCGGATCGCCGACGCCGTCGAGGCGATCCACCCACCGACCGACCACGAGCTGACGGCCCTGCGCGAGCTGGTGGCGCGATGAGCGCCGCCTACGTCCTCGACGCGGTCCGCACCCCGTTCGGGCGCTTCGGCGGCGGCCTCGCCGCGGTCCGCCCCGACGACCTCGCCGCCCATGCGCTGCGCGGCCTGCTCGATCGCACCCCCGCGCTCGACCCCGCGACGATCGACGACGTGCTGCTGGGCGACGCCAACCAGGCCGGCGAAGACAACCGCGACGTCGCCCGGATGGCGGTGCTGCTGGCCGGGTTGCCGACCAGCGTCC
>NZ_AGUD01000288.1 GCF_000240225.1 Patulibacter medicamentivorans
CGTCGCGAAGTCGCTGGCCGACAACCTCAACAGGTCGAACAGGTCCATTCGGGGCCTCTCCGTAGAAGCTCGATCCAGGCCGTGCAGCCTGCCGATCGATCGCTCTGTCGAACAGGTCCCTTCGGGGCCTCTCCGTAGAAGCATCGAGACGCTGTCGCTCCTGGAGCGCGGCGTCCTGTCGAACAGGTCCCTTCGGGGCCTCTCCGTAGAAGCAACCGTGCCGCCGCCACCGCGCTGGACATGTCCAAGTCGAACAGGTCCTTCGGGGCCTCTCCGTAGAAGCCAACAGATCGTCGGCCGGCGGACCGCCGTACCGGTCGTCGAACAGGTCCCTTCGGGGCCTCTCCGTAGAAGCGCGGCCGAGGAGGCGGCCCGGTTGCACAAGGCGGGGCGTCGAACAGGTCCCTTCGGGGCCTCTCCGTAGAAGCAGCTTCGCGGGCGACAAGTACACCCGCCAGCTCGGCGACAGTCGAACAGGTCCCTTCGGGGCCTCTCCGTAGAAGCGGTGACGTCGCGAAGTCGCTGGCCGACAACC
>NZ_AGUD01000287.1 GCF_000240225.1 Patulibacter medicamentivorans
GGCGGGCGCCGCGGGCCGCTGGCCGGGAGCCGGCGGGCGGACGGGCCGCTGCGGACGGGCCGGAGCACCGGTCCCCGGGGCGGCCGGACGCACCGGACGCGCCGGCGCAGCAGCCGGCTTCTTGGCCTCGCTCGACGGCGCACCGCCGGAGGCGTGGGCCTTGATCGAGCGCGCAGCGACGGCCTCGTCGACGCTCGACGAGGCGGTCGAGACGTCATGCCCGTCCGCTTGGAGGGCATCGAGCAGATCCTTGCTCGGGACGCCATGAGCCTTGGCGATTTCGTGCACGCGCTTATTCGCCATCAGAGTGAGTGTAGAAAGTCCTGGTCGTTGCTGATCGGCCGTCGGAACGCACGCGGTAGCGCGCGTCGTCCGAGGGCCGCTTCGGCGCAGGTGTGGTTGCACACGTACGCCCCACGTCCTGGGAGTCGACGCTGCACGTCGAGGACCACTTGATCCTCGACGGCGGCGAGGCGGATGAGCTCCGCCTGCGGGGCACGTCGGCCACAGCCGACGCAGCGTCGCTCCGGGTGTTCGGTGGCTACGCCGACGATCCGTCCTCCGGACCGGTGGCGTCGTCGGCAGCTGACGCGCCGACGGTCTCGGCAGCGGCGTCCGCGCCGTCCTCGGCGACGGGCTCCGGCTCGTCGGCGACCAGCTCGGCGTCCTCGGCCAGCGCCGTGCCGTCCTCGTCCACCTCGCCCTCCGCCTGCTCGTCGTAGACCTCCAGCGGGCCCTCGGCGGCGACGCGCTCGGCGTACGCCTCCTCGGCCCGGGTGACGATCTCCTGGACGTCCTCCTGGGACTTGTCCGGATCGGCGAGCGCGTCGAGCTCCTCCTCCGGCAGGTCCTCGAGCAGGGCGACCTCGACCGAGCCGAACCGCACCAGCGCCTGGTGGACCGGCAGGCCGCAGAAGATCGAGCCGGGCAGCGCCGCGTTCGGGCAGCGGCGGCCGCTGGTGAGGACCGCCTGGCAGCGGCCGTCGCCCTGCGGCTCCTCGACCTCGGCGCCATCGCCACCGGTCGAGGCGGCCTGCGCCATCACGTCGGAGGCCTTCTTGATGTCGATCCGCCAGCCGGTCAGGCGCGCGGCGAGCCGCACGTTCTGGCCCTCGCGGCCGATCGCCTTCGTCAGGTCCTCGTCGGGGACGACGACCGTCGCCTGGCGCTGCTCGTCGTCGATGAAGACCTCGCGCACCTGCGCGGGCGACAGGGCCTTGGCGATGAAGCGCCCGGGCTCGTCGTTGAAGGGGATGATGTCGATCTTCTCGCCCTTGAGCTCCGAGACGACCATCCGCACGCGGGAGCCGCGCGGGCCGACGCAGGCGCCGACCGGATCGACGCCCTGGGCGTGGCTGACGACCGCGATCTTCGAGCGGTAGCCGGGCTCGCGGGCGACGCCGGTGATCTCCACCAGGCCGTCGGCGATCTCCGGGACCTCGAGCTCGAACAGCGCCCGGATGACCTCGGGGTCGCGACGCGAGACGATGATCGACGGGCCCTTCGCGGACTGCGAGACCTCCTTGATCACCGCCTTCAGGCGCTGGTTGTGGTCGTAGCGCTCGCCGAAGACCTGCTCGGAGCGGGGCAGCAGCGCCTCGACCCGGTCGCGCAGCTGCAGCAGCGTGTAGCGGTTGTCGGACTGCTGGACGATGCCGGTGACCATCTCGCCGACGCGATCGGCGAACTCGTCGTACATCATGTCCCGCTCGGCCTCGCGGATCCGCTGCAGGATGACCTGCTTGGCGGTCTGCGCGGCGATCCGGCCGAAGTCGTCCGGGGTGACGTCCTGCTCCGGGATCTCCTCCCGGTGCTCGGCGAGCTTCTCGGCGGGGATCTCGACGTCGGTGGGCTCGACCCACTCGCCCGTCTCGGGATCCTCGTAGGACTGCTCGTCGATCGTCTCGACGATCAGGCCGGCCTCGAGCATCTCGGGCACGAGCAGCTCGATCACGCGGTAGTCGCCGGACTCCTGGTCCAGCTCCACGCGGGCGTACTTGGCCGAGTCGGGCTGCTTCTTGTAGGCCGAGAGCAGGGCGTCCTCGAGCGCCGCGACGAGCCGCTCCTCGGGGATCCCCTTCTCGCGCGCCAGGGCGCGCATCGCTTCGATGATCTCGCGAGACATGGGTCCTTACTCCTCGACCAGGTTGCTGCGATGGATCTCGGCGTAGGGGATCGTGACGATCCCCGAGTCCGCGGCGAGCGTGACGGCCCGGTCGTCGGCGCCGACCAACTCGCCGGTGAACGAGCGGCGGGGTTCCTCCGCGTCGCCGCCACCGGCGATCGGCTGGCGGGTGCGAACCCGCGCGCGACGACCGAGGAAGCGACGGAAGTGCTCGGACGTGACGAGCGGACGCTCGCTGCCCGGCGACGACACCTCGATGCCGTACGTCTCGCGCAGGTCGCCGAGATGGTGCGTCACCTGCGCGCAGAGCTCCAGGCTGACGCCGTCGGGATGGTCGATGACCACCCGCAGCGTGCCGCCCCCGACGACCTCGGCCAGGAGCACCTCGACAGCCGGATCGGTTGCCCGCAGCCGGTCTTCGACGGTGTCCTGGATGGAGGTGGTCATCACGTGTTCAGCCACAAAAAAAGCGGGCTTCTCGCCCACTCGGAAAGAGTGCTTGCCGAGCAGCGTCCTTGAACGCTGCCGTTCGATCGTACCATCGCCGGATGCAGGCAGCTTTCGACCGCCGGCCCGATCTCGCGCCCGTCGGGGCGCGCGCCGCCGCCGCGGCCGTCGTCGAGTCGGCGCTGGAGCACGTCGGCGCGGGACTCCACCGACCGGCCCCGGGCGAGTGGGGCCTGCCCGTGGAGTGCGGTGGCTGGCCGCTGCACGTCGGCCTGGCGCTGCGCGGCGGGCTGCTGCGAGCGCAGGCCGAGGTCTGCGGTCCGGGGCAGCTCGACGGGCAGTGGCTGCTGCACCGCAACCGCCGCGACCTGCTGCTGGTGCGCTACGCGACGTCGTCGGCCGGCGCGGTCTGGGTCCACGGCGAGCTGCCGCAGCCGGCGCTCTCCCCCGCGACCGTCGACGAGCTGCTCGGGCGGCTGGTCGACGCCGCGACCGCCGCCCGTCAGATGGTCGGCGCCTGATCGCGGTCGGCGACGGGGCGCTCCTCCTGGGCGGGCGCGCCGTCGGGGTCGCCGCTCGCGTCCTCGCTCGGGTGCGGTCGCGGGCCGGGGTCGGGACGGGCCGCCGCCTCCCGCTCCCGCTTGCGCCGTTGGCGGCGGATCTCGCCGATCGCCAGCCCGACCGCGATCAAGACCGGGATCCAGTAGCGGCCGGACGCGAGGAACGCGTCCAGCCAGCCGGGCACGTGGATCGACGGCAGGTCGACGTCCGGCACCACGTCGGGCAGGTCGACGTCCGGCAGCGGCACGTCGGGCAGGTCGATGTCGACCTTCGGCACCAGCAGCCGCAGGAGCGCCCCGATCCCGAGCAGCGGGACGAGCACCCCGGCGACGGCCCGCCCGCCCTCGAGCGCGGTGTAGCGGACCGGGTGCTCGCGCTGCAGGCGGACGCGGCGCTCGGCCCGGCTGCCCGCCGGCGGCTCGAACGGGATCCGCTCCTCGGCGTCGGCCAGCAGGCAGCGTCGGATCCGGCCCATGAAGGTGAGGGCCACCTCGACCGCGATCCCCTCGGCCTCGAGCGTCGTGTCGCCCATCACCCGCCGCTCGGCCCGTGGCTCGCCGTCGACGAGCAGCCGCAGGATGGTGTGGAAGCCCGACTCCTCCTGCTCGACCGCCAGCTCGCGGCCGTCGTGGCGGAGGGTGAACGGGTTGCGGTCCGCGGCGGGCGACATCGCGACCGATCCTGATCGGCCCCTGCCCGCGCCGCATCGGCCGGAGGACGGTCGCGGCTCCGACGTCGGTCGGCGACTCGCGCGCGTGCCCGCAACCGACGTCGGAGCCCAGACCACCCTTGACTTCAACCATGGTCGAGGTCCTAGCGTCCGGCAGCGCCCCTCGGCCGTCCGGTCGAAGGGCTCCGATCCTCGTTGGAGTCCCAGATGCACGCGATCCGCCAGTACGAGTTCGGCCCCGCCGGCGTCCTCCGCCACGAGCAGGTCCCCGACCCGCAGCCGGGCCCGGGGCAGCTGCGGATCGCGGTCCAGGCGAGCGGCGTCCACCTCGTCGACACCAAGATCCGAGCGGGCGAGGCGGGCGGCCCGTTCCCGCTGCCGGAGCTGCCGATGACACCGGGTCGCGAGGTCGCGGGCCGGGTCGACGCCGTCGGCCCCGGGGTCGACGAAGCCTGGATCGGGCGCCGCGTCGTCGTCCACCTGGGGATGGCCAGCGGTGGCTATGCGGAGCTGGCCGTCGCCGCTGCCGACGCGGTCCACGAGATCCCCGGCACGCTGACCTCGGCGACCGCCGTCGCGATGATCGGCACCGGCCGGACGACGCTGGCGATCCTCGAGGCGGGCCCGCCGAGCGCCGACGACGTGGTCGTGGTGCCGGCGGCCGCCGGCGGCATCGGCAACCTGCTCGTCCAGGCCGCCCGCGACGCCGGCGCGACGGTCGTCGGGCTGGCCGGCGGCGCGGGCAAGGTCGCCCGGGTCCGCGAGCTGGGCGCGACGATCGCCCTCGACTACGACGATCCCGGCTGGGCCGAGCAGGCCCGCCAGCGGCTCGCGGGTCGCCCCGCGACCCTCGTCCACGACGGCGTCGGCGGCGCGGTCGGTCGCGCGGCGCTGGAGCTACTGGGGCCGCGCGGCCGGCTGGTGCTGTTCGGCTGGTCGGCCGGGACCGCGACCGCGCTCGACGCGACCGACGTGATCGGTCGCGGGATCACGGTCACGGGCGCGATCGGGCCGCGGGTCCTCGCCGGACCCGGCGGCGTAGGCGGACTGCGGGCCTGGGAGACGGCGGCGCTGGACGCAGCGGCCGCGGGTCGCCTGCGGCCGCTGGTCGGTTCGCCGTTCCCGCTCGCCCGCGCCGCCGACGCCCACGACGCGCTGGCGTCGCGGGCGACGGTCGGCAAGACGGTGCTCGTGCCCGAGGGACGCGCCAGCGCTCGGCCCTAGGCCGCCGCGGAGTCGTCGCGCTCGAGCGCGGCGATCGTCCGGTCGCGGTAGACCCGGTAGTCGCTGCGCTGCGGCTGCAGCAGCGCGGCCATCGTCAGCGGCGGCCGCGCCTCGGCGTGGCGGCCCTGCAGCTGCAGGGCCCGCCCGAGGCAGAAGTGGGCGTAGTCGTTGGTCGGCTCGCGGTCGACGACGGCGGCGAACTCGCCCGCCGCCTCGCGGAACCGCCGGGCCCCGAAGAGCGCGCGGCCGAGGGCCTCGCGGACCATCCCCGACCCCGGCTCCAGGTCACGAGCGCGGGTCAGCGGCAGCGTCGCCGCGTGATGGTCGCCCTGCTCCAGCAGGGCGCTTCCGGAACGGTAGAGCTCGTAGGCGGTGGACATGGCCATGCACCGATTCTGACAACTCGGTCAAGGGTCTCCCAGCGGCCGGACGGACCGCCGCTCACGAGCCGGCGATCGCCGTCAGGCGCGGGCGCGGGCGGCGACGACCGCGTCGAGGATCGCGTCGGCAACCGCCTCCTTGGCGGCGCGGGCGACGGTCTGCTCGCCGTCGCCGGTGACGATCGTGACCGCGTTGTCAGCCGCGTCGAAGGCGATCCCCGGCACGGCGACGTCGTTGAGGACGACCGCGTCCAGCCGCTTGCGCTCGCGCTTGTCGCGGGCGTAGTCGAGCGCGCCGTCCCCGTGCTCGGCGGCGAAGCCGACCAGCGTCTGCCCGTCGCGACGGCGGCCGGACAGCTCGGTCAGGACGTCGACGGTCGGCTCCAGCTCGATCGTCAGCTCGGTCCGGCCGGCCTTCTTGATCTTGCCGCCGGCGGGATCGACCGGCCGGAAGTCGGCGACCGCGGCGGCCATCAGCAGCACGTCGGCCGAGCCGAACGCGTCGCCGCAGGCCCGCCGCAGGTCCTCGGCGGTGCCGACCCGGACGACCGTGGCGCCGGGCGGATCGGGCAGCGCGACGTTGGCCGCGACCACCGTCACCGTCGCGCCGCGGGCGGCGGCGCGGGCGGCGAGCGCGTAGCCCATCTTGCCCGACGAGCGGTTGCCGACGAAGCGGACCGCGTCGATCGGCTCGCGCGTGCCCCCGGCCGAGACGAGCACGTGCAGGCCCGCCAGGTCGGCGCCGCCGGCCGGCCCGGCCAGCGCCTCCTCGACGGCCGCCAGCAGCTGCTCGGGCTCGGCCAGGCGACCGTCGCCCTGCTCGCCCAGCGACGCCAGGCGACCGCTGCCGGGCTCCACGATCCGGGCGCCGTCGGCCCGCAGCCGGGCGACGTTGCGGACCGTCGCCGGGTGGTGCCACATCCGGTGGTTCATCGCCGGGGCGACGAGCACCGGGCACTCGGCGGCCAGGTAGGCCGAGCCGATCAGCGCGTCGGCCCGCCCGTGGGCGAGCGCCGAGATCGTGTTGGCGGTCGCGGGCGCGATCAGGAACGCGTCAGCCCGCTCGACCAGCGCCAGGTGGCTGATCGGCTCGTGCGTCGGCAGCGGGTCGCCCGGGAAGGCGCCGCGCAGAGCATCGGGCTCGAACTCGTCGGTGAGGACCGGGGCGCCGGTGATCGCGCGGAAGGTCTCGGGAGCGACGAACCGCTGGCTGGCCGGGGTCTGCAGCACCCGGACGCTGTGGCCGGCGGCCGTGGCCAGCCGCACGAGCAGGACCGCCTTGTAGGCGGCGATCCCGCCGGTGACGCCGAGCAGCAGACGTGCCATCACCTAGAGACTACGACGCGCGGCGTCTGACGCACCGGACGCACGAGAAGGGCCGCGCGAAGCGGCCCGGGTTCCCTCCTCCATGCGCCGCCGAAGCGGCGCCCCTCACTCATCGATACCGATACGTGATCTTGCCCGCGGCGACTTCCTCGAGCGCGATCGTGAGGTAGTTCTTCGAGGCCGTCTCCACCATCGGCGGCGGGAACTCGTCGAACGCCCCCTCACCGAGGTTGTGGTAGTAGGCGTTGATCTGACGGGCGCGCTTGGCGGCGACCAGAACCGAGGCGTAGTTCGAGTCCACGTTGTTCAGGAGCTGGTCCATGCGCGGAGAGATCATGGATCCATTGTACGCACGCGCCCCGCGGACGACGGTGCGGCTCCCGCTCAGTGCGCGGTGCGGTGCGCTTCGGCGAGGTGCTCGCGGACCAGGCCGACCAGCTCGTCGGTCGCGCGCTCGAGGTCGTCGTTGACGATCCGGTGGTCGAACTGCTCCTGCTGGCGCAGCTCCCCGCGCGAGACCTCGAGCCGCCGCTGGACGACCTCCGGATCGTCGGTGCCGCGGCTCTCCAGCCGCTCGCGCAGCTCCTCGAAGCTCGGCGGGACGACGAAGACCTGGATCGCCTCCGGCATCGTCCCGCGGACCTGCTGCGCGCCCTGGACCTCGATCTCCAGCACCACCGGCGCGCCGTCGGCCAGGTGGCGGTCGAGCTCCTCGCGCAGCGTGCCGTAGCGACGGCCGGCGTACTCGGCGTGCTCGACGAAGTCGCCGGCCTCGACGCGGCGCGCGAACTCGGCGTCGTCGAGGAACCAGTAGTCGCGGCCGTGCGCCTCGCCTGGTCGCGGCTTGCGGGTCGTGGCGGAGACGCTCAGGCGCAGCTCGGGGATCGCCTCGCGGAGGCGACGGATGAGCGTGCCCTTCCCGACCCCGGAAGGGCCGGTGATGACGAAGACGCGGGCCACCCGAAGGAGGCTAGCCGCGCGACTGGCGGAGTGCGTGGACGAGCTCGGTGCGCTGACGGGGCGTGAGGCCGCCGATCGTCTTCGAGGCCGAGATCCGGCACTGCCCGAGGACCTTGCCGGCGCGCACCCGGCCGTACTTCGGCACCGCCAGCAGCATGTCGACGACCTTCGCCGTCTCGAGCCACTCCGGCGGGTCGAGCAGCAGCCGGTCGATCGACTGCCGACCCGACTTCAGGTCGCGCTTCAGCGCCGCGCGGCGGGAGCGAACCTCGTTGGCTCGCTGCAACGCGTCCAGTCGCTGGTTCAACGACCGCTCCGGGGTGACCGAGGACTTGGACGGGGCGTTGGCGGCGGGCGACATCGCCGCGCGAGTCTACCCGCGAATCGGGTGACACGCGCGGCCCGATCGACAACTCGCCTGGACCTGAAGTCGAGGTTCAGGCTGGCGAGGTCCGCGGGCCGGCGACCGCGGGTTGGCCGCGCGCCGCGGTCAGCTCACCCAGTCCGCCAGCAGATCCCCGAACGAACGGGGATCCTCGCCCGCGTTCCAGAACAGCGTCGCGGCGCCGACGGCGCACGCTCCGGCTCGCAGCAGATCGTCGACGTCGCTGCCACGGCGCACGCCGCCGACGCCGACGAGATCGATCCGGTCCGGGAGCTGGGCGCGAAGTTGCGCGACCTGGCCGAGCGCGATCGGCTTCATCGCCGCTCCGGAGACCCCGCCGAAGCCGACGTCGATCGCCGGACGGCCGTCCTCGCGCAGCACCAGGCCGTTGGGGAAGGTGTTGGCCGTGACCACGAAGCGGGCCGCACCGTCGGCGAGGACCGCGGCGACCTCCGCCAGCAGTACCGGATCCGAGAGCGGCGAGAGCTTGGCGCCGAGCGGAGCCCCGGCGCCGGCCGCGGCGGCGATCGAGCGCGCGACCAGATCGGGGTCGAAGCTGGCGATCCGGTGCTGGCTGCCGTCGGACCAGACGTTCGGGCAGCCGAGGTTCAGCTCCACCAGGTCGGCGCCGGCGTCGGCGGCCAGGTGCGCCAGCTCGCCGTACTCGTCGGGGTCGAAGCCCGCGACCGAGACGATCAGCGGCTTGCCGGCGGCGTGGGCGACCGCGGCCATCTCGGGCAGCGCCTCGCGGTAGAACGGGGCCCCGCGGTTCGGCATCCCGAGCGCGTTGACCGCGTAGCCGTCGCGCGCGGCGTAGACCTCCCCCGCGTTGCCCTCGCGGGGCTCCAGCGTGATCGATCCGACCGTGACCGCGGCGACGGCCGAGCGCGCCAGCCGCGCGACGTCGTCGTGCGACTTGGCGGTCCCGGCCGCGTTGAGGACCGGGTGCTCGAGCGGGACGCCGGCCAGCGTCGTGGCGAGGCTCTCGGTCGCGGACGCCATCGCTTCGATGCTACTCCCGGCCGCGCGCCGCGCCGCCCACCGGATCCTGGTTCAGCTCCTGGAGCGACACCACCGGCAGCGGCCCGCCGCGGCCCGAGGCGATCGCCCGCGCGGCGGCGAGGCCGGCGGAGACCGTGGTCAGGCAGGGGATGCCGGCGGTGATCGCCGCGCGCCGGATCTCGTAGCCGTCGGTGCGGGCGCCGGAGCCGGTCGGGGTGTTGACGACGATCGCGACCTCGCCGGCCTCGATCCCCGAGACCGCGGTCCGGTGGCCGGCCGCGTCGGTGCCGCCGGCCTCGATGTCCTGGAGCTTGGCGACCGGGTCGCAGGGCAGGCCCATGCGGGTGATCGCCTCCTGCGTGCCGCGGGTGCCGAGCAGCCGGAATCCCTGGTCGTGCAGCAGCTGGGCGACGGCGATCGCGGCCGGCTTGTCGGCGTCGGTGACCGAGATGAACGCGGTCCCTCCAGACGGCAGCGGCGAGCCGGCGGCGGCCTGGGCCTTGGCGAAGGCCGAGGGGAAGTCGGCGGCGACGCCCATCACCTCGCCGGTCGAGCGCATCTCGGGGCCGAGCAGCGCGTCGGAGCCGACGAAGCGGTCGAACGGCATCACCGCCTCCTTGACCGCGATGTGCCCGCCGGCGAACGGATCCTCCGGCAGGTCGAGGTCGCCGATCCGCTCCCCGAGCATGATCCGGCAGGCCATCTTCGCGAGCGGCACGCCGATCGCCTTCGACACGAACGGCACCGTCCGCGACGCGCGCGGGTTGGCCTCGATCACGTACAGGGCGCCGCCGTGGACCGCGTACTGGATGTTGATCAGGCCGCGGACGCCCAGCTCGAGCGCGATCCCGCGGGTCCAGTCGCGGATCCGGTCGATCATCTCGCGGTTGAGCGAGTGCGGCGGCAGCACGCAGGCGGAGTCGCCGGAGTGGATCCCGGCCTCCTCGACGTGCTGCATGATCCCGCCGACCCAGACGTCGTCGCCGTCGCAGAGGGCGTCGACGTCGACCTCGATCGCGTTCTCCAGGAAGCGGTCGAGGAAGATCTCCTTGCCGGAGGTGGTGTCGGCCTCTCGCGTCAGGTAGTCGGCGAGGCCGTCGCGGTCGTAGACGATCTCCATCGCGCGCCCGCCGAGCACGTAGCTGGGGCGCACGAGCAGCGGGAAGCCGACCTCCTCGCCGGCCTCGAGGGCGCCGTCGAACGAGGTCGCCGTCGCGTACGGCGGGGCCTGGTAGCCGAGCCTCGCCAGCACCTCGCCGAAGCTGCCGCGGTCCTCGGCGCGGTCGATCGCCTCGACGCTGGTGCCGAGGATCGTGACGCCCGCGTCCTGCAGGCCCTGGGCGAGCCGCAGCGGCGTCTGGCCGCCGAACTGGACGATCACGCCCTCGGGCCGCTCGACCTCGATCACGCCGAGCACGTCCTCGAGCGTCAGCGGCTCGAAGTACAGCCGGTCCGACGTGTCGTAGTCGGTGGAGACCGTCTCCGGGTTGCAGTTGATCATCACCGCGTCGCGGCCGCTGGCGCGGACGGTCATCGCGGCGTGGACGCAGCAGTAGTCGAACTCGATCCCCTGGCCGATCCGGTTCGGCCCGGCGCCGAGGATCACGACCGACGGGTTGTCGCCGCGGTCGACCTCGTGGCGCGGGTTGCCGTCCGCGTCGGGCCGCTCCCAGCCGGAGTAGAAGTACGGCGTCGTGGCGGCGAACTCGGCGGCGCAGGTGTCGACCGACTTGAAGGTCCGGACCTCGCCGGCGGCGGCGTCGGTCGCCAGGTCGGGATCGCCGGCGATCCGCCGCAGCTCGCGGAGGTACCAGGAGTCGATGCCCGTCGCCTCGTGCAGCTGGTCGTCGCTGGCGCCGCGCCGGATCGCCTCGAGCAGCACGTCGTAGCGCTCGGTCCGCGGCGCGCGGATCCGCTCGACCAGCTCGGCCGCGGTCGCGTCGTCCGCGATCTGGACCTTGGCGTCGAGCTCGCGCGAGCGCATCGCCTTGGCGAACGCCTGGCCGAAGGTGCGGCCGATCGACATCGCCTCGCCGACGCTCTTCATGTGCGTCGAGAGCGTCTCGTCGACGCCGGCGAACTTCTCGAACGCGAACCGCGGCCACTTCACGACCACGTAGTCGATCGTCGGCTCGAACGCGGCCGGCGTCGCCTTGGTGATGTCGTTGGTGATCTCCTCCAGCCGGTAGCCGACGGCCAGGCGGGCGGCGATCTTGGCGATCGGGAAGCCGGTCGCCTTCGAGGCCAGCGCCGAGCTGCGCGAGACCCGCGGGTTCATCTCGATGACCAGGATCTCCTCGGTCGTCGGGTTGACCGCGAACTGCACGTTCGAGCCGCCGGTCTCGACCCCGACCGCGCGGATCACGGCGATCGCCTGGTCGCGGAGCTTCTGGTACAGCCGGTCGGTCAGCGTCTGCTGCGGGGCGACGGTCACCGAGTCGCCGGTGTGGACGCCCATCGGGTCGACGTTCTCGATCGAGCAGACGATCACGACGTTGTCGCCGTTGTCGCGCATCACCTCGAGCTCGAACTCGCCCCAGCCGATCACCGACTGGTCGACCAGCACCTGGCCGATCGGCGACGCGTCGAGGCCGCCGCGGACGATCTTGCGGAACTCCTCGTCGGTGCGGGCGATGCCGCCGCCGCGGCCGCCGAGGGTGAACGCGGGCCGGACGATCGCCGGCAGGCCGACCTTGGCGATCGCCTCGTCGATCTGGGCGGCGATCCGCTCCTCCGGCAGGCGGGCGCCGTCGGCCGAGTCGCCCTCGCGGCTGCGCACGATCAGCGAGGCGGGCATCGCGAGGCCCGCCTTCTCCATCGCGATCGCGAACAGGTCGCGGTCCTCGGCGCAGTTGATCGCGTCGTAGTTGGCGCCGATCAGCTCGACGCCGAACTTCTCCAGCGTGCCGTCCTCGTGCAGCGCCTTGGCCAGGTTGAGCGCGGTCTGGCCGCCGAGCGTCGGCAGCAGCGCGTCCGGCCGCTCGCGCTCGATGATCTGGGCGACCGGCCCAGGCAGCAGCGGCTCGACGTAGGTCGCGTCGGCGAACTCCGGGTCGGTCATGATCGTCGCCGGGTTGGAGTTGACGAGCACGACCTCGTAGCCCTCCTCCCGCAGGACCTTGCACGCCTGGGCGCCCGAGTAGTCGAACTCGGCGGCCTGGCCGATCACGATCGGCCCGGAGCCGAGGATCATGATCCGCTTGATGTCGTCGCGGCGAGGCATCAGGCGGCGTCTCCGTTCTCGGTGGTGGCGGCGGGCTTCGTGGTCCCCGCCGTGGGTGCGACGCCGGCGGCCTGCGCCGCGGCGTCGCCGGTCTGGCGGGTGACGCCGGCGAGCGAGCCGGTCCTGATCCGCTCCAGGAAGCGGTCGAACAGGTAGCCGGCGTCGTTCGGCCCGGGGGCCGCCTCGGGGTGGTACTGGACGGTCGCGGCGTTGGCCTCCGGCAGCACCAGCCCCTCGACCGTGCGGTCGTACAGGTTCAGGTGGCTCAGCTCGGCCGGTCCGAAGTCGGTCTCCCAGCGGACGGGCTCGTCGCCGTCGATCCGGCCGCTGCCGTCCGGGGTCTGGACGGCGAAGCCGTGGTTCTGGGAGGTGATCTCGACCCGGCCGGTGCTCAGGTCCTTGACCGGGTGGTTGCCCCCGCGGTGGCCGAACGGGAGCTTGTAGGTCTCCAGCCCGACGGCGCGGCAGAGCAGCTGGTGGCCCATGCAGATGCCGAAGACCGGCTTGCTGCCGAGCAGCGCCTGGATCGTCGGGATCACGTGCGCGACCACGCCCGGATCGCCGGGGCCGTTGGCCAGGAAGATCGCGTCCGGATCGCCCTCGAGCAGCGCCTCCGGCCCGTCGCTCAGCGGATGCAGCCGGACGACCGCGCCGCGCGCGACCAGCTCGCGCACGATCGAGCGCTTGATGCCGGTGTCGATCGCGGCGATCAGCGGGCCGCCGCTGGCGGCGTTCTCGGCGCCGACGGTCTCGACCTGGGCCGGCGTGACGGTCGACGCCAGGTCCTGGCCGGCCATCGGCGGCTCGGCGGCGATCGCCGCCGCGGCGTCGGCCTGGGCGACGTCGCCGTCGAACAGCCCGCCGCGCATCGCGCCCTTGTCGCGGATGTGACGGACCAGCGCGCGGGTGTCGACGCCGGTGATCGCCGGCACGCCGCAGTCGCTCAGCCAGTCGAGCCAGCCCTGCTCGGCGGTCGGAGCGTCCTCGTGGTTGACGGCCTCGCGCATGATCACGGCGCGGGCGTGGATCCGGTCGGACTCCATCGCCGACCCGTTGACCCCGTAGTTGCCGATGTGCGGGTAGGTGAAGACGATCAGCTGCCCGGCGAACGACGGGTCGGTGACCGACTCCTGGTAGCCGGCCATGCCGGTCGTGAAGACCACCTCGCCGGTCGAGCGGCCCGCGGGAGCGGCGCCGACGTCGGTCAGGGGGGCGCCGCAGGCGGCCCCGTCGAAGCGGGTGCCGTCCTCCAGCAGCAGGTAGGCAGGGCGGGGCGCGGCGGTGTCGCTCATGCGGTCTTGTCGCTCCTCGGGGGGTCAGGCGGCGTGGACGGCGAAGCTGCGCTCGCGGTACGCGACGCCTCCGTCCGCGACGGTCATCAGGACGCGGCCGTGGAACCGGCGGCCGTGGAAGCAGCAGTTGTCCGAGCGGCTCTCGTAGCCGTTCTCCCCCACCGTCCACTCGCGCTCCAGGTCGACCAGGGCCAGGTTGGCGCGCTCGCCGACCACGATCGTCGGCGTCTCCAGCTCCATCAGCGCGGCGCCGGCGGTCAGCCGCTCGATCACCGTCGCGAGCGACAGGATCCCGGGCCGGACCAGCTCGGAGTAGACGGCCGCGAAGGCCGCCTCGAGCCCGGTCGCGCCCATCGGCGCCTGCTCGAAGGGCACGGCCTTCTCGTCCGGGGCGTGCGGCGCGTGGTCGGTGGCGATGCACTCGATGGTGCCGTCGCGCAGGCCGTCGATCAGCGCCTGACGGTCCTCCTCGAAGCCCAGCGGCGGGTTCATCTTCATCGAGGTGTCGAGCCCGCGGACCGCGTCGTGGGTCAGCAGCAGGTGGTGCGGCGACGCCTCGCCGCTGACCCGGAAGCCGCGCGCCTTGGCCTCGCGCAGCGCGTCGATCGAGGCGACGCAGGAGAGGTGCTGGAAGTGGACGCGCCCGCCCTCGTGGCCGGCGATCGCGGCGTCGCGCGCGACCATCGTCGACTCCGACAGCCACGGGATCCCGGCGATCCCGAGCCGTGCCGAGACCGCGCCCTCGCGCATCGAGCCGCCGGCGGAGAGCGTCGGGTCCTCCTCGTGGAGGGCGATCACGCCGCCGCACAGCCGCTGGTACTGGATCGCCTTGCGCAGGACGCCGGCGCTGGTCACCGGCTTGCCGTCGTCGGTGAACCCGACGGCGCCGGCGGCCCGCAGCTCGGCCATCTCGGTCAGCTCGTCGCCCTCGAGGCCGCGGGTGATCGCGGCGGTGAACCCGACCGGGATCCGGGCCATCCGCGAGGCCGTCGCGCGCAGCGATCCGAGCAGCGAGGCGGAGTCGACGACCGGCGAGGTGTTCGGCATCGCGACGACCGCGCAGTAGCCGCCGGCGGCCGCGGCGCGGGTGCCGGACTCCAGGTCCTCCTTGTGCTCCTGGCCGGGCGTGCGCAGGTGCACGTGCGGGTCCACGAAGCCGGGGAACAGGTGCAGGCCGTGACCGTCGACGACCTCGACCCCGGGGCCGGCCTCGACCGATCCCGGCGCGCCGATCTCGACGATCTCGCCGCCGCGCACGAGCACGTCCCAGGGGGCGTCGATGCCGGCCTGCGGGTCGAGCACGTGGGCGTGGTGGATCAGCAGGTCGGCGTCGGTCGGCAGCGAGCCGCCGGCTCCGCCCGCCCAGACCAGGGGCTCGAGGCTCATGCGGGGTGCAGCTCCGTTCGGTTGTCGGACCCGTCGGTCGCGGCCGGGCCGGTCGGTCGCGGCGCGGACGCCGGGGCGGCGCCGGCCAGGACCTCGTAGAGGACCGCCATCCGCACCAGCACGCCGGCCCGGACCTGGTCGAGGATCAGCGAGCGCGGCCCGTCGACGACGTCGCCGGCCAGCTCGACGCCGCGGTTGACCGGGCCCGGGTGCATCAGCAGCTGGCGCGGTCCCAGCCGGCGGCTGTCGATCTGGTAAACGGACGCGTACTCGCGCAGCGACGGGACCCAGGCCTGCTTCATCCGCTCGCGCTGCATCCGCAGCGCGTAGACGACGTCGGCCTGGTGCATCTCGTCCAGCGAGTAGCGGACCTCGCAGCCGAGGACCGAGAAGTCCTGGGGGATCAGGGTCGGCGGGCCGCAGACCGTCACCGATGCGCCCATCGTCTGCAGCGCCAGCACCAGCGAGCGGGCGACGCGGCTGTGGCGGACGTCGCCGACGATCCAGACATCGAGCCCGTCGAGCGAGCCGAGCCGCGCGCGCAGCGTGTAGACGTCCAGCAGCGCCTGGGTCGGGTGCTCGTGCTGGCCGTCGCCGGCGTTGACGATCGCGGCGTCGGTCCAGTTGGTGATCAGCTGCGAGGCGCCGGCCCACGGCGTGCGGACGACGATCGCGTCGGGGCGGTGGGCGGCCAGCGTCTGGACGGTGTCGCGCAGCGACTCGCCCTTCTCGACCGACGAGCCGGAGGCGGCGAAGTTGACGACGTCGGCGCTCAGCCGCTTGGCCGCCAGCTCGAAGCTCGAGCGGGTGCGGGTCGAGGACTCGTAGAAGAGGTTGAGGACGGTGCGGCCGCGCAGCGCGGGCACCTTCTTGATCGGCCGGTCGGCGACCTCGGCGAAGCTCGCCGCGCGGTCGCAGAGCCGCTCGATCGTCTCGCGGTCCAGGTCCTCGATCGACAGCAGGTGCTTCATCGGGCCTCCGTGGGGCGGGCGGCGTCGGGGCCGTCCTCGCGCCGTTCGATGGCGATCTCGTCGCGGCCGTCGATCTCGGCGACCCGGACGTTGACCCGCTCGGCGACGGCGGTCGGCAGGTTCTTGCCCACGTAGTCGGCGCGGATCGGCAGCTCGCGGTGCCCGCGGTCGACCAGCACCGCCAGCTGCACGCGGTCGGGGCGGCCGTAGTCGAAGATCGCCTCGATCGCCGAGCGGATCGTGCGGCCGGTGAAGAGCACGTCGTCGACGAGGACCACCGAGGCGCCCTCGAGCGGCACCCCGTCGAGGTGCGTCGCGTGGATCACCGGAGCGTCCTGGCCGCCGTCGCCGCGCGTCGCCAGGTCGTCGCGGTAGAAGGAGATGTCGAGGTCGCCGAGCGGGACCTCGCGGTCGAGCAGCGCGGCCAGCCGCTGCTGCAGCCGCTGCGCGATCACGGCACCGCGGGTGTGGATCCCGACGAGCACGAGCGCGGACGGATCCGGATGCCCCTCGACGATCTCGTGGGCGATGCGCGCGAGCGTGCGCGCCAGGTCGTCGCCGTCCAGGACGGTGGTCTCGTTGCTCATGCGGTGGGGTCGTCCCGGCCTCACGGGACCGGGTTAACGAACGTCCCGGACCCTAGCAGCGTCCCGGGACGGGGCGGGCGTGCGCCCGTCCGCCGCGTCCGCGTCAGCGGCGTCCGGGCCCCCCTCGGCCTCGGGATCGTCCAGCGACGCCGCGGCGCTCGGCCGGACGCGCCCGCCTCCGGGAACGTGGAGCGGGGCGCCGCGCTCCGGGAACGGGATCTCGAGCAGGTCGAAGTCGCGTGGCAGCAGGGCGCCGGGGAACCGCGTCCGCGCCTCGGCCAGGGCATCGGTCGGGCGGTGGCGGGCCGACAGGTGGGTCAGCGCCAGCGCCCGGACCTCGGCCGAGGCGGCCAGCTCGGCGGCCTGGGCGGCGGTGCTGTGGCCGGTCTTGCGGGCGCGGCCGCGCTGGTCGTCGGTGAAGGTCGCCTCGTGGACGAGCACGTCGGCCTGCCAGGCGGCCAGCCGGATCGCGTCGCACGGCCGGGTGTCGCCGGAGACGACGAGCTTGCGGCCGGCGCGCGGCGGCCCCATCACCTGCTCGGGCGAGACGCCGTCGACCGTCTCCCCTCGCTGCAGGCGACCGAAGTCGCGGCGGTCGGCGATCCCCAGCGCCTGCGCCCGCTCGGGATCGAAGCGGCCGGGCCGGGCGTCCTCGACCAGCGCGTAGCCGCGGGCGGGGCCGCGGTGCTGGGCCTCGATCGCATGGATCCGCCAGCCGTCCCGGGGCAGCTCGTCGCCGGCGGCCAGCTCGAGCACCTCGAGCGGATAGCGCACGCCGCCCGCGAGCCGCAGCAGGCCGGCGATCGCGCTGGCGGTGCCCTCGGGACCGGCGACCGTCAGCGACGCGGTCCGCTCCCGCAGGTCGAAGGTCTTCAGCAGTCCCGGCAGCCCGAGCCAGTGGTCGGCATGGAGGTGCGTGAGCAGGACCAGGTCCAGCTCGACGAGCCCGCTGGAGCGCATCAGCTGCCGCTGAGTCCCCTCGCCGCAGTCGATCAGCACGTGCTCGCCGCCGCGTTGGACGAGCAGCGCGGGCAGGCCCCGCCGAGCGGTGGGTGCCGAGCCGCCGGTGCCGACGAAGAGCAGGTGCAGGTCCACGCGGAGCGAGGGTAGTCGGTCGCGGCCCCGCGGCCGGTCGCGGCCGCGACGGGCCGCGATCGCCGTCCGGGTTCGTGCCCGCAGCCACGGGGGATCGCTGCCCGTTCGGCGCGATCCGTCCCGGCCTGCCAGAATCATCGCTCGTCGGCGCCCGTAGCTCAGTGGATAGAGCGTCCGCCTCCGGAGCGGAAGGTCGAAGGTTCGAATCCTTCCGGGCGCGTCGAAGACGCCCTCGCAACGCGAGGGCGTCGTGCGTTCCGGCTCCGGGGTCGCTACGGCAGGCGGCCGTCGACGACGTAGCGGAGGATCGCGACCACCTGCTCCGGCTCGCGGGCGACGGCCAGGGCGGCGCGGTCGACCTCCTTCAGCGCGTGGTCGTGCTCGGGCGGGTGGAGCGTGATCAGCGGCTTGCCGAGGGCGGCCGCCTGCCCGGCGTCGAAGGCCGCGTTCCACTGCCGGTACTGCTCGCCGAAGCGGACCACGACGACGTCGGCCCGCTCCAGCAGCGTGCGGGTGCGGATCGCGTTGACGCCCGCGCCCAGGTGGTCGTGCCAGAACTTCCGGTCCTGCGCGCCGAGGATCGCCGCGCCGCAGTCGTCGCTGGCGGCGTGGTCGGTGACCGGCGAGCTGAAGGCGACGTCGAGCCCGGCGTCGGCGGCGCCGCGCTCGATCCGCTCGCGCCAGTCCGTGTGGATCTCGCCCGACAGGTAGACGGTCCAGGTAGCCATGGATCGATCCTAGAGAAGGCGATCCGGGACCTCGGACGTCGCCGTTCGGCGCGTCGTCGCCCGCCCGCCGGCCACGTGGCGCGCTACCGCCGCCGCGTGCGGATCTTGATCTCCGGGCCGAAGTGCGACTGGTAGCTGCCGTCGGAGACCTTCACGAACACGCGGTAGCGGCCGCCCTTGCGGATCGTGGCGCGGAGCGCGTAGCGGGAGAAGGTCCGGCCGCCGAGCGTCGTGCGGGAGCCCTTGATCGTCTTCCAGGCCCGGCCGTCCTTGCGCTGCACGCCGACCTGGACCCCGTCGCGCGCGGGATGCGTCTTGCCGGAGAACCGCAGGCGCGAGCCGCGGTAGACGCGGGTCTTGCGGACCGACGTGTCGACGTCGATCAGGACCGAGGCGCCGACCACCGGGCTGATGACCGGGTTCTTGTCCGTGGTCGCGACCCGGTACTGGGTGTTGACCGGGACGCTCAGCAGCGGGAACGAGAAGCCGCCGGTGCTGTTGGTGAGCTGGACGTTGCCGACCGGCTGGAAGCCCGTGGCGTAGGGCCAGGGGTTCTGCTGCAGCTGGACCTGGCGGTTGGCGCTGCCCGTCCCGCCGAGCGTCCCGGCGATCACGGTCGGCTGGCCGAACGCGACCGGGTTCGGGTTGGCGGCGACGGCGAAGCCGAGCGGCTGGCGCGGAGTCTTGAAGGTACGGTCCGCGCCGCGCGTGACGCCGGAGGGGTTCCGGGCCACGATCCGGAAGTGGTAGGTGCTGGCCGACTGCAGCCCGGTGACGCCGGCCGTCGCCGCGACCCGCGTGGTGCCGGAACCGGCGGGCGTCGCCGGCGTCTTGCGGCCGTAGCTCTTCGTCTTGCCGTACTCGAAGACATAGGTCGTGGCGCCGCCGCCCGGGTCGACGCTGCCCGTGAGGGTCGCGCTCTGCGGCGTGATGCTGCCGGCGAGACCGGTCGTGACGGCCGGGCGGGTGGCCGCCTGCGCGGCGGCGGGAACGACGGCGACGATGGCGACGCCGGCCAGGGCGACTGGAGCGATGCGGGACATCCGAGCCTCCTCGGGGGGGGGATGCGGTCGCGGGACCGCGGAGGATTTGTGGGACGCGGTGGACGGGAGCGCCACCGGTACGGCCACGCTAGATCACCGTCAAACGTCGTGCGCCGATCCTCGGCGCCGAGCGCAGCAGGCGGCGAGATCCGCCGGTCTACGCGCGCCTCGCGCCACCCGCCGCCCGGCGGCGCGGCGCCCCGTCCCACCAGCGGCTCGCCAGCCGCTCGTCGCGGCGGGCGATCGTCGTCCGCGGAGGCCGCACGAGGCTGATCGTGCGCAGCCAGCGGGTGCCGCGCCTGACCGGAGGCCGCCCGGACGCGCTCATGCCGCGCGGCGGACCGCCGGCGGGTCGGCGAGCTCGCGTGGTCCGAGCGCGTCGACCAGCTGGTCGTGGCGGTCGGCGATCCGCGCCATCAGCGCCCCGACGTCGGGCACGATCGCGACCCCGGGATCGCCGGCCGGCCGGTCGCAGCGCAGCAGCACGACGGCGGCGAGGTCGTCGGCCGCGAGCGCCAGCGCCTCGATCCGTCCGGCGAGCCGGTCGCGGCGGCGCCGGCGGACGGCCGGCAGCGGGGCCTCGGCCAACCGCGCGCAGCTGTGCTGGAGCGCCTCGGCGTGGGCGATGACGTCCTCGACGGCGGCGGACCGCAGGGCGAGGGCGGCGAGGTCGCGGGCCTGCGTCAGCAGGTCGCGGGCGGCCCCGGATGGATCTGCGTCGACCGGTGCCGTGACCTGGGCCCCGGCGCGGCGGACGGCAGTGCCGACCAGCGAGCTCTCCATGGCGCGACGGTAGAGCGCTGATCGGACGGAATCGGCGGCCCGCCGTCGGGGTATGGTTTCGGCGTGGCCTCGTCAGCGCGGACGGCGCCCTCCCCGTCGCCCCTTCCCGATCGGCCCGCGGCCCATGCCGGAGGCCGGTCCGTCGCTGCGACGGACGACGACGAGCTGACGGTCGACCTCACGATCGCCGGCCTCTTCGCGGGCGCCTGGGTCCTCGACCTGCTGGCGCTCGGGCCGGGCGGCCAACCGCAGCCGATCGCCTGGATCGCCGCCCTCGCGGGATCGCTGCCGCTCGCCTTCCGGCGCCGCCAGCCGCTGGTCGCCGCGATGGCGGTCTGGACGGTGCTGATGATCCAGACCGCGCTCGGGGTCGACGCCGACGCCAGCGTCGTGCCGGCCGCGGTCGTCGCGATCGCGATGTACGGCCTCGGCGCCTACGAGCCCGACGACCGCGCCCTCACCGGCCTGCTCGGATCGGTGATGGCCGCCTACGCGCTGGTGCTCTCGACCCCGCGCCACGACCTCGGCGACTTCCTGATCGCCAGCGTCGCGTTCCTGGTGCCGTTCGCGATCGGCCGGCTCGTCGGCCGCTGGGGGCCGATCGCCCGCCGCGCGCAGCTCGCGCGGCAGGAGGACCTCGCCAGCGCCCCGCCGCCGATCGCCCGCGGCCGCGTCGCCTTCCAGCGGGCCCTGATCGCCGGCGAGGCGCGGCGCGTCGTCGCCGCCGAGGTCGAGCGGCTGGGACCGGCCGCGACGGTCGCCCCCGCGCTCGCCGAGCTCGACCGGCTGACCGACCTGCTGGGGATCGACCGCGATGCCGGCGGCGACGAGCCGCTGCCCGGCGTCGACGACCTGCCGGCGCTGGTCGAACGGGCCCGCGAGGACGGCGGCGAGATCGAGCTGCGCGTGCTCGGCGAGCCGGTCGAGGTCCGGGCCGGCGTCGGGCTCGCGCTCCACCGGGTGCTCGACGAGGCGCTGGCCAACGTCCTCCAGCACGCCCGACCGCAGCGCGCGACCGTCGAGCTGCGCTGGAGCGACGAGGCGGTCGAGCTGGAGGTCCTCGACGACGGCCAGCCGCTGATCGATCCGCACGGGCCCGGCGGCCGCGGGCTGCTCGAGATGCGCGAGCGGGCGACCGCCCACGGCGGCACCTTCTACGCCGCCCGCCGCGACGGCGGCGGGTTCCGGATCCGCGTCCGGCTGCCGCTCGACCGGCCGCCCGGGCCGGACGACGAGCCGGGCTGAGCCGCTCAGCCCCGGGCGACGACCCGCAGCACGTCGCCGGCGACGGTGACGACGTCCTCGTGGTGCAGCTGGCGGCCGCGGCGCGACTCCGGCTCGCCGTTGACGGTCACCGGCAGCTCGGCCAGCAGCGCCTTGGCCTCGCCGCCCGAGCCGACGATGTCGGCGAGCTTCAGCAGCTGGCCCAGGCGGATCATGTCCCCGCGGATCTCGACGTCGCGCACCGCTCCATCCTCTCAGGCTGCGCGGTTCCCCATCGATCCCGTTTAGGCCGAGTTGAGACCGGTCTGGAAGCGTGGGAGCCGCCCACGGCGCGACCGGATCGCCGCCGGCGATCGCCTTCGCCTTCCGGTCCGCGCCATCGGCGTCGCCCCCGCGACGCCCGGCCGCTCCCCCACCCGCGCCCACGTGGCTCGTCGTCGTTCCCCCACCCCACCTCGCCCCGGCGGGCCCGTGCGACTCGGCGCGCTCGACGGCCTCCGCGGCCTGGCCGCGGTCGGCGTGGTCGTGCTTCACGTCTGGATGTTCGTGCAGGGCGACGGCGGGCGACCCGAGCGGACGGCGGCCGACGTCCTGATCAGCCAGCTGCGACTCGGGGTACCGCTCTTCTTCGTCCTCTCCGGGTTCCTGATCTTCCGGCCGTTCGCCGCCGCGGCGCTCGACCGGCGACCGGGACCGGCGCTCGTCCCCTACGCCATGCGACGGATCGCGCGGATCGTCCCGGCCTACTGGATCGCGATCCTCGGGGCCGCGGCGCTGCTGGCCTGGGTCGAGCACCCGCGGGCGATCTCGGTCGGCCAGCTGCCGAGCTTCCTGCTCTTCCTCCAGAACTACGACGCGGCGACCCTCGGCCGCGTCAACCCGCCGAGCTGGACGGTCGCGGTCGAGGTCAGCTTCTACGTCGTCGTGCCGCTGATCGGGCTGGCCGCCGCGCGGGCCGTGCGGGCGCTGCCGTCACGGGCGCGGCGACGCGTGCTGGCCCTGGTCTGCCTGGCGATGGTGGTGGCCGGCGCGGCGCTGTTCTCGGTCGCCAAGCTCAACGAGTGGCCGAAGACGATGGTCTACACGCTGCCGGTCCAGCTGAGCGCGTTCGCGGCCGGGATGCTCGTCGCCGTGCTCGTCCACGACCGCCGCACCGGCGTCCGGGCGACGCTGCCGCTGGCGGCCGTCGGCGTGCTGCTGGTGCTCGCCGACGGCTGGTGGCACGGGCAGACCGCCGGCCCGCTGATCCTGCGCCAGCTCGGGAACGACCTGCCGGCGACCACCGGGTTCTCGCTGCTGGTGGCCGCGATCGCGCTCGGCCCGCTGCCCGGCTCGCAGGTCCTGGCCCGCGGTCCGCTGGAGTACCTGGGGCGGATCTCCTTCGGGCTCTACCTGTGGCACTTCCCGATGATCTACCTGCTGCGCGCCAGCGACCGCTTCCCGACGACGCTGCTGGCCGCGATCTGCCTGACGCTGGCGCTGAGCCTGACGCTGGCGATGCTCAGCTGGCACCTCGTCGAGCGTCCGGTGCTCGAGCGCACGCGCGGGATCATCGCCCGCCGTCGTCGCGCCCGGGCGCGAGTGCCCGCGGTCGCGGGCGACTGACGCCGCTCGCGGCCGGGCTCAGCGCGGCGCCCGCAGCCGCTCCGCCAGCGACCCGCGCTCGCCCGCCACGCGCCGGCGCAGCCACAGCGCGCTCGGCTGCTTGGCCGGGTCGTAGGCCGCGACGGCCGCCCGAACGGCGTCCTCGTGGTCGCGGTGCAGGTGGTGGTTGGGCAGCACGACCTCCCACTCGGGGTTGCCCTGCAGCAGCGCCTGGACCAGGTACTGCTCGTTCCAATACCAGCCGCTCTCGAACCACATCCGGTGGTAGTCGTAGGGCAGCAGCACGTCGTGGACGTGGACCAGGACGCCGGGCGCCAGCCGCGGCAGGATCTCGAGGAAGATCCGCACGACGTCGCCGCCGGTCGTCACGACGTGGGTCGTGTCGACGAACAGCACGTCGCCGGCGGCGAGCTCGTCGAAGACCTCCAGCGGCACCCGCTCGGCGGGGATCCGCTCCAGCCGGCCGTGGCCGATCCCGGCCTCGGTCGGGGCGCGCGGGTAGGGATCGAAGACCCGCAGCTCGGCGGGCGCGCCGTCGGCGGCGTTGCGCTCCAGCGCCGCCGCGGCGATCAGCGTCGAGACGCCGGATCCCAGCTCGACCACCCGTCGTGGGCGGACGTGGCGCAGCAGCGCGTGCCACGTCGCCCCGTCGAGCCCGTCGTAGAAGACCAGCAGCGCCGCGCGCTCGGCCGCCGTCGTGCCCGGGATCTCGGGCGGCGCGAACTCGGCCAGCAGCGGCCGCAGCGGTCCCTCCAGCAGCTCCAGGCCCGGAGCGGGGTCCCAGGCGACGCCCGGCATCGGGTGGCGGCGGGTCCAGGTCTCGGCCGGCAGCCGCTCCCACTCCGGGATCGGGCTGTGGTACCAGCGCTCGACCAGCCGCTCGCGGTCGAGGTGCGCCAGGCGGTAGCGACCGCTGCGCTCCAGCAGCGCCCGCACGCCCCGCCCGGCCGTACGGCGGGCCAGGCGCCGGGCCCGTGACCCGGCCCCCACCCCGTCGCTCATCGGCTCAGCGGCCGCCGGCGACCGCGGGCAGGATCTGCAGCTCCTGGCGGTCGGCGACCGGCGTGCCGACGCCGTCGCCGAAGCGGATGTCCTCGCCGTCCAGGTAGACGTTCACGAACCGCCGCAGGTTGCCGTCGTCATCCGCCAGCCGCGAGCGCAGCTCGGGGTGGGCGGTGAACAGCGCCTCGAGAGCGCCGCCGACCGTGTCGCCGTCGATCTGCAGCGATCCCTCGCCGCCGGTGGCGTCGCGCAGCTGCGTCGGGATCTTGACCGTGACCGTTGCCATCAGACCGGCACCTCCGTGCGGGACTCCACGTCGTTCTCGAACTGCTCGAAGCGGGGGTCGATCTCGGTCACCTCGAAGGTGCCGCGGACGACGTCGAGGGTCTTCAGCCCCTCGCCCGTGATCACCAGCACGACCCGCTCCTGCGGGTCGATCCGGCCGGACTCCGCCAGCTTCCTGAGGGTCGCGGTGGTGACCCCGCCGGCCGTCTCCGTGAAGATCCCGGTCGTCTCGGCCAGGAGCCGGATGCCGTCCTTGATCTCGTCGTCGGTGACGTCGGTGATCGTGCCGCCGGTCTTGCGGGCCAGCTCGATCGCGTAGGGGCCGTCGGCCGGGTTGCCGATCGCCAGCGACTTGGCGATCGTGTCCGGCTTGACCGGGCGACAGACGTCCTGGCCGGCCTCGAAAGCGGCGGCGACCGGGTTGCAGCCGAGGGCCTGGGCCCCGCTCATGACCGGGACCTTCGGCGCGGCGCCACCGACGCCGTCGATCAGGTCGAGGTCGATCCACTCCTGGAAGCCCTTGCCGATCTTGGTGAACAGCGAGCCCGAGGCGATCGGCGCGACGATCCGGTCCGGCGCCGTCCAGCCGAGCTGCTCGGCGATCTCGTAGGCCAGGGTCTTGGACCCCTCGGCGTAGTACGGGCGCATGTTGACGTTCACGAACGCCCAGTCCTCCCGCTCGCCCGCGATCTCGGTGCAGAGCCGGTTGACGTCGTCGTAGTTGCCGCGGACCGTGACGATGTTGGCCCCGTAGACGCCGGTCGAGAGGATCTTCTGCTCCTCCAGGTCGGCGGGGATGAAGACGTAGGTCGGCAGCCCGAGGGCGGCGCCGGCGGCCGCGACCGCCCCGGCGAGGTTGCCGGTCGACGCGCAGGCGAGGGTCGAGAAGCCCAGTTCCTTGGCCCGGGCCGCGGCGACGGCGACGACGCGGTCCTTGAAGGAGTGCGTCGGGTTGGCGGCGTCGTTCTTGACCCAGACCTCGCGCAGGCCCAGGCGACGCGCCAGGCGGTCGGCCTTGACCAGCGGCGTGCCGCCGGCCGGCAGCCCGCCGTCGCTGGAGAAGTCGCCCGCGCCGACCGGGGATCCGGCCTCCAGCGGCAGGAAGTCGGCGTAGCGCCAGATGCTCCGCGGGCCGGCCTGGATCCGGCGGCGGATCGCGTCGCGGTCGCCGGCCGACGGGTGCGGCGCGTAGGCGACCTCGAGCGGCCCGAAGCACTTCGTGCAGACGAACTGGGCCTCGAGCGGGTAGGTGCTCGCGCACTCGCGACAGATCAGGGACGTGGCAGCCATGGCTCCTGTGCTCCTCCGGGATTGATCCTTCGCCGACGGTGTGGCGAAGGTCCGGTACAGGTCCAGCCACACATCTCTCTGGAATTGGCACCTGCCCCCGGTCGGCATGATTCGCGGGTGGTTGCCGGAGCTTCGTAGGGCCAGTCCCTCCACTCCTCTGGATGTGTCCAGCTATGTCCGTGGCGAAGAGTAGCAAGCGCTCCGACGCCGTCGAGCCGACCGGCCGGGCGCGACCGCGACCGCGAGCCGGCTAAGCTGGTTGGACCGTGCCCGCGATCGACGAACCCCCGAGTCCCGATGCCGTCGCTTCCGCGTCCCCGGCTGGGCTTCGGCACCCGGTCGCCTGAACCCGCCGCGCCGGCGAGCAACGAGCTCGACGGCCCCCAGATCGAGACGGTCGAGTCCCACGGCCTGCGCTGGGTCAACGTCGCCCGCCCCGGCCGGCTCGAGCTGGCCTGGCTGCGCGAGCACTACGACTTCCACGCCCTCGACTTCGAGGACGTCGCGTCGCGCAACCAGCGGCCGAAGGTCGACCGCTACGACGACTACCTGTTCGTCGTCCTGCACTTCCCCGACTACGACAAGACGATCGGGCGCCTGAACGCCGCCGAGCTGGACGTCTTCGTCGGCCCGGACTTCGTGATCACGATCCCGAACCGGCCGCTGCGGACGATCGAGTACCTCTTCTCCCGGGTCGAGCAGCACGAGGAGGAGCGCGAGCGCCACTTCTCCCGCGGCAGCGGCTACCTGCTCTACCGGATCGTCGACGAGTGCGTCGACGCCTCGTTCCCGATGCTGCGCAAGATCGGCAACAAGCTCGAGCAGCTCGAGGAGGACATCTTCGAGGGCCGCTCGCGGGAGATCGTCCGCGACATCTCCAACGCCAAGCAGGAGATCATCAACTTCCGCAAGATCGTCCGCCCGCAGCGGACGGCCCTGAAGGACCTCAACGCCGCGCGCCGCTACCTGGCCGAGGACCAGGAGCTCTACTTCGACGACATCAACGACGCGTCGGAGCGGATCTGGGACATGCTCGAGAACTACAAGGAGGTCTCCGAGGCGCTGGAGAGCTCCAACGAGTCGGTCCTCGCGCACGCACAGTCGCACTCGTTGAACGTGCTGACCGCGATCAGCGTCGTGGTCCTGCCGCTGACGCTGATCGCGTCGATCTGGGGCATGAACGTGCACGTGCCCGGCCAGGACCAGGTCCACCCGTTCTTCATCCTGATCGGGGTCATGCTGGTGCTGCTCGTCGGCATGACCTGGTGGTTCAAGCGCAACGACCTGCTGTAGGGGCGGCGCGAGGCGCGCCTCGCGCCCACCCCTCGGGCGGCCCTCTCAGGCGCCGGCGCGCAGCAGCACCAGGCAGTACTGGGTGCCGGCGCCCTCGAGCCGCTCGATCGACGCGCCGCCGTCGGCCGCCGCCTGGCGGAGGCGGTCGAGGTCGACCGCCGAGCCGCGCCAGGCCGGATCGTCCTGGCCCTTGGGCATCGTGCCGCGGAGGCGGCCGGCGACCCGCTGCAGCAGCGACGGGGTCGGGTACTCGCGCTGGTGGATCTCGGCGTCGTTGGAGACCTGGAACGCCGCCCAGCCGCCCGGCTTGAGCACCCGACCGATCTCGCGCACGTAGCCGTAGGTGATCTCGGGATCGGGGATGTGCTGGAAGACGACCAGCGAGACGACCACGTCGATCTGGTCGTCGCCGATCGCGCCGAGGCTGTCGCCGTCGCCCAGGTGGAAGCTGACGTTCGGGACGTCCGCGAGGTTCTTCTTCGCCCGCGTCAGCATCTCGGCGCTGACGTCGAGCGCGTGGACGCGACCGACGCGCGCGGCGGCCGCGCGGCTCAGGCGGCCGACGCCGCAGCCGATGTCCAGGACGGTGTCGTCGGAGCCGAGCGCCGGGGCGTCGAGGGTCTCGAGCAGGACGTCGAAGTCCTTCTCCCCCTTCGACCAGAAGTCGTCCCCGTCGTCGCCCCCGTAGGCGCCGGACTTGTAGTCCAGCCGGTTGTCGACGAAGTACTCGGCGTTCTCGCGGGCGCGCTCGTCCCAGTAGCGCGCCATGTGGCGGGAGTCGGTCACGCGGCGAACCGTACCCGGTCGACGGCCGATCGCGGGAGTGACGTTCCGCCGATCGACCGTGCGGACGCCGTAGCCTACGCCGTACGAACGGCGTCTCGTCGCGGGCGGGGGCGCGAGACGACGAAGACGCGCCGCTGGGCCGCAGGAAGGGCGTCTCGTCGCGGGCGGGGGCGCGAGACGACGAAGACGCGCCGCCGCCGTCAGATCGCCGTCTCGCGACCCGCGCGGGCGCGAGACGACCGTTCGGCGCCGTCGAGGCGTCAGATCACCGTCTCGCGCCCCGTGCGGTCGCGAAACGGCGAACCGACGCCGGGGCGATGGCGCCGGCCACCCGCCGGGCGACGACGGTTCGCGAGATCGCCGCAACCGGCTGCTCTAGGGTGTGCGCCGTGCCCGCCGCCGAGGTCAGCGTCGTCGTCCCCGTCCGCGACGCCGCGGACGACCTGCGGACGCTCGTCGCGGCGCTGGCGGCCCAGGTCGGCGCCCCGCCGTTCGAGGTCGTCGTCGCCGACGACGGATCGTCGGACGACGTCGCGGGCGCGCTCGCCGGTGCGCCGTTCCCGGTCCGGCTGCTGCGGGTCGCCGTCGCCGGCGGGCCGCCGGCG
>NZ_AGUD01000286.1 GCF_000240225.1 Patulibacter medicamentivorans
GGGCGTGTTCCCCGTCGCGGCGAAGGCCCGCTACGCCGGCGATGACGCCAATCGCAAGGCGCGGACCCGGACGAAGAGCGGGAACGCGTCGAAGGCGATCGATTCGTCGGAGAAGCGGTCGATCAACGTCTTCTCGCGCCCCGGCGCGGCGGTGATCGCGGTCCAGGACGGCGAGATCGTCAAGCTCGGCACCAGCAAGCGGCTGGGGAAGTTCATCCAGCTGCGCGACGTGTACGGCAACACCTACACGTACGGCAACCTCAAGACGCTGTCCGGGTTCTACCCCGTCGCGAAGACGAAGGCGAAGGCCAAGAGCGACAGCACGGTCCTCGACCCGGCGAAGGATCCCAAGCCGACCGTCGCCGCGACCGCTGGCAGCCAGAAGGCCACGGCCCGCCAGGCCCCGTCGACCGTCGAGCCCGCCGCTCCCGCGACCGACACCACGGCCGTCGACACCAAGGAGCGGGTGTTCGCGAATCCAGCGCGTCCGGTCGCGAAGAAGCTGGGTGGTGCGGAGCAGCTCGCCAACCAGGAGCTGGAGAACGGCTCCTACTCGAGCTACCTCTCCTCGCTGCACGGCCTGCCCAAGGACGACATCCGGCTGAAGCGGATGAAGAAGGGTGCTCGCGTGATGGCCGGCACCGTCCTCGGTCGGATCGGCAAGACCACCAGCTCCACCACCCCGCATCTGCAGTTCGAGATCCGTCCCGCCGGCAAGGGCGCCCCCCGCGTGGACCCGAAGCCGATCCTCGACGGCTGGAAGCTCCTCGAATCGACCGCGGTCTACCGCGCGAAGGGCCAGAACCCGCTGTTCGGCAACGACGGCAACGCCAGCGCGGGCCAGGTCCTCTTGATGAGCAAGGCCCAGCTCCAGGACCGCGTCCTCGCCGACCGCCATTTGGACATCTACCCGCAAGGCCGCAGCGACATCGCCGCTGGCGCGATCGACCGCCGCGTCCTCGCGACCCTCGAATACCTGACCGCCAACGGCCTGCGCCTCACCATCACCTCGCTACGCAGTGGCCACGGCCTGATGACCGCCTCCGGCAACGTGTCGGAGCACTCCTCCGGCAACGCGGTCGACATCGCCGCCGTCAACGGGATCACGATCACGCCCAAGACCCAGGGCCCCGGCACCATCACCGACTCCACGATCCGGCTGCTGCTGCAGCTCCAGGGCGCGATGAAGCCCCACCAGATCATCTCCCTGATGACCTTCCCCGGCACCGACAACACCATGTCGCTGCCCGACCACGACGACCACATCCACGTCGGGTTCCGCCCCACCATCGCCAACGACCCCAAGCTCGGCAAGCAGATCTCCCAGATCCTCAAACCGAACCAGTGGATCAAGCTGATCGACCGCATCAGCCAGATCGACAACCCCACCGTCCTCACCAAGCCCTCCAAGTACGCCATCCGCACGCC
>NZ_AGUD01000285.1 GCF_000240225.1 Patulibacter medicamentivorans
GAGGGTGGTGGCGGGAGTGCGCTCCGCCCGCCGAGGGCGGAGGGTGTGGTGGAGGTGCGCTCCGCCGGCCGAGGACGTTGACGGCGGTGGTCGTCGCACGGGCGAGAGCGGCGCCGGCCGATCGTCGTCTCGCTGACGTGCTGGGGGCGAGACGGCGAGATGCCGCGTCGGGGACGGCGAGTTGGCTTCTGGCCGCCCGGTGCCGCGCGAGATGGCGATCGGCCGGGTGCCCAGTAGCGGCTGCGCCTCGCCCCGCCTCGCCGCGCCCCGCCTCGCCCCGCAGCGGCTGCGTCGGCCCGTCCCGCGTCGAGATGACGATTCATCGGCCGCCACGGCGGCCGCACCTGTTCGCCGGCTCCACTCGAACGCCCTGCGACCCCTGCTACCTGCGGTAGGATTCCTCCATGTCGCTCCGACGCCGTGCCTTCGTCGCCGTGCTCGCGGCCCACGCCGCGATCTACGAGCGCAGCGGCGGGCTGATCGGACACCGGCTGATCGGGCTGCCGACGCTGCTGCTGCGGACGACGGGCGCCAAGAGCGGCCAGCCGCGCGTCAGCGCGCTCGTCTACGCCAAGGACGGCGATCGCTGGCTGGTCGTGCCCTCCAACGGCGGCGCTCGCCGCGCGTCGGCCTGGCTGCACAACGTCCGCGCCAACCCTCGGGTGGTCGTCCAGGTCGGCCGTCGTCGGCAGCCGGCCGAGGCGACCGTGGTCACCCGTGGCGAGCCGGACTTCGACCGGCTCTGGAAGATCGCCGACGACAACAACCGCGGGCAGTACGGCCGCTACCAGCAGCAGACCGACCGTCAGATCCCGGTCGTCGTGCTGACGTCGGTCGCCGACTGAGCCCGGATCCACCGCCCCGCGGGTCGCCCGTCGCGGAGGATCCGTCGTCCGGGTCGACCATCGGCCTCCACCTCGGGTGCCGCCCCGGCCCCGCTCGGGCCCCGGCCCCGCTCGGGCCCCGGCGCCGCGTCGCCCGGCTCCGATCCTCGACGGGCGAGTCGCCGTCGCGCCAACCAGGTCCCTCGAACGCGGGATGGCGCGCGGCGGCCCGCCAGGGCAGGCTGGGACCATGAGCGACGACAGCCCCTGGCCGTCCGCGGGTGGCCCGTCCGCCGGATCCGGCCGATCGATCGGCGACGCGGCGCCGGGGACGCCGGCGCCAGCCGAGCACGGCGTTCGCGACGCGCCGCCGACGTCGGGCCGGCACTGCCCGGACGTCGACGCGCCCGTTCGCTCGTACCTGGGCGACGCGACGAGGATCCGGCTCGCCGCGGCCGACAGCGACGGCCGGCTGGGGATCAGCGATCACGACCTGGCGCCCGGCAGCGCGACCCCGTGGCACGTCCACGCCCACGACGACGAGGCACTGGTCGTCCTCCGCGGCTGCGTCGAGGTCGCGATCGGCGCGCAACGGTTCGTAGCCGGCCCGGACGACGCGATCTTCGCCCCGCGCGGCGTCCCGCACGCCTGGCGCGTGGTCAGCCCCGGCGGCGCGCGCGTGCTGATGGTCACGACCCCAGGCGGGCACGAGCAGCTGTTCCTCGACGCCGGGGACCGGCTCGGCGCGGTCCCGGCATCGATCGACCTGGACCGGCTGCGGGCCGCCGCCGCGCGGGTCGGCGTGACGATCCTCGGCCCGCCGCCGTTCGCGGAGGGCTCGGTCGCCGGCCCGCGGCCGGCGTGAGGGCGCGGGCGCTCGCAAGATCCCACGACCGCCCCCGACATGCGGGGCGATCGTGGGACTTCGCGGCCAGGTCGCCGCCCGCCCCGCCGGCGGACCCCGGCCCGCCCGCGCCG
>NZ_AGUD01000284.1 GCF_000240225.1 Patulibacter medicamentivorans
GGCTCGCCGCCCGGCGGGCGCTGGTCGCGCGGCGGGCCAGCGTGCGGGCGCGACGCGCCGCGCTCGTGGCGCGCTTGGCCGAGCGGCGGACCTGCGCCGTGCAGGTGGCGGCGGTCAGCGCGTCGACGCGCAGCACGTCGACGTTCGGGTCGATCGTCTTCTCGTAGGGGACCTTCGAGGGGTCGCTGGTGCCGAAGTCGTTGAGCCGCGCGACCAGGCTGCGGTTGCGGGTGATGCCGTAGAGGGTCGTGTGGCCCCAGCCCGCCGCCGCCGGCCGGAGGCCGTTGGTGGCCCGCCGGATCGCGGTCGCCACGCGGTTGACGATGAACGTGTAGAGCTGCGGATCGGCGGGCGACGGCGCGATCAGGCCGGCCAGGCTGGCGGGGTTGGCCAGGATCATGTCGATGCCCGGCGCCGCGGTGTTCAGCGTCTGGCTGTTGGCGTAGCCACCGGTCCCGGAGTGGGTGTGGGTGGCGGAGATGATCACGTCGCGCTCGCTGAAGCCGAGGTCCGCGACCTTGGCCGCGATCGCCTGCTGGAGGCCCTGCGGGACGGCGAAGTCGGCCATCGCGACGAGCGCGACGCGGCGGCCTCCGCGCTGCAGCACCAGCGCGCTGGTGGTCAGCCGGGTCGAGACGCCGCGGCCGATCCGGTCGGCCCGGGTCCAGCCGCCCAGGAAGTACTTGCCCATCAGCGGCGGCGTCAGGTCGGCGCGCCCGACCCCGGCCCGCAGCACGTCGGCGGGGACGTCCGGCGCCGGCGGGGCGGGGGTGCCGGTCGCGTAGCTCGCGGCCGGCGGCAGCTCGCCGGCGGCCCGCAGCTCGCCC
>NZ_AGUD01000283.1 GCF_000240225.1 Patulibacter medicamentivorans
GTCCTTGCCGCCGAGCTCCAGCGAGCAGGGGATCAGGCGCTCGCCGGCGCGGGCGCCGATCCGGCGGCCGACCTCGGTCGAGCCGGTGAACATGATCATGTCGACGACGTCGAGGATCGCCTCGCCGAGCACCGAGCCGCGGCCGGTCAGGACCTGCATCACGCCGTCGGGCAGCCCCGACTCGCGCAGGCCGCGGGCCAGCAGCAGCGAGGTCAGCGGCGTCTTCTCGGCCGGCTTGAGCAGCACGCTGTTGCCCGCCATCAGCGCCGGGATGCAGTCGCCGAAGCCGTTGGTGAACGGGTAGTTCCAGGGGGCGATGACGCCGATCAGGCCGAGCGGCGCGTGGCGCACCACGACCTTCTTGCCCTTCAGCATCGGCGACGACGCCTTGATCTTCTCGTCGGCCAGCAGCTTCTCGGCGTTGTCGGCCCAGAAGCCGAACGCGGCGGCCGCGTAGAAGATCTCCGCGATGAACGCGTCCTCCCAGGCCTTGCCGGTCTCGGAGACGATCGTGCGGACGATCTCGTCGGAGTTCTCGGTCACCCATTTCTGGGCCCGGCGCATCACCCGGGCGCGGCCCTCGAAGCCGAGCGCCTCCCAGGCCGGCTGCACGGCGCGGCCGCGGGCGGCCGCGGGCCCCGCGGCGTCGGCGCCGAGATCGTCGACCCAGGCGACCGTCTCGCCCGTGGCCGGGTTGATGACGGGCTTCTGCCCGGCGTGCTCGTCGGCGGACGCGGCGGTCGCGCCCGGTGCCTGCTCCTGCGTGCTCATGCTGCCCCTTCGGGTTGCTCCCGACGGCAGCCTAGCGCGTGCCTACTCCGGCGTAGCGAGACGGTGACGCCGGCGTCAGCTTCGCTGCCGGGGGCCGAGGTTCCGCGCCGCGCTCCGCGTACGGGCGCAGCGCGGCCCGGGCGATCAGTCCGTGATCGTGATCGAGCGGATCTCGATCGGGGTGACGGGCCGGTCCTGCGGGCCCGTCGGGGTGGTGCCGATCCGCTGCACGACGTCCTCGCCGCCGACCACGCGGCCGAAGTTCGTGTGCTTGCCGTCCAGCCACGGGGTGGCGTCGGTGGTGACGATGAAGAACTGCGAGCCGTTGGTGTTCGGCCCGGCGTTCGCCATCGCCAGCGTGCCGCGGACGATCTTGTGGTCGTTGATCTCGTCCTCGAACTCGTAGCCCGGGCCGCCGGTGCCGGTGCCGTTCGGGCAGCCGCCCTGGATCATGAAGTCGGCGATCACGCGGTGGAAGATCAGCCCGTCGTAGAAGCCGTCGTTGGCCAGCTTCTTGAAGTTCTCCACCGTCTTCGGCGCGTCGGCATCGAAGAGCTCGAAGACGACGTCGCCCTCGCTCGTGGTCATGGTGGCCGTGCTCACGGCGTCTCCCTGGTTCGGGTCACGGAAAAGCGCGCCGCGCGGGGCGGGTGCGGTCGCTCGGACCGCGGACCCACCGCGAGGCACGTCGGACGACCATAACGGCCGCTCACGGCCGCTGCGCGGCGAGGCGCCGCGCGGGCGGCTCAGCGGTAGGCGTAGATCTCGTTGATGCGGGCCGACGCCGGGCTGCCCGGCACGTCGGTGAACCAGACCAGCACGTGCTTGTACTTGCGGTTGCGGCCGCCGACCTCGCTCAGCGTCAGGCGCTTGCCGCCCGACGCGCCCTTGAGCGTCGTCTCGCCGGCGAGCGTGTCCCAGCCGAGGTCGAGCGCGTCCGGCGGCAGGCTGGCCTTCGTGGTGCCTAGGATCTTCACGACCAGCCCGTCGGTCGGGGTGTAGATCCGCAGCGACTTCAGCGCGGTCGCCTGGTCGAAGTCGAGCACGTAGCCGAAGCCGCCGCTCTGGCCGTCGCTGAGCGTCACGGTCCACGCCTTCGAGGTGCTGCCGTCGATCGCCGCGCCCTCCTCGCCCCGCTCCGCGACCACGCCGTCGGGGTCGTAGAGCGAGCCCTGGCCCTTCGCGAACGTCACGCGGCTCGGCGCGGCCGGCGTCGTGCTGGTCGTCGTCGTGCTGGTGGTCGTCGTGCTCGTCGACGTGTCGGTCGTCGTCGTGGTGTCGGTGGTCGTCGTGTCGGTCGTGTCGACCTTCGACGTGTCGTCGGTGGTGGTGGACGCGGTCGTCGGCGTCGACGCCGGCGGCAGCGTCGTCGGCGTCGACGTCCCGGGATCCGTCACCGGCGGAGGCACCTGCGCGACCGGCGCGCCCGAGGCGGGCGCCGGGGCGTTGGCGGTGCTGCGGGCGTCGCCGCGCAACGCCGCGTAGGAGGCGGCGGCGGCACCGCCGGCGAGCAGCACGCCGAGCACGACCGCGGTCGCCGCGGCGCGCAGGCCCGGCAGGCGCTGCGACATCGGCGTCAGCCGCACGCCGCAGCTCAGGCACCACTCCTGGTCGACCGAGCAGACCGCGCCGCAA
>NZ_AGUD01000282.1 GCF_000240225.1 Patulibacter medicamentivorans
CGACCGGGGCCACGCCGTCGCCGGCCGGCCCGAGGTCCGCTCCCCCACCGCCGCCGCGCCCGGAGCCGCCGTCGGCGCCGCCGGACGCGGCCGCGCGACGGGCGCGCATCTCGACGATCGCGAGCAGGATCGCCGGCGCCAGCGCGACGATCGTGATCACCGCTGCCCAGGTGAAGGTGTGGCCGAAGGCGTCGGCGATCCGGTCGCGGACCTCGAGCGGCAGCGGCCCCTGCGCGGACCCCGTCCCCTCCCCGAGCGAGCCGGAGAACCCGCGATCGGCCATCCCCCGGGTCAGGAGCACGGTGAACAGCGCCGTGCCGATCGCGCCGCCGACCCGCTGCAGCACGTTCAGCCCGGTCGTCGCCCGTGGGATGTCGGCGTGGCTGAGCGTGGCGTAGGCGGCGGCCATCGAGGGCATCATCGACATCCCGATCCCGAACCCGCGGACGAGCAGGATCGCGCTGATCAGGACGTAGGACGTGTCGCCGCCGACCGCCGCGAACATGAACGTCGTGACGGTCACCACGGCGACGCCGACGATCGTCGGCAGGCCGCCGCCGATCCGGTCGGTGATCACGCCGCTGAGCGGCATCGCGATCGCCATCCCGACGCCCTGCGGGATCAGCAGCAGGCCGGCGTGGGTGGCGTCCTCGCCGCGCGCGATCTGGAAGTAGAGCGGCAGCAGGATCATCGCGCCGAACATCGTCCCGCCGAGCACGAAGGTCGTCGCCGACGCGCTGCTGAAGCCAATCTTGCGGAACAGCCGGACGTTGATCACCGCGTGCGGGGTCCGCAACGCGTGCAGCACGTAGAGCACGATCAGCAGCAGGCCGCCGGCGATCGGGCCCCAGGTGATCGCGCCGTCGAAGCCGCCCTTCTCGCCCGTCTCCGAGAGCCCGAAGACGAACGCCGCGGCACCGCCCGAGGCCAGGATCGCGCCCAGCCAGTCGAGCGGCACGCCGCCGTGGCCCTCGGCCCTCGGCAGCACCCGCCGCGCCAGCAGCAGGCCGATCAGGCCGACCGGCACGTTGACCAGGAAGATCCAGCGCCAGGAGAGGTGGTCGACGATCAGGCCGCCGATCGTCGGCCCGAAGATCGGCGCCAGCAGCATCGGCACCGCGATCACGCTCATCACCCGGCCGACCCTCTGGGGCCCGGCCTGCTGGGTCAGCATGATCTGGCCGACCGGCATGATCATGCCGCCGCCGACCCCCTGGAGGATCCGCAGCGCGATCAGCTGGTCGACGTCCTGGGCCAGGCCGCAGAGCGCCGAGGTGGCGGTGAAGAGCGCGACCGCCACGATCCAGACCCGCTTGCCGCCGAACTGCTCCGAGGCCCAGCCGGTCAGCGGGATCACCGCGGCCAGCGCCAGCATGTAGCCGGTCGCGACCCACTGGACGGTGCTGAGCGGCGCGTCGAGGTCCTTCGACAGGTCCTGGAGCGCGACGTTGATGATCGTCGTGTCCAGGATCGACATGACCGCGCCGACGATCACGACGATCGCGACCGACATCAGCTTGCGATCGCGCAGGATGGACTCGGTCATCGACGGGGCTCCGGGGCAGTGAAGGGCGAGCGGCGGGCGCTCGAGCGGGACGCGGCGCACGATCCCGGATCCTGTGGTTCCGAATCGTGGCGCCCGGCTATTATTAGCACCCTCAGCTTCTTCCGGATCGCCCGGTCCGGATGCCCGCCCGCGGCGCCTGCGACGGGCGTCCTCGCCGATCGTCATCCTCCGTCGGGCGGCGGATCCCGACGCCCTCCCGAGAACCCACCCGATGCCCGCCGCGCCCGACCCCTACCGAACCCTCGACGACGGTCCCGACGAGGCCGCCGCCGGTCCCGAGCTGCGGGCGGTCCGCGACCAGCTGGTGCGGCTGTTCCGGGCGACCAAGCGGATCCGCGGCCACGGCAACCAGCACCTCCAGGGCGGGCTCTCGATCCCCCAGTTCCACCTGGTCGAGCCGCTGCTGCACAGCGACGAGCCGCTGCCGGTCGGGCGGCTCGCCGAGCTCGCGGCGACGACCCCGCCGACCGCGACCACGATGATCCGCAAGCTCGAGGACCAGGGCCTGATCGAGCGCTCGGCCGACGCCGGCGATCGGCGCGTGGTGCGGGTCGCGCTGACCTCCGCGGGCCGGGCCGTGGTCGACGAGCGGCGTCAGCGCGTGGCCGCCTGGCGGCTGCGGGTCGCCGCCGCCGTCCCCGAGGCCGACCGCGAGACCGGTGCCCGCGTCCTCTCCGCGATCGCCGACGAGCTGGAGCGCGCCGCCGACGAGCTGGCCGCGCTGTCGACGGACAGCGACGGCGGCTAGTCCTACAGGCCCAGGTCCCGCACGCCCAGCTCGTCGAAGCCGACGTGGTGGGCGAGCTCGTGGCGGACGGTGATCAGCACCTGCTCGCGCAGCAGGTCCGGGTCGTGGCCGAAGTCGCGCCTGAGCGTGTCGCGGAAGATCAGGATCTGGTCGTTGATCGTGTCGCGGACCGCGCCGTCGCCGCGGTAGAGGCCGTAGGCGTGGTGGCGCCGGCCGTCGTCCGAGATCACGACCGCGACGTTGGTGTCGAGGACGCCGCGCAGCAGGTCGGGCAGGTCGTCCAGCGCCTCGCGGACCAGCTCGGCGAAGCCGTCGTCCTCGTAGGGGTCCGCGGCCAGGAACTCGCCCTCGTCGGGGTCGACGGTCAGGCCCTCGGCGGCGAGCCGCTCGGCCCGCTCGACGACCTGCTCGAACTCCTCGTCGGTCTCCGGCGTGCGGTAGTCGGTCATCCGGCCGGCGATCAGCCCGAAGATCCCGAAGATCACCGCCGCGCCGGTGACCACGGTCCCGGCGGTCTGGACCGTCCGCAGCAGCGGCTCGGTCGCCCACGCGCCGAGCAGGACCGTGATCGTGCAGGCCAGGCAGAGCCCGGCGAGGGCGGTCACCAGCGGGGCGCGCATGATGCCCATCGACCTAGGGTAGGGCACCGGAGCGCGCGCCCAGCCGGGACCGGACGCTCGACCGGCTCAGCCGAGCATCGCGCGGCTGATCACGACGCGCTGGATCTCGTTCGTGCCCTCGTAGATCTGGGTGATCTTGGCGTCGCGCATGAAGCGCTCCATCGGGTAGTCCTTCACGTACCCGTAGCCGCCGAGGACCTGGAGCATGTCGACCGTCACGGCCATCGCGGTGTCGGACGCGAACAGCTTCGCCATCGAGGTCCACTTGCCGACGGCGCGCGAGCCGCGGGGCTCGTTGTCGACGACCGAGCAGGCCTTGTAGAGCAGCTCGCGGGCGGCGGCGACGCGGGTCTCGGCATCGGCCAGCTTCCACTGCAGGCCCTGGAAGGTCGCGATCGGCTTGCCGAACGCGATCCGCTCCTTGGCGTAGTTGGTCGCGTAGTCGACGGCGCCCTGGGCGATCCCGACGGCCTGAGCGGCGGCGCCGAGGCGGGTCCGCTCGAGCGTGCCGAGGGCGACGCTGAGGCCCTTGTCGACCTCGCCGATCACGTTCGCGTGCGGGACCCGCACGTCCTCGAGCACCGGCGAGCCCGTCGGGGAGCCCTTGATGCCGAGCTTGCGCTCCAGCGGGCCCCAGGAGAAGCCCGGGCGATCGCTCTCGACGACGAAGGCGGTGATCCGGTTCCGCTCGAGGTCGGTCTTCGCGAAGACGACGTAGAAGTCGGCGATCGAGGTGTTGGTGATCCAGTTCTTGGTGCCGTTGATGACCCACTCGTCGCCGTCGCGAACGGCGGTGGTCTTCATCGACGCGGGGTCCGAGCCGGCCTCGGGCTCCGACAGCGCGAACGCCGGCGAGTGCTCGCCGCTGGCGATCTTGGGCAGGAACCGCTGCTTCAGCTCGTCCGAGCCGAAGAGCGTGATCGGCAGCGATCCGAGCTCCTGGATCATCTGGATCAGGGCCGACGACGCGCAGACCTTCGCGATCTCCTCGACCGCCAGCTGCTGCATCAGCGTGCCCATGTGGATACCGCCGAGGTCCTCGGCGATCGGCAGGCCGAGGATGTCGGACTCCGCGAGCGCCTTGCGGACGTCCCAGGGGTACTCGCCCTTCTCGTCGATCTCGGCCGCGCGCGGAGCGATCTTCTCCTGCGCGATCTGGCGCACCGCGTCGCGGAACTCCAGCAGCTCGCTCGGGATCTCGTAGACACCAGTGGACAGATCGTTGGCCATGGAGATAATCCTACTTCCGCGCATTCGCCCGCGCGACGTGGCGCGGCCACACCCGACCGACGGGCGGGTGGACGATCGCCACCGGCGATCGGGGGCGATCGAACGACGACCGTCTGGCGGCCCGCGCTAGTTCGCGCTCGCGAGGCAGTTCGCGCAGCGACCGCTGACGACGACGGTCGCCGCGTCGACGGCGTGGCCGGCACCCTCGGCGGCGCGGGTGGCCGCGGCGCGACCGGCGCTCGTGTCGAGGTCGATCAGGGCCCCGCAGCCGGTGCAGGTGAAGTGGTCGTGCGGCGACGGGTTGGTGTCGTAGCGCGCCGCCCCCGGAGCGGCGACGCGGCGCACCAGGCCGAGCTCGGCGAACAGCTCGAGCGTCGAGTAGACCGTCGGCAGCGCCAGGCCCGGCAGGTCGCCGGCGGCCTCGCGCAGCAGCGCCTCGGCCGTCACGTGCCGCGGAGTGCCGGCCAGCAGCCGGTGCAGCGCCAGCCGCTGCGGCGTCACCCGTAGGCCGGCCCCGCGCAGGCGCGCGACGAGCTGCTCGTCGGCGGAGCCGGTGACGGTGGGCGCATCCATGCCCGACATTCTAATAGGTCATCCTAATTTGTAAAGTCTTGTGACAAGCGCGACGTCGGGGGCCTGCCGAAGGACACGCCGATCCGGCGCGATAGCGTCCCGGGCATGGCGGACCCGCTCTTCGACCAGCCCGGCCTCGAGGTCGACGTCGCCCAGCTGGCGGAGGCCCTGGAGCGCGACGCCGTGACGCTGATCGACGTCCGCGAGCCCTACGAGTGGGAGGCCGGCCGGATCCCCGGCGCCGTCCACGTGGCGCTCGGCGAGCTGGGGTCCCGCGCGTCGGAGATCGACCGCGAGCGGCCGGTCGTGTTCCAGTGCCGGGTCGGCGGGCGCTCGGGGATGGCGGCGCAGGCGTTCCGCGAGGCCGGGTTCGACGCCTGGTCGCTGCGGGGCGGGCTGCTCGACTGGGCCGCCGCGGGCCAGCCGCTCGTGCCCGAGGGTGGGACGGTCGCGGACCACTGAGGGGTCCTGGCTGGCCGGTGGTGGCTGGCCGGTTGGGGGGTTGCGGCTGCGGTGGTCGGGGGTTGCGGCTGCGGTGGTCGGGGGTTGCGGCTGCGGTGGTCGGGGGTTGCGGCTGGGGTGGTCG
>NZ_AGUD01000281.1 GCF_000240225.1 Patulibacter medicamentivorans
CAGGGGCCGGCGGCCGCCGCCCGCCAGTCCGCGTCCCAGCAGGCGCGCCGGCCCGCCCGCACGCCGGTCGCCACCGACGCCGACGCCGGCGGTGGCGGATCGCAGACCCCCGCGCGTCCGACCCGGCCGCCCGTCGACTCCGGCGCCGGATCGACCCCGCGCCAGGCGAACCTCGGCGACGGGCTCAAGGACACCACTGCGGCGCTGGCCAACACCACGACGGCCACCACCGACGGCCTGGCCAACGTGCTCGGCGGCCGACAGAGCCTGCTCGGCCAGGTGGTCGGGGGACTCGGCGACGCCCTCGGCGGGACCGTGACCGGGCTCGGCGAGCTGCTCGGGAACACGCTCGGCGCCTCGCACTGACCGCGGCCCTCGGTGTCGCGGGGCGGGATGGCATCATCCCGCGCCCATGGCCGACGATCTCCTCGCCGTCTACCCGCTGGGCAGCGCCTTCGACGAGCGCGGCCGGCTGCTGCTCGGCGGCTGCGACGCGATCGAGCTGGCGCGCGAGCACGGCACCCCGGCCTACGTGGTCGTCGAGGACGACCTGCGGACGCAGGCGCGCGCCTACCGATCGGCGTTCGAGCGCCACGCGCCGGGCGCCCACGTCTCGTTCGCCTCGAAGGCCTGCCCCTGCACGGCGGTCCTGCGGACGCTGGAGCAGGAGGGCCTCGGCTGCGACGTCGCCTCCGGCGGCGAGCTGGCGCTGGCGCTGAACGCCGGATTCGCGCCCGACCGGATCCACCTGCACGGCAACGCGAAGTCCGAGGCCGAGCTGGTCGCGGCCGTCGAGCACGGGATCCGCCACGTCGTGATCGACAACGGCGACGACGTCGAGCGGCTGGCGCGGATCGCGGCCGAGCGCGGACGGGTGCAGCCGGTCACGATCCGGGTTACGCCCGACGTCCGCGGCGAGACCCACGACGGGATCTCGACCGGGCAGGCCGACTCGAAGTTCGGGCTCGGGATCGACGAGACGCGGACGACGATCGATCGCGTTCGCGGCCTGCCCGCCCTGCGGCTCGACGGGCTCCACTTCCACATCGGCTCCCAGCTGCTCGACCTCGACGTCTTCCGTCGGGCGGTCGCGGCGATCGCGCCGCTGGCCGACGGGCTCGACGAGGTCAACCTCGGAGGCGGCCTGGGCGTCGCCTACACCGCCGACCAGGTCGCGCAGCTGCCGTCGGTCGAGGAGTACGTGCAGGTCAAGGTCGCCGCCGTCCGGGCGCTGATCGGCGACCGGGTGCGGATCTCCGACGAGCCCGGCCGTTCGCTGGTCGGGCGCGCGGGCGTGACGCTGTACGAGGTCCAGACGGTCAAGCGCAACGTCTCGACCTGGGTCGCGGTCGACGGCGGGATGGCCGACAACCTGCGGCCGATGCTCTACGGCGCCCGCTACGAGGTCCAGGTCGCCGACCGCTTCCTGGCCGCCGGCAGCGCGGGCACGGCCTGCCGCGTGGTCGGCAAGCACTGCGAGTCGAGCGACGTGCTGGTGGCCGACGCCCGGCTCGACGACCCGCGCCCCGGCGACGTGCTCGTGACCCCGGTCACCGGCGCCTACGGCTACGCGATGGCCAACACCTACAACGGCGTGCCGCGCCCGCCCGTCGTCTTCGTCGGCGACGGCCGCTCGCGGGTCGTCGTGCGGCGGGAGCGGGTCGAGGAGCTCTGGGGCCGCGACGTCCCGGCGGCGTGAGGCGCGCGTAGACGCTTCGGATCTCGCCACCTGGTGCGCTCGGCAGTGCCGAGCAC
>NZ_AGUD01000280.1 GCF_000240225.1 Patulibacter medicamentivorans
CGGGGGCGGCCCGGGCCGCTCGGGGCCGCGGGTCGCCGACGATCGCTGGGGCTCGCTGCCGGCCGGCGGCGGCACGCTCGGCCCGGCCCCGCCGGCTCGCCGAACCGGTCGTGCGCGATGGGCCGGGCGGCGCAGCTCGGGTGGCGCGATCAGCACCAGGTCGGGTCTCCGCGAGAGCAGCGCGGCGACGATCCCGGCCGTGATCACGGCCTCGATCAGCGCCACGACCGCGTAGGTGCCGATGGTCGTCCCGGCGAGCGCGCCGAGGTCGATCGGGGTCTTGTGGCCGAGCGCATACTCGGCGACGAACAGGACGCTGGCCAGGACGACGTTGACGAACGCCGCCGCGCCGCAGGCGACGGCGAGGCCGCCGGGCGATCCGCGTCCGCGGATCGCCTGCGCCAACCGCTGGATCCCGCGCAGGATCGGCCAGCCGACGAAGGCCGGGACCAGCGCGACGTTGACGATGTTCAGGCCGAGGGTCGTGATCCCGCCGTCGCCCTGGACCAGGGCCTGGACGATCGTCACGACGCCGATCGTCAGCGCGCCGAGCCACGGGCCGAGCAGCGCGACCGCCAGCGTCCCGCCGAGCAGGTGGCCCTGGGTGCCGACCCCGATCGGCACGAACGGCGAGTCGCCGACCAGGAAGAACGCGCCGGCCAGCCCGGCCAGCGGCAGTCGCCCGTCCTCGCCGGTGACGTCGGCCCGGCGGACGCAGAACGCCAGCCCGGCGACCGCGAGCCCGGTCCCGACGCCGGTCACCTGGCCGGTCAGGAAGCCCTCAGGGATGTGCACGCGGCGCGCCCCCATCGTCGGCGATCGGCGCCTCGGCGCCGGTCTCGGCGACCGTCTCGCTGCGGGCGTCGGCGAACCAGTCGAGGTCGATCGCGGCGACGTCACCGATCACGAACGTCACCGGCGGGTCGAGCCGCGGCGGCAGCGCGGCGAGCGTGCCGCGGACCGTCCGCTGGCGGCCGGCGCGGCCGGCGGCGCTGATCGCGGCCAGCGGGGTCTCCGGCGGCATCCCGGCGGCGAGCAGCCAGCCGGCGATCCGTCGCAGCCGCGAGCGGCCGGTCAGGACCACGATCGTGCCGCCGAGCCGTGCCAGGGCGTCCCAGTCGATCTCACCCGGGTACTCGGGGTCGCTGTTGCCGGCCAGCACGGTGACGACCCGCGAGCGCTGGCGGACGTGGACCGGGATCCCGGCGAAGGCCGGAGCGGCGAGCCCGGCGCTGATCCCGGGGACGACGGTGAAGGCGACCCCGGCCGCCTGCAGCGCCAGCGCCTCCTCGCCGCCGCGAGCGGCGACGAACGGGTCGCCGCTCTTCAGCCGCACGACCTCGCGGCCGCCGCGGCCGAGCTCGACGAGCAGCCGCGCGACCTCGTCCTGGGGCAGCGCCGGGCGGCCCGGCGCCTTGCCGACCAGGATCCGCTCGGCGCTCGCCGGAGCCAGCGCGACGACCGGATCGGTCGAGGGCCGGTCGCTGACCACGACCTCGGCCCGGGCCAGCAGCGCGGCCGCGCGGACGGTCAGGAGGTCGGGGTCGCCGGGCCCGGCGCCGACCAGGTGGACGGTCACGTCGCGCTCCGGGAGCGACGTGGCGGCGAGGAGGCCGAGCGGGCGGCGGCGGGGAAGGTGCGGTGCTCCATCGGGATGACGCGTCCCTGTGCGGTGACGGTGGCGGTGCCGTTCCTGACTGCGATGCCGCCCGTCCTCGCCGACCGGAGGGCACCGTTCACAGTGGCGCGACCGTCCCGGATTCCCACCGGCTTCCGCGCACCGCCACAGAGGTCGAACGGTAGCGGACGGCTGGTCGTGGCGGCGGGTCCGGAGCGGGTGGGCGGGCCGCCGCTCGCCCGCGCGGCGGTGAGCTGCGGCGGCCGCCGCTCCGGTCGCCGGGCAGCGCGCCGCTTTGCCTTCGACGGCGGTCGAACGTTCGGCCACGGCGACCGCCGGAGCCGCCCCGGGTGTCGATCGTTCGTCCAGTCCGGGAGCGGTTCGGATCAAGTCCCACGCGCGCGGAGCCGAGGGGGGAAAGGTGGACCGTCTCGCCCGCAAGGACATCGCGGTGGCGTCCGCGGTGGGCACGGCCCTCGCGGCGGGGACGCTGATGGTCGGCGTCGCCTTCGGGCCGTCGTCGGGCTCCGCGGTCCCGGGCCTCACCGGCGATGGCAGCCGGCAGGTCCTGCAGGTCACCGACGAGCGCACGGCCGGGGCCCGCGAGGCGCTGCACGCGGCGGCCCCCGAATCGGGTGGGACCACGGTCGACGGCACCGACGCGCTCGGCGCGCCGGTGACGACGTCCGGCCCCGATGCCGGAAGCCGCGCCGCCGTCCAGGGCGGCCGGGGAAGCGGCGCGCGACCGACGACCGGCAGCGGGCTCGACCTCGGCGCGCATGGCGGCGGAGTCACCGTGCCCGCCTCGCCGTCGTCGCCGGGGGCGGCCCCGAGCCAGCCGACGACCCCCGAGCAGCCGAGCGCGACCTCGCGGGTCCGGCTGCGGGTCGAGGGCGTGACCCTGACCGGGACCGACAGCGGCACCCTCGAGCCCGGAAGTGAGGTGCGGCTGCGGCTGGCCACCGACACCGCGCCGGCGACCACGGTCGCCGACCTCGTCAAGGCGCTGCCGGCGCAGCTCGACCTGCGGCTGAAGCTCGACGCCGACGCGGTCGCCCAGCTGAAGGCCCGCGCCGAGGGCATCGACGGTCCGCTGGCGCTGCTGGCGCGCGTCGACCTGGTCGACGACGGGACGGCCGGCGTGGCTCCTCCACGGCTGCGCGTGCGGCTCCAGCTGGCCGAGCAGACGGCGGGCGAGGAGACGGTGACGACCGACGACACGGCCACCGGCGACGGGGTCAGCAACGTGGTCGAGGTGCGGGCGCCGATCGGCACCGGGCCCGCGTCGACGCCGAGCGGCCGCCCCACGGCGCCGGCGACCCCGGACCCGACGACCCCGGCCCCGACGCCCTCCGGCGGCGCTCCGGTCGAGGTGCGCCTGACGGTGCCGAGCACGGCGGGGACGCCGTCCGACGGCGGCACCAGCGTCGCGCTGCCGCTGCCGGACAGCACCAGCGCCGATCCGGGGACCGAGGCCGGCAACGCCGGCGTCGGGGTCCTCGTCCACGTGCCCGAGACCGACGAGCCGCTCGGCGGCACGCCGGTGGTCGGCGGCGGCGGTGCGCCGCTGCCGGGCGACGGATCGGGATCGCCGGCCGCGCCGGGCGACGCCACGACCCCCGGCGAGACGACGACCCCGGACGGCACGACCACGACTCCGGACGGCACGACCACCACGACCCCGGACGGCACGAACGAGCCCAGCGGCTCCGGTGACGCGGCCTCCGGCGGCGCGACCGACCCGAGCGGCACCGGCGCCGAGACCGGCGGCGCGCCGGCGACCGGCTCCGGCGACGGCGCGACGACGAGCGGCGGCGCCACTGCTCCGCCGGCGTCCGACGCCGGCGGCGGCACGCCGTCGGGCACCGCGACCCCCTGAGTCCCGCGTCCGGCGGTCGCCCTGGCGAGCGTCCTCGTAGAGTCCCGGGCGATGCCTGGTGTCCTCTGGATCGTCGGTCTCGGTCCGGGAGGGCCGGCGTTGCGCACCGGTCGCGCGGCCCAGGTGGTGGCCGAGGCCGATGTCGTCGTCGGCTACGGCCCCTATGTCGACCAGTGCGCCGACCTGCTGCGGCCCGAGCAGGAGCTGCGCCGCGGCACCATGGGCGGCGAGCGGGAGCGGGCCGAGGACGCCCTCGAGTTGGCCGTCGGCGGGCGGCGCGTCGCGCTGGTGTCCTCGGGCGACGCGGGGATCTTCGGGATGGCCGGCCTGGCCCTGCGGGCCGTCGCCGAGCTGTCCGACGACCGGCGGCCGACCGTCGAGGTGGTGCCGGGCGTGACGGCGGCAACCGCCGCGGCCGCGCGGCTCGGCGCGCCGCTGGGGGACTTCGCGACGATCTCGCTGTCCGACGTGCTGGTGCCGTGGGAGCAGGTCGAGGCGCGGGTCGCCGCGCTCGCCGCGACCGATCTGGCGCTCGCGATCTACAACCCCCGCTCCCGAACCCGGACCTGGCAGCTGGACCGCGCTCGCGAGCTGCTGCTGGCGCACCGCGACGGGGCCACGCCGGTCGCGCTGGTGACCGACGTCGGCCGTGAGGACGAGCGGATCGAGCACGCGACGCTGGCCGACTTCGACGCCGAGCGGGTCGCGATGCGGACCCTCGTCTTCGTGGCGGGACCCGGTGCCGAGCAGGTCGGCCCGTGGCTGGTCGCCTCGCGTCACCCGCCGGCCACGGGCTGAGCCGCGCGTTGGCGGGGCGGTGGGCGTTGGCGGGGCGGTGGGCGAGGGGGTGGGCGGTGGCGGGGCCGCGAGCGTTGGCGGTGGGCGGTGGCGGGGCCGCGAGCGTTGGCGGTGGGCGGTGGCGGGGCCGCGAGCGTTGGCGGTGGGCGG
>NZ_AGUD01000279.1 GCF_000240225.1 Patulibacter medicamentivorans
TGGGGTGCGCCCTCGATCGCACCATTCGCGGCCAAACCAGACCACGTAGACCGAAGCACCCCGCTCCCTTGGCCGCGAGCGATCGAGGGCGCACCGCACCCCCGCGGACCACAGCCGCCACCCCAAACGAGCCCACGAGCGACCGAGAACACCCCGCGGACCACACCCGCCACGAGACGCCGAGCACGCCCCCCACCCACGTCCCCGAAGGTCAGCCCCCCAACGCGCCGTGCGCGTCCCCGGGCCCCCCGGCGTCCCGCGCGTCCGCCGCCTCGTTGCAGATCGCGACCACCTGGTCGAGGTCGTCGGTGACGTGGAACAGGTCGTCGTCCTCGGGCGAGATCAGCCCGTCGGCCATCATCCGCTCGCGCAGCCAGGTCACCAGCCCACCCCAGTAGGCGCTGCCGTGGAGCACGATCGGATAGCGCCGGATCTTGCGGGTCTGGACCAGGCAGAGGACCTCGAACAGCTCGTCCATCGTGCCGTAGCCGCCGGGCAGCGCCACGAACGCGCCGGAGTAACGGACGAACGAGACCTTGCGCGTGAAGAAGTAGTGGAAGTCGATCGCGAGGTCCAGGTACTCGTTGCTGTGGGTCTCGAACGGCAGGTCGATCAGCAGTCCGACCGAACGGCCGCCGGCCTCGTGGGCACCCCGGTTCGCGGCCTCCATCAGCCCCGGCCCGCCGCCGGTCACCACGGTCGCCCGCACGTCGACGGCCAGCCGCCGGCCGAGCTCCCGGGCCAGCGCGTACTCGGGCGTGCCCGGCCCCAGCCGCGCCGATCCGAAGACCGTCACGCCGCGGCGGACGTCGCGCAGCAGGTTGAAGGCCCGGTCCAGCTCGCCGCGGATCCGGTCGAGGCGCTGATCGTCGGTCAGCTCCGTCTCGACCTCGGCGAGATCCTCGTTGAGCAGTTCCTCGTCGAAGCTGTCGGGACGGCGCGGGACGGTCACCGATCGAGCCTAGATGATCGATTCCGGAGCCGGCGCGGATCGTCGGTCGACCGCCGCGACCGCGGGCTCAGGGTGCGGTGAGGACCGCCGCCGCGACCGCCAGCGCGACCTGGGCGCGGGCGACCAGCGCACCCCCGTCGACGTGCTCGTCGATCGCGTGCGCGCCGCCGCCGAGCGGACCGAGCCCGTCGATCGCGACGGCCACGTGCTGAGCCAGGTGGCTGGCGTCGGACGCGCCCCCGCGCGAGGCGGCGACGATCGGACGGCCGAGGATCGCGCCGGCGCGGCTGAGGACCGGCGCGGCGCTCTCGCGGTGGTCCATCCCCGGCCAGACGCGCCCGAAGCGGGACTCCAGCGCGACCCCGTCGAGCGCCTGCGGGAGCGTGGCCAGCACCCGCTCGACCGCGACCAGGTCGTCGGCCCGCAGGTCGCAGGTCAGCTGACCCTCGTCGGGGACGACGTTCAGCGCGGTGCCGCTGCGGATCACGGTCGGGACGACGCTCAGCCGGTGCTCGCTCGTCGGGTCGTGGTGGGCGGCCAGGATCCGGGCGACCTCGGCGAGCGCCAGCAGCGCGTTGCGGCCGTCGTCCGGCGAGCTGCCCGCGTGGGCGGCGCGGCCGTGGGCGGTGGTGCGGATCGTCGCCGCGGCCTTGCGGCGGACGACGACCGCCTCGTCGCCGGCCGCGGTCCGCTCGCCGCCCTCGAAGCAGAGGCAGGCGTCCCAGCCGGCGAACCGCTCGCCGTGGCCGAAGGGGTCCTCGCGCCACTCCTCGTCGGCGACCAGCAGCAGCGCGACCTCGGCGAAGGCCTCGCGCAGGCCCTCGACGGTGGCGAGCGCCCGCAGGACCCCGAGGGCGAGCGCGTCGCCGCCCTTCATGTCGAAGGTGCCCGAGCCGTCCCAGCGGTCGCCGTCGCGCCGCAGCGGGCGGTGCTGGTCGTGCCCGATCACGGTGTCGAGGTGCCCGAGCAGGACGATCCGCCGGCGACCGCTCCCGGGCAGGCGGACCAGCAGGTCGGGCGCGAAGCCGGGCGTCGAGCAGGGCGGTCGCTCGACGGTCGCGCCCTCCGGCAGGCGCTCGAGGACGATCGCGACGCAGCGCTCGATCGCCTCGCCGTCGCCGCTCGGCGACGAGCAGTCGACCAGCGGACCGAGGACCTCGGCGGCGTCGGCCGCGACCTGATCGGCGGCCTGCAGCAGGCGCCACTCGATCTCGTGTTCGGCGGTCGGCACCGACCTACCCTTGCAGTTCGGCCCGACCGCGGGATCCGTGACCGATCGCCCCTCCGGCCCGGGCTGCGGCGCGTAGGCTCTGGACATGGCCTCCACCCCCAAGGTCGGCGACGCGGCGCCGGACTTCACCCTCCAGGGCACCGACGGCTCGTTCACGCTCTCCGAGCAGCGCGGCAAGCGGATCGTGCTGGCCTTCTACCCCGGCGACGAGACCGCGGTCTGCACGAAGCAGATGTGCTCGTACCGCGACCGCGCCGACGACCTCTCCGCGCTCGACGTCACCGTCGTCGGGATCAGCGGCAAGGACGTCGCCAGCAAGGAGTCCTTCCGCGAGCACCACGGCCTGACCGTGCCGCTGCTGGCCGACCCCGACCACGCGGTCGCCCGCGCCTACGGCGTCGCCTCGCGGCTGCTGGGGACCAAGCGCGCGACCTTCGTGATCGACGAGCACGGCACGATCGTCTGGGACAAGATCCACGCGATCGGCCTGACCTACGTCACGGTCGACGAGCTGCAGCGGGTGCTGTCGGCGCTGCCGGCGCCGACCGCCTGAGCGCGGCGCCGGTCGTCGCGCACGACGACCGGCACGCGCGGCCCCACTCAATAGGACTTCGGCAGCCCGAGCGAGTGCTCGGCCACGAAGTTCAGGATCATCTCGGCGCTGACCGGCGCGGTGCGGGTCAGGCGGACGCCCCACCAGAGGTCGGAGAGGCCGTACTCGAGCGTGATCCCGTTGCCGCCGTGGGTCTGGATCGCGCGCTCGACGGCCTCGATCGCGGCCTCGGCGGCGGCGTACTTCGCCATGTTCGACGCCTCGCCCGCCTTCGCTCCGGCGTCGTTCAGGACGGCCGCCTTCTGCGTCATCAGCCAGGCCAGGTCGAGGTCGATCTTCGCCTTCGCCAGCGGGTGCGCGATCCCCTGGTGGGCGCCGATCGGGGTCTTCCAGACCGTCCGCTCGCGCGCATAGGCGGACGCCTTCTCGAGCGCCAGCCGCCCGCCGCCGATCGCCAGCGCCGCGCCGATGATCCGCTCCGGGTTGAGCCCGTCGAAGATCGGGCCGAGCCCGCCGTTGAAGCCGCCGATCAGCCGGTCCTCGTCGACCTCGACGTCGTCGAGGAAGAGCGTCCACTGGTGGTCGGGACCGAGGTACGGCATCGGGATCTTGTCGCGCTTCAGCCCCGGCGCGTCGGTGTCGACCAGCGCCAGCGACGGCAGGCCGAGGTTGCCGTCGTCGAGCACGGCGCGGGTGACGACCAGGATCGCGTCGGACTGCTCGACGCCGGAGATGAACGTCTTCTGCCCGTTGATGACGTACTTGCCGTTGCCGTTCGGCTTGATCGTCGTCCGCAGGTTGTGCGAGTTGGTGCCCGCGTCCGGCTCGGTGATCGCGAACGCCAGCCGCTTGGTGCCGGTGGCGACCCCGCGCAGCCAGGTCTCCTTCTGCTCGGTCGTGCCGTGCTTGGCGAGGATCGAGCCGTTGATCGCGGAGGAGACGACGAGCAGCAGCAGCGTGCTGCCGTTGGCCGCGAGCTCCTCGGCGACGGTGATCAGGCCGAGCATGCCGAGCCCGCCGCCGTCCCACTGCTCGGGGACGTTGATCCCGACGAAGCCGCCCTCGGAGAGGGCCTCCCACATCGCGTTCGGCGGCTCGTCCCGCTCGTAGCACTCGCGCATGTAGTGCGGCCCGAAGCGGTCGGCGATCTCGCGGATCGATCCACGGATCGCCTGCAGCTCGTCGCTCTCGATCAGCGGCAGGACGGGGACGTCGGTGCTCACGGGGTGGTCCTCGCGGGAGTCGGTGGGGTGGTCAGCAGATGCTCGGGCACGGCGACCGGCTGCGCGCGCAGCTGCTCGCCGAGGCCCTTGGCCTGGGGATCGGGTCGGGTCGAGGCGGCGACGCCGTCGCCGAGCAGCCCGACGATCACGAAGTTCAGCGCGCGGATGCCCGGCAGCTCGTGGCGGCGGACCTCGAGCGGCGCCGTCTCCGGCAGCAGCTCGCGCAGCCGCTCGACGGTCAGGAACGACCGCAGCCAGGCGTGGCCGGCGTCGTCGCGGGCCCAGACGCCGACGTTGGCGTTGCCGCCCTTGTCTCCCGAGCGGGCGCCGACCAGCGTCCCGAGCGGGACCGTCCGGGTGGCGGACGCCGGCGGCGCCTCGGCCTGCGGCGGACCCGGGCTCGCGGCGTCGACACGCGCGTCCGCCTCGGCGACCGGTTCCCCGCGCGCCGGCGACGGGGCGATCTCGATCCGGTCCCCGTCCTCGAGCACGACCACGTGCGGGACGCGCTCGGCCGCGACGAGCGCCGGCCAGTGGATCGCGAACGGATGTGCGTCGCCGGGCGGGGCCGTCAGGTGGAAGCCGGGGAAGCTGGACAGGGCCAGCTCGACGATCGCGCTCGAGAAGGCGCGCCCGACGCGCCGGCGATCCGGGTCCTTGACCTGGACCTCCAGCAGCCCGCAGCGCTCGCCGCCGGGGCCGCCGCGGACGACCTGGTCGAGCCGCGTCTCCAGCACCTCCGGCCGCCGATCGCCGAGCGCCGCGTCGAGCTGGCGCTCGAACAGCAGGGCCTTCGCCTCGACGTCGGTTCCGGGGATCACGACGGTGACGGCGTTGCGGTGGCCGCCCGCGTAGTTCACGCAGACCTTCAGCGTCGGCGGCGGCGCGGACCCGCGGACGCCCGCGATCCGGACCCGGTCGGGCCCCTCCTGCTCCAGCCGCAGCGCGTCGAAGTGGGCCACGACGTCGGGGTTGAGGTAGGCCGGATCCGCGATCTCGTAGACCAGCTGGGCGGTCACGCTGTCGACCGAGACGATCCCGCCGGTGCCCGCGTGCTTGGTGATCACGCTCGACCCGTCGGCGTGGACCTCGGCGATCGGGAACCCGGGGTGCAGCAGGTCGGGCACCTCCTGGAAGAAGGCCAGGTTGCCGCCGGTCGCCTGGGCGCCGCACTCGATCACGTGGCCGGCCGCGACCGCGCCGGCGAGCCGGTCCCAGTCCGTCCGCCGCCAGCCGAAGCGCCAGGCGCTGGGGCCGACCACCAGGGCGGCGTCGGTCACGCGGCCGGTGATCACGACGTCGGCGCCCGCCCGCAGCGCCTCGGCGATCCCCCAGCCGCCGAGGTAGGCGTTGACCGTCACCGGCTCGACCCCCAGCTTGCTCAGCGGCCGCCCGTCGTCGAGGTGGCGCAGCGGCTCGCCGGCATCCCGCAGCTCGCCGACGCGGGCGAGCAGGTCGTCGCCCTCGACGTGGGCGACCGCGAGCCGCAGGCCCAGCCGCTCGGCCAGCGCGCGCACGTGCCCGGCCATCGTCGCGGGGTCGAGGCCGCCGGCGTTGGCGACGACCTTGATGCCGCGCTCGACGCAGGTGCCGAGGACCTCCTCGAGCTGCCGCAGGAAGGTCGGGACGGTGCCGTCGCCGCGGCCGGCCGCGCGGGTCCGGGCGAGGATGAACATCGTCAGCTCGGCCAGGTACTCGCCGGTGAGGACGTCGATCGGGCCGTCCTCCACCATCTCGCGGGCGGCCGCCAGGCGGTCGCCGAAGAACCCCGAGCAGTTGGCGATCCGCAGCGGCGCCGCGGCGTCGACGGTCGTCACGCGCCCGCGTCCTCGACGACCGCCAGCACCTGTCCGCCATCGACCTGGTCGCCGACCGCGACCGGCAGCTCGGTCAGGGTGCCGTCGACCGGCGCCGTGATCTCGTGCTCCATCTTCATCGCCTCGAGCACCACCAGCGGCTGGCCGGCGGCGACCTGCTCGCCGGCCGCGGCCAGCACCCGCAGGACCGTGCCGGGCAGCGGCGCGGTCAGCGACCCGGCGGCCGCGTCGGCGCCGTGATCGGGGAAGCGCGGGCGCTCGCGCAGCGCGACCTGGCCGTCCGACGTGGACACCCAGACGGCATCGGCGCCAGCGAAGACCGTGAACCGGTGGCGGATCCCGGCGATCCGCAGCTCGACCTCGTCGGCCGTCGCGCGGACCAGTTCGACGGCGGCCTCGTCCGCCTCGGCGCCGGAGCCCGAGGCGGTCAGCCCGAGCGGCGCGCCACCGACGGTCAGCTCGGCCAGCCGGCCGCTCCGGTCCAGGCGGTAGCGGACCGCGAGCGGGTCGGCGGGCGCGTCGCCGTCGGCGGGCGCCTCGGGCGCCGGCGGGTGAGAGCCGACCACGTCGAAGCTCGTCGCCTGCGGCACGGCCGGCACGTTGCGCCAGCCGCTCGGCGCCAGTCCGCCGACCGTCGCCGTCGCGCGG
>NZ_AGUD01000278.1 GCF_000240225.1 Patulibacter medicamentivorans
GCCCGCGACCTGCGGGCGCTCGCGCCGGGCCTGAGCACCGCGGCGACCCGCCTGCGGCCGTTCCTCCGCCAGGCCCGGCGGGCATCGGACGACCTGGCGCCGACGCTGCGCCAGCTGCGCGGCGCGCTGGTCGGGCGCGAGGGAACGTTCACCTCGCTGGGCGCCGGGCTGCGGACGGCGGCCGCGATCGCGCCCGACCTCGACCGCGCGCTGGCGGCGGTGCAGGACGCGGCGCCGGCGATCTCCAAGGGCTTCTTCGTCAACTTCACCGACCAGGGAGCCGAGCCGGGAACCCAGCTGGGCGACCCGTTCGCCGACCCCGCCCGCAACTACTGGCGCGGCGCCGCCGTCTTCTCGTGCGAGGCGTTCGGCGTCCCGATCGAGCCCGGCTGCCTGCTGAAGGCCCTCGGGAGGGACCGATGAGCCGCCGTCGCCCCGCGCACGCGCAGGACCGCCGGCGCCGCGACCTGCTGCTCGGGCTGCTCGTCGTGGCCGTGCTGGCCGCGATCGCGTACCTGTCGACGGTCGCGATCGACGGCGGTCCGCTGTCCGATCCCTACGAGGTCCGGATCAGCGTCCCCGGCGACGCGCCGCTGCTGAAGGACGGCGACGACGTGCGGATCGCCGGGCAGCGCGCCGGCACCGTCCGGCGGGTCGCGGCGGACCGCTCGCGCGGCGGCCGGCCGGGGGCGCTGGTGACCCTCGCCCTCGACGACGGCCCGATCGGCCGCGACGCCCGCGCCGCGGTGCGCCTGCGGGGGATCGCCGGCGCGGTCTACGTGGCGCTCGACCCGGGCGACCGCTCGCGTC